>JAUYJC010000550.1 GCA_030688735.1 Deltaproteobacteria bacterium
TACCTCTTGGCACCACCGATCGCAATCTCCGGTTCGCGATTTGGAACATAACTCACGGGGTTTCGGTTCCCTTCTCCTTCTCGAAGCAATCCCCTCTTAAAGAGCAACGTCCGTGCCAATCCAGCCGGGCTTCTTGAACAATGGATTGAAACGACTTCTGAAGTCGTCTCAATCCTTATTGGTTCGCGACCAAGGTGATGCCGGCGTTGGGAGGATAGACGGCAAAGGTAGACGAACAGAGAAATCGAGCGCGAGTTGACGACTGAAGCGCGTGGATCAGGTTGGCGGCAGTTAGACCCCATAGCCCCCGGGCTATGCCTTCTCGGACTCTTGGCTCATCTCCGCAGCATGCTCCGCGCAAACAAGAGACGTGTCGAGTATATATTTGGCGAAGGTGGCCTTTTTCCCGCAGGGTTCCCAGTCGGCCGAATCCGGCGCAAAGTAGTCGCAAGTCTCCTCTTGTTTGATCGGGCGGATTTCGAACTGAGAGCGGAACCCCGCGCTATCCAAAACCTCCCCTAAGCCCTCCTCCATCTCCTTTTCCGTCGCGACGGTGTGAGCGTCGCACAGATGATCTTCAACGTACCATTCGGAAACAGAGTACAAGGCCAACCCAGCGCAGGCTCCAGGGCCGAATTCCTCCGAGATCCACTCACATGGGAATTGTTCGCCGGAGGTCAACTTCTCAATGGTGACCTGGGTCTGTTTACAGAATTCGCACATAGAGCCCCGTCTCGATGGCGGACACCGGGTCGGCAACCAAATTTAGCTGTTACCCGATTTCCACCGGTGGTTATGCCTTGGCGCCGAATAGCTCCTCCGGCGCGATGCGCCGGCTCAAGATTCCCTGCTCGACACCGTACTCGATCAGCACGGCCAGCTCCTTGCGATTCGCTTCCACGCCCGCAGGCCAGGGATAAGGTCCCAGGTGTTTGTCTTGTTCCGGCCAATTGAGTTCCGGCCAGACGATGCTTTGCCCGCTGGTCAACCGTTTCCGTTCCATGAACGTGTCCAAGGCGGCTTGGACGCCGTGGGAAACGATCTTCGCGATTCCTGGATTGCTGTGGAGTAATTCGTTCTTTATGACCATCACGTGCATGATCGGGAAAATTCCGCTGCGAGCGCGGTACTCTTGTTCGGCGGTGGAATAATCGGGGAAGAGCCTGCGGATGCGCGCCATCTCTTCGGGCGTCAGCTCCGGCGGCCGCGGCAGCATCAGAGCGTCGATCTCGCCGCTCGCCAGCATCTGGTCCAACGTGCGCTCGCGCGGCTTGGTCGCGATGCGCGCCCACTTGGCTCCTCCGATGCCATGCGCGCCCGATTCAGCAACCCATTCGATGGAAGCCAAATCGACGCCGTAGTCTTGCGCCAGAAGTCCGCGCTGCCAGACACTCGCCGAATTGGTCCAGCTCTGGATGCCGACGCGCTTGCCCGCCAGGTCTTTCGGTTCTTTGACGGCGGCGCCGCCCGATACCCAGATATCGCGGTGGCGAAAAATCCGGTGCGGGAAGGTCGCAATGGCGGTGAAGGGCAGGCCGCGCTCGACGCCGTTCAGATAATCCACGATGGAAAACTCGCAGATGTCGAAGGCCAGAGACTCGGCCATGCGCTTGTGCCGCTCGCGCGGCTGGACGCGTTGGATTTCGACTTCGAGATCGCCGAAGCGTGCTGCTCCAGCCTTGAGGAGCGCCAACTCCGGGGCGTCGCACGCCATTGTCAGTTTAGCCATTGCCATGCTCACTTTCGTTTGTCGTTTTAGGCCTCTGAAAATCTAATGGAGCTGTAACGTGAATTCGCGTTGCACGCCATGTTAATTTAGCGGGGAGCCGCACTTGGCCCACGCTTATTGTTTAGCTTCCCAAGAGCGTGAGGGCAAGGGGCGGCCCATTGGGATTGCAGCCCGAGAACCAGCAGCACGCGATGGCCCTTTGTCGAGTGAGGTCATAGATGATAAAAGCAGAATCATATAATTGAGGAGATACCCATATGAATTACGATTACCCTGGATGCGCCTATTGCCCGCCCACGGTTCGGACTTGCCGCGACGGAGAAGCCGAGGAACTGAGACCTGGTTTCTGTCCGTCAAAGGTGGACCAAGAAGCGATTGACGCCGCATGGGAGACCTATGACAAAGATCCTTTCGTGCGCCAAGTGGCTCAAGCCTCGGCCCTGGTGGAAAGCGAGGGCTACTGCAAGTGGACGCGGGTGGAGGAGGTTTGCGCCTTTGCCAAGAAGATGGGTTTTACCAAGCTCGGTATCGCCACCTGCATTAGCTTTGTCGACCTCGCCCATACGCTCAGCGGTATTCTTGAGAGTCACGGTTTCGAGGTCGCTTCGATCGCTTGTAAGAACGGCGCGGTCTGCAAGGAAAAGATCGGGCTGCGCGATGAAGAGAAGATCAGGCCTGGGCAGCACGAGTCGATGTGCAACCCTATCTCTCAAGCAGAATTTTTAAACCGCGCAGGCTGCGAGTTCAACATCGTCCTTGGGCTGTGCGTCGGCCACGACAGTCTTTTCTTCCGTTACTCCAAGGGACTGGCGACGACGCTCGTGGCAAAGGACCGCGTACTGGCGCATAACCCGGTGGGAGCGCTCCACCTGGCAGACAGCTATTTCCAGCGCGTCTGGGGCCCCAACCGGCGCCAGCCTAAACCCAAGAAACCCGTGGTCAGGGGAATTAAAGCGAGGGGAGATTAAAGGGCTACTTTCCCAATTTCTGAGTCCCCCAAAATCAGCCTGTACCCGTTTCCCTTGTCTGGCATGATTTCCTTCTTTCGCGAAAATCGACGTTTGCCACCATTTCGCAATTGCGAAATCATGGCAAGTATCATCAAGAGGATGAAAGGAACCCCGTCGGACCGGCGCGATGTATTGATCGGACGGATAAAGTGAACGGAATGGGGGGTGGCTATTTAAACGTGAAACATGCGCTCTATGACAGCTCGCGGGTCGCGGAGTGGGGGAAACGTACGCACTGCTGGAGCACAGAGGGCCTTGCGCGGAAGAGTTTGGCGGCGAAAGCGATACGCTGAGGCCGGGAAACGCTGTCTGTTGAGCGAAAATTTCTAAACGTACTCACACATCGCGTGGTCCGCCCCCACGGTAAATTTGTTCTCTCCATAACCAATTGATTTGTCGTGTTTTCCAAAAGGTGGGCCATCGTTGATTTTTCAAACAAATTCGCGAGAACAAATTCACCCTGGGTCCGCCCCCTGTGTCCTGGCGGACTGATTGTAAAGAGTGTTATGCGAGACGCAGCTTGCCGCTGCTTCGTGTTTTCGCAATTGCGAAAACACGAAACACTGACGCTAACTTTTCATAAACTCAAATAACGCAAGTCTGACATCGGCCTAACACCGGACCTCGGCATCCACAGCAGGGCCGAACTGATTAAGTTCGCCCTCCAGCGAGGAATCGTCAAGTTGACGGGGTGACCCGTCTCTGTCCCGATCCAAATCGCTCGCTCGACTCGCTAGTCTTCTTCTTCAGGGGCCCGCGCCGGATTCGGCACCATCGGCCTCAGCGCTTTGCCCAACATGTGCCAGAGTTTCTTGCCGGCAAAGCCAAAGAAGATCACAAATCCGATCAAGGGGAGAAAGATCACATAAGCCGCCCCGAGCATCGCGCCGGCCAGCATCACCAGCGTTACGGGAAGCCCGACGTAAGTGATTTCTTCACCGCCGGGCAGCACGCCGCCCTCCCTCGGAACGGTGATGATCTCCCAGCGCGCGGGAGTCCAGTAAAAACCCGCCTTGACTGGGTGATTGGCGTGGTAGCGTTTCATGGTTTGGTTCCTCCTTCCAAGTCTGATTGGCCTCTTAATTTCGTTTCTAATTTAACTCGCCTTGGGGAAAAAATCGATTCGGGAAATACCTGAAAAGTGGGAATAAAGAACCTATTGTCTAGGGAAAAACTACCTATGGAAAGGGGCGAATACCTTGGTTGACAGTAACACTCGTGCTTAAAGAGGTCAGAAAGGGAAAGACTTCACCCTGGCGACTGGCGATGGTGGTGAAAGTAATGCGCTACGGCCGGGAAACAGTGTCTCTTGTGCGGGAAATTCTAAAAGTTCTCACCAGCGTGATCCAACCGGTGTGCCCTAGCGAGCAGATTGTAAACAATATTATGCCGAACCAAATCAACTCTCGGCGCGACGCCAGAATCCAGACTCAGGCCTGACCCTGCTGGCAATCTGGGATTTTAGATTCCGAGCGTCGCTCGGACAGGGCCCATCGGCTGCGGCCGGAAAACTTGTTTTCCTCGAACGTGAACTTATTTAACCCGCTCGCAATAGTAGCGCTCCGACGTTTTTTTCCGCGGCCAGTCTTTCAACGCGCTGGAAGAGCTTTTCTGCAGTCTCTCTACCCATCGCCGCCGTCAGAGTAAAAAATTTCTCGGCGACCTCCGCTCGGCTTAACGGATCGGCAGGGGACCCCTTGAACGATTTCACTTCACGGGTTAGCTCCTGACCGTTGCCCAAGCGAATGGTAACTCGCGCCCCGAGATAGCCTTCGAGGTTGCGGGAAGTTTCGTCGACGACCAGTCTGATTTTTCGGCAAAGGGAGAGAATCACGGGGTCCGCAATGTTCTCCTCAGCGAAACTACGGGGGTCTTTGGGATCCCGCCGCAGCGAAAGAGCAACGGAGAAAGGAACGCTGTACTGCGCCATCATCACATCCTTGGGCTCGACGATGTTATGATGCGTAATCATCTTCTCCGCCCCCGCGATGGTGATGTCAGCAACCTCTTCAGCAGCGAAAGGGTGTCTCGCTCTGAGTTCCTGCACGGCCTGGATCGGCGCCTGTGCGGTTATGTGGCAGGGGAAACACTTCATGCAGATCTTCATGACCTCGTACTCTTCGCCCAGAGCGCGCGTAAGCCGGGTGAAATCCGGCTCCCGGCTGTAAACGTGAAGAAAACCGAACTCCCCCTCAAGGACGCACTCGGGCCCGCTAAAGCCGTCGCGCGCCAGCGTCGCGGCCAAAACGCCTCCTTCCGACGCTCGTCCCAGGTGAAGCCTCTTTACCATGCCGCCGGTTGCGGACTTGGCAAACGCCAGGATGCCCGACCCCAGCGATGCGGCAATACCGAAAGCATGAACCATCTGATCGGGATTGAGGCCGAGCAGATGTCCGGCCGTGGCTGCAGCCCCGAGGGGACCCGTCAGGCCCGGCGCATGAAAGCCGAGCTTCTCCGAGGTCTCCCGGCAGGCGTGGCCGATCCGAAACATCACCTCGCAACCGGCAATGAGCGCGGTTAAAAGCTGCGCGCCGCTTGCTCCCAAGTCTTCGGCCACGGCGAATCCGGCAGGAACCAAGGTCGCGCCGGCATGGACGCCGGCCCCAGGCTGGCGCACGTTGTCCAGTTCGAAGGAATGGATTAGCCCGCCGTTGGCCAGAGCGGCGAAGGGCGCTTGAACTTTTTTCTCGTTCACGCCAAAAATGGAGCTTTTTCCGCCACCGCCGTAGCGGCGCGCGTATCCGATTAGCGCCTGGCTCCACGGAAGCGAAACACCGTAAATCGCGGCTCCCAGGCTATCCAGAACGCAATCGATCATGCGCTCGGTAACGGCTGTGGGAATCTCCCCGTAGGAAAGATTCGCCGCGTAGGTGGCTAAAGTTTTTGTCGGGCTCAAATTTTCCTCCCAGAGTTGGCCCATTTATATATCAACGAGGAGAGTCAATATGAAGAGCGAGGGCGCGAAAGATTTTTTCTGGCGTAATTGGCAGCTCTTTAATCCTCACTCCTACCGCGTCCTCCACAGCATTGGCGATAGCAGCCGAGACTGTAAGGCCGCCGGTCTCTCCTACCCCCTTGGCTCCAAACGGGCCGCTCGCAAGAGGCACCTCAACGAGGACAGGCTTGATGGTCTCGGGAAAATCCCGAATCGAAGCGATCTGATAATCGAGCAGCGTCCCGTTGAGGATTTGGCCATCTTCCAGACTGAGAAACTCAAACAGCGTCTGTCCGAGATGCGCGATGGCACCGCCTATAAGCTGCTGCTCGCAGTGCTTTGGATTGATCGCGGTCCCGGCATCACCCACGCTGTAAAGGCTAAGAACGCGTACTTTTCCAGTTTCTGGATCTACTTCCACCTCAGCAGCGGTTGCGGAAGGAAACCAGTATTCGGTGCATTTCTCAGACAATCCTGTTTCAGGGTCCATAGGGATAGCGCTCGTCTGGCAAACCGCTTCGCCGGTAATGGTTGTGCCAAGGCTGCCGAATTTTGCCAGGAAGGCCTGCGGGATGGTCATGCCGCGCTCTTCAAAACCGCGCACAAAGATGCGCCCATCCCGCACCACAAGGTCATCCGGACTTACCTCGAGCTTTGAAGCCACAGCGGCAAAGAGTTCCATCTTGACCTTGGCAGCGGCCATCCGTACGGCGTTTCCCATGTGGTAAGTCGAGCGGCTCCCCGCCGTTATCGTATCGTAGGGTGTGACGTCTGTATCCGGCTGGACGATATGCACCTTATCGAAGCCGACACCGAGTTCCTCGGCCGCGATCTGCGCCATCGTGGTTTCGGAGCCCTGACCCATTTCCACAGTGCTGCTCAAGACATTGACACTTCCGTCAGCGTTCATGATGACGATTGCCCCAGAGATCGACGGCGTGAGCACGGCCTTAACCCCCGCGGCGATGCCTTTTCCCCGCGGCATCCCTGCAACCGTTTTGGCTCTCGGCGTGGACCACCCGATGGCGTTAGCCGCTTCTCTTATGCAAGCCTTCAGGCCAAACGCCCGGACAGGCGTTCCCGTGTCAAAAGGCTCCCCCTCATCCAGGGCATAGCGCATGCGGAATTCCACCGGATCTACTGCGAGGGCGCGTGCGATCATGTCCATCTGCGAGTCATAGGCCCATACGAGCGGGGGGACGCCGAAGCCGCGAAAGGCCCCCGCCGGCGGCTTGTTGGTGTAAATGCAGTAGGAGTCGATGGAGACGTTCGGGATTCGGTAGGGGCCGGCTGAGGTGTAGCCGGACTTGTGTACTATTCTCGGTCCAATCTCCGCGTACGCGCCGGTATCCCAGTAGACGCGGCATTCACGGCCAGTGATGAGACCATCCTTCACTGCCGTTTTGATATTGAACACAACACCATGCTTGGTGATGGTCTGAAATTCCTCCTCGCGGCTGAGCCAGTAGCGCACGGGCCGGCGCGTTATCAGGGCGAGAATTGCCACCAGCGGCTCGAGCTTGGCGTAAACCTTGGCCCCGTAACCTCCGCCCAGGTAGGGAACGCGAACACGGATACGGTTCAAGGGCAGGCCGAGAATGTTCGCAAGTTCGGTCCGCACAAAGGATGGCGATTGAGTCGCTGACCATAGGTTAAGGCGCTGGTTTTCATCGAGAAAGGCCAGCGTCACGTGGGTCTCCATCGGCACATGCTGGGAAGGGGGAGAGCTGAATGTGTCGGCGAAAATCCGGTCCGCCTCGGAAAATGCCTTTTCTACGTCCCCTTTTCTTAGCTTGTAGTGATAGCAAATATTCGACTTCCCAGCCGGTCTCAGGTGTGCCAAGTCGGCAAACGAGCGTGCGGGGGGACGGATCTCATCGTGGATCACCGGGCTTTCTGGCCGGATCGCTTCAAACACGTCCAGAACGGCCGGCAATGGCTCATAATCGACCTCGACAAGCTCCAAGGCGTCCTGCGCGCTGCGGAGGTCCTCCGCGGCCACCGCCACCACCGGATCTCCGACGTGGAGCACGCGGTCAATGGCCAGGATCGGCTGGTCCCGGAATGCCGGACCAAAATAAGGATCCACGCCGGGCATGGCGGCGACATCGGAGCCGGTAAGAACCGCCGCCACACCTTTGTGCGATTCCGCCCTGGATTTTTCGATGCGGATGATGCGCGCGTGAGGGTGAGGACTTCTGAGGACGGCGACGTGAAGCATGCCGGGCATCTCGATGTTGCCGACATACAGAACCTGCCCCGTAACTTTCTTGGCGGCATCGGCACGGTTTGCAGATTTCCCGACGACCGAGGTATCTGGCATGGGATCCTTCTCAGGGTCAGGAGATTACCCTGGTCACGCTCCGATTGACCCCAAAGGTTGGAACAAACGCAGAATGCTTGCCGGGACCGCCTACCACGAGCACAATCAGGTCGTCGGGCTCGTCGATGGGGCGAATACAGCCCGGCATCCCCTTTTCGAACAAATGTGGTCTCCGCTTCATCAGCACTCTTTCCACGTTGTCCCGGGAGAAGTGCTCTACCGGAGTGCAAGCAGAATTAAACAAGTGCTCCTTCACGTCGCGCTTATTGAATCCTCCCTTGCTCAGCGTATCCGCATGTTCCGGTGAGATGAGCAATACAGGATCCCCACCGAAATAAATATTATTTGTGCCAATGACAGAGAGAGCGCTCGCGAAAGTTTTTAGCAGCCCCTCGGCGTCGAGACTTCCTTGATCGATGAGATTGAGGCTCCCACTTGCCCCGATAACGGTTACTGTGCTGGTATCCGCAGGGTAACCTTTCTCAACATGGAACGGTTCCCAAGGGCTTGCCTCTTCATTTTCAGCGAAGCAAAAAAAGAGCTTGCCGGGCATACCCTGCGTTGCCCTGTCCATATCACCGGGAGTTCCCCCGCCCACATTGATAAGCACAAGTCTTATTGCCCGACCGATGGTCACATTCGCCCTCCATCCGGGACCCAAGGCTCCCGTATCGGCGCTCAGCCCAATTCGCTTTCCAACCGGCCCGTTGACCGCTAGCATGGGACCGACCGGATTCGTCGTCGCTTGGACGCCGTACAGGTTAAATGCCGACTCGCACATGGCCTTGATCGCGGCTACCAGCACCGGCATATACTCTGGCTTGCAGCCGGCCATGACCGCATTGACGGCCAGCTTTTCGACGTTAAGTTCAACCCATTTGGGTGGGATGACTCCAATGATATCGTCTGACGTCACATTTGCTTCCGCCAGGAATGCCTCGACTCTTTCGATTGTAGGAGGAATGACCGGGAGACCATCGGTCCAGCCTTTGGAGAGGAAGTATTCGTAGACAGTCTCTTCAGTTCCTTCGACCTGGACTTGATCGTCTATATTCCTCATGAACCAAATTCTCCTTGTTTGGACCTATCACCTAGTGACGTTTCGATCGCTTACTCCCCTGTCACCAATCAGCCCGCGCACAACTTCGTCCACTATATTATTCACCGCTTCTGATATCTCTTCCTGCGACATAGTCTCCATAGGGTGGCGGACCGTGACAAGACGAAAGTCTTTTAGCCCAAGAACTTCGGCCTCAGATTTAGCGAGTGAAGCAAAGACCGTCGTGAAGACAGAAACCGTTGGCACTCCTCTTCGCTCAAGCTCCACACTGTCGTGGCTACACCACGACGAGCATGACCCTCAATCGCCGACGCCGTGGACCACCGCGTCGCACAAATTGACAAGGTCATTCATAACCTCAGATGGCGCGGGCTGTGACTGGATTCGCTTGGTCCGCTTGATGACCCTCGCGATCCTATACTTTTCCTGCATCGCTGCGAGAATGGCCTCAAGTACCTCATCGGCGTTTATCTTCTGGTTACTTAGTATGCCGACCGTTTTACCGTGAAGTGAATCCAGACCCGGCGCCAGGGACGCCCTTTTGGTTCTACCGACTGCGGTTGGCTTTAACATAGTATAGGTTGCCATTTTCACCTCCGTTTGCGAAAAAAAATCGTCATCAAACTTTTCCGGCTTGCGCCCTCTGGCATTGGGATTGGTTGCTGCAATTGGCGTTTCAGGTTTTGCTTGTCAAAAGAAAACAACAAAAAACCTAACACAAGGAGGCTATCATAGGGGATCCTATGTAAAGGAGAGGACCTTGGCAAGAGTAAAGAAAGTCTCTAACAGGTATCGACATGCACTTTGCTCGCAGTGGTCAAATAGTTACGTCCAGCCGCCATTTCAAGACACGGTCCTCGATTCTGCACGAGATCTCAATCGCCACCGTCGCCAGCAGCCCACTGATCATCAGCGTAGAAAGGCCCCAATTTCCAATTTCTTTCGTTTGATTCTGTCAACGATTTGAACGGGTTGAACGGCTGAAACGATTGGAGCCGGTGTGGGCAGTGATGCGCAAGGCCGGGAAACAGTGCCTCTTGGGAGAAAAATTCTAAAAGTTCTTACACATCGCGTGGCCCGACCCGTGTGTCCAGTGGGTGGCGGTAAGAGCGCAGTTAGTTTATCTAGCGCGGGAATGGTGTGGGCTAACGACCAAGGAGTTGGCAGGCTGGCTTCATCGGGACGCGTCGATGATCGCCCGGCTGTATGGTTGGTATCAGCCACGTCGGGATAAACAAACGGAGCAGAAGCTCGCCGGCGTGTTGGCCAAATAGTCAATACTCAGGCCTGACCCCGTCGCTGACCCTCAGGCCTGACCCCGTCGCTGACCCTAACCCCGTCGCTGACCCCGTCGCTGACCCCGTCGCCGCACGGATTAAAGCCGACGCATGAAGCGTGGATCCGATTCTTCAGTCAGCTTGCCACCTTTTCGCAATTGCGAAATCATGGCAAGCGTCATCAGGAGCATGAAAGTGCGGCGGCGCATCTTCCCGCCCTGGGCCGAGGAACGAAAACCATTTGGTTACTATTCTCGCTTGTTCGGCAACCAACATCGTCCCTAAACTTTTCGTTTAATTCCGTCAACGGCTTGAACGGTTTGAACGGCTGGAACGATTGGAACAAAGGTGGGAAGTGATGCGCTAAGGCCGGGAAACAGTGTCGGTTGGGCGATAAATTCTAAACGGACTGACACATGGCGTGGTTCAACCTGTGTGTCCTAGCGGACAGATTGTAAAGAGTGTTATGGCAGACCCTAATTCCCCCCAACTCCTAACACTACAATCGTTCGCAAGACCAGAGGAGGCGCTGATATTTGCGGTTCTTATCTTAGTGATTCCCAGATCGCCCCTGCAACTTCGCCGAAACAAGAACCGGTTCCTCAGGACTGTTGGGCTTGTTCGTTCCTTTTTCCTGCAGTATCTGGGACGATGATTCCGTGGTCCGGAACAGTGAGGGCGAGCTGGAGTTGAGTGTAAGCGTGAACAGATCCGGCCGATTGTAGTGTCCGGCAAAATCCTGAATAACCTTACGGGTAACTATTTCGTTCAGGTTGATGTCGCCGTACAGGATTCCCTCTCCGGGTCCCATAGGACCGGCAATGAACCGACCGCGCGGACCGATGATCGACGCTCCGCCGTTCTCCTCCTGCCGGCGCTTCAGAAACCGGCGGTCCTCTTCGCTGCTTGCAAGCATCTCGATCATCTCATCGCTGACCAGCCCGACCGAATTAACGACAAACACGCCGCCCTGATAGGCCAGCGCCCGTGTGCTGATTTCAATGGCATCGAGCATCGGCTGCGTTTCAGAGAAGTGTGACGGCCAACTGGCAACATGAACGCGTGTGCCCAGAGCCTGCAACGTAAAAACAGCCAACGGATTGGAGTTCTCGCCGCAGATCAGTCCGCTCACCGGCCCGAACTCGGTTTCAACCGGTCGCAATCCATCACCGGAACCCAGCGCATGAACCAGCCGCTCGCCGCCGGTCGGCATAATCTTTTGCCGCTTTCCAATGATCTCACCGTGCGGACTCACAAATAGCTGACTGTTGTACATCGTGCCCGTTGTCCCCGGCATACGCTCGCAAAAACCGATGACCGCATAGACTCCCGCCTCGCGCGCCGCTTGACAGAGTCGATCTGTGGTTGGGCTCGGCACCTCGACCGAGTTCAAAAAGAGCTGGGTGGCAAGTTGGCGGCTTCGCCCGCTACTCGCCGAAAGAAAGTGGTACCAGAGCGGATGCCCGGGAATGAAACCCTCCGGAAAGCCCACAAGCCTGGCACCCCCCGCGCCAGCCTCTCTGATCAACCGTGAAGCCTTTTCAGTGGTAGCCTCCCGGTCAAGAAAAACCGGCGCCGCTTGAATCGCAGCCACACGCAAACTCGGTAACACATCTCCCATAGAATTTCTCCTATACTCGAAAGCGCTCGGTGAGGCAAGCTGAACTCCCATTCGGCGACATTGTACAGCATGCGTACAGCGTTACAGGGTACAGGGGATACTTATGGAGGTCACCTCATTCCGACCCCGGCGACGTGGTTGATGAAATAGTCGTGGTGGTTGAAAATGGCAAATATGACGCCTGACTCCTTTCCCAGCGCGGGCAAACGCTGCACATTATCGAGCGCGTAGGGTTCCCGGAACATCGGCTGGCCAAAGAGAACGGCAAAGTCGGCGAATGTTACATTTCGATGAAGAATTTGCTTGTGAGCCGGTGTCGCTTGCTATTCCACCGATCAATGCTAAGCTAAAAAGTAGATTTTAGCGCTTTATGCTGCCCGTGAAGAAAAAATTATCGGTTTTGTCGGTTTTGTTCGGCCTGGAATTTCTGTTCCTGAGCTTCGCCACTAACGACACTTTCTTGTGGAGCCCCCAGCATGTTCCGCCGCTGCTCAAGGCTGCCTCGCACGTTCCTGCCCGCGTGGTTGGCTTGGATTGCTCGGGTAAAACAGATGAGAGTTTTGTTTTTGACAGGGATGACGATCCGAAGCCGCGCTCGGAGAGTTTTTCGACCACGATTGACCCCGCGCAAGTTTTTCTCCGGGGGGTTGTCGTCGCTCCGTTGTTGTTGCGGATCAGTTTAACTCCTAAAGTTTCTCGATACATTTCCAAATCCGTTTTCAATCTCTGATTGTTTCCCGCCTCGTCCGAAGCGTCTCACTCCAGCGATGAAAAATCATCAGCTGCGGTTGTGTTCGATTATTTTTTTTAAGGAGATTATTTTTATGAATACAGTTCGAAAGATTCTTGTTCCCATCGATTTCTCAGCGGATTCCGCCGACGGGCTCAAATATGCCGTCTCATTGGCTCAGACAACCCAAGCCGAAGTCGTAGTGCTCCATGTGACACAAAAAAAAGAGGCCGATTCCCTCTTGGACTTACTTGCCTTTATGGAAGGCGTACCTATGCTGAATCCTCCGGCTGCAATTCCCATCGACCGGCTGCTGCGTGAGAAAGCGCTGGATCTTTACCACTTTATCGAGAAGACGGTCAGCCACCCAGGGCCGGTAAAAATCCGAAGAAAAGTGGCCCTGGGGAACAAGGCGGAAAAAATCCTGGCGGCCGTCAAAGAGGAGAGTATCGATCTGATGGTACTTGCCATTCGAAAAACATCCTTTTTCCCTTATCTAATGGCTCGAGGAAAGTTGCTGAAAATGATCTCGCGATTTCCTTGCCCCGTGCTTCTCAAGCCGTCCTTTGAAAAGGCTTGGCCGGCACCCGGCATCATCGGGCCATCGGCTTTCGCTCGGTAATTGGGTCGGTCTATCGTCAGGGGAAGATTCGGGCACGGAAAAGTCCCGGCGTAGTCTTTCGTTTTCTCAGCTACGACTCGGACAAGAGCGAGAGCAAAAACAGGGCGTGAAATTTCCCGCGCAGAAAAGCTCCGCTAAAAGAGCGTCGCAGAGTCGATGGTTTCTCATTTTCGCAATTGCGAAAACGTGAAAGCGCCAAAGTGGGCGAAGAGAGCGCGAGATTGCAAGTTCCGCAGGTCAGAGAACGATTTGCTTGGCGAATTTGTGATCAAGGACAGAGGGGCAAGGAGACTCGGCCACGGTGCTTCGCACCGGAGAGGCCAATGATGCGAGCGTGGCGACGATAATCGCAGAGCGATCGGGCGACCGACTTTCCCCCCTTTCCGTCTCTCCGATCACGACTCAAGCAACTAGACACGGGGAAAATTTCCCCGACCAAATAAGTGCAGTCGTAGAAGTCTGACCTCGGCGAGGACCCTTTCGTGTTTTCGCAATTGCGAAATGACGAAAATAT
Source organism: Deltaproteobacteria bacterium (assembly GCA_030688735.1). Taxonomy (GTDB): domain Bacteria; phylum Desulfobacterota; class Binatia; order UBA9968; family UBA9968; genus JACPFE01. Next base: position 13,822 of record JAUYJC010000550.1, read on the forward strand.
GATCAAGGGGGAAATAAGAGGAGCTTGGGCGCGAAAACCAGGTCGTCATCGGCACCGACACGCTACGGCGCACGGCTGCTGAAATAGCGAAACGACGGAGCTCACTTCTTCCGCGAAAATCGACGATTGCCATGTTTTCGCAATTGCGAAATCATGGCAGGTGTCATCAAGGGGATGACAAAAACCAGCTCGGACCGGCGCGATGTATTGATCGGACGGATTCAGCGAGCGGAAGGGGTGGCTTTTTAAAAGTGAAACGTGCGCTCTAAGAGAGTGATCGCAGGTCGCGGGGTGGGCGGAACGTACATACTGCTGGAACAGAGAAAAGCTTACGCGGATGGTTTTGGCGGCGAAAGTGAGACGCTAAGGCCGGGAAACAGTGTCTCTTGGGCGAAAAATCCTAAACGTACTCGCACATTGCGTGGTCCGAGGCGTGTGTCCTAGCGGACAGATTGTAACGAGTGTGATTCCGCTGAAAAACCCCCCGTTCATCCTTCGAGAGCCTCAGGACGAACGGAGGAACTTCTGAAATCATTGGAGATTTTCCGTTCATGCTGAGTCTCGTCGAAGCATTCATAGGGTTTTTCAGCAGAATCGAGTGTTATGCCGGACCCCGGCGATGACCCCGGCGATTAACGGAGTTGAAATTTTTGGCTAGCACAAATTCACCTTGGGCTAGGTAATGACTCGGTTCGCCTTTTTACATAGTTTTTGCTATAAGCGTTTTTAAATGGGACAAACCGGAGGTGACCTATGAAACTGCCCTTCTTATCCTGTAAGCCCCGAAAGGGATTAAGGACTGAAGGCGTCGTTCTACTCTCGTTGCTATCTCTGCCCATCGTCTTGTGCGAGAGCTCGGTGTATGCTCAGGAGCCGTTCTACAAAGGCAAGTCCATTAGAGTTGTTGTGGGCTTTAGTCCGGGCGGCTTTTATGACCGCTGGGCGCGTCTTGTCGCTCGTCACATCAATAAACATATTCCGGGAACCCCGGATATGATCGTTCAAAACATGTCCGGCGCGGGATCGGTCATAGCCACGAATTACGTTTACGGCGTGGCGCAGCCCGATGGATTAACTATCGGAATGCCCAGCGCCAGCATCTACATGGACCAGCTGGTCGGGCGCAAAGAGGCTAAGTTCGATGTACGAAAATTCAAGTGGATCGGGACGCAGGATAAGAGACATCAGGTTGTTTATATGCGCACAGACGCGCCCTACAAGTCGATCGAAGATGCCATGAAGGCAAAGGAGCCGCCTAAATGCGGCGAGACCGGCACGGCAAGCCAAGGCTATCTGACCCTTAGAATTCTGGAAGAGGCCGTGGGAGTCAAATTCGGTTCGGTGTTGGGCTATCCTGGTGGAGCAGAGATCGACCTGGCAGCGGAAAGGGGGGAGATAGTTTGCCGGTCGCTGAGCATCGATCCATTTTTTGGCCGGGAGCCTTTCGGCAGCTGGCGTAAAAAGGGATTCGTGCGCCTCCTCGTTCAAACCGCCAAGAAAAGGGATCCGAGGGCGCCTGATGTCCCTACCATCCATGAACTCATGGATAAACACCAGACCCCGGAAATAAACCGACGGGTGGTAGAGGC
>JAUYJC010000555.1 GCA_030688735.1 Deltaproteobacteria bacterium
CGGGCTCTGGATCGCAGGCTTGCCGAAGATCTGAAAATAGTAGACATCGTAAACCGAGCCGGTCATGAGGGTATTTCCCCCCGCCAGCCGCGCCTCCACAGCAGAGCCCACGTTGAAAAGACCAACCTGAATGGAGTTGGCCTCCATCCCTAACACCACTCTCGATCCTCCTGCCAGATAGATCAGTTCTGTGTCCAGGCCGTACTTTTTAAACAGACCCTTCTCTTGCGCTGCCCACAGGGGGACCGTAACAGCCGAAATCGCGCTGTAGCCAACGTGAACTTTTTCTGCGCCGATAGCCAAGCCGTGATATGAGAGAATCGTCAGCATGGTTATGGCACAAAGAAGAAAGGAAGATCGTGGCCTTTTCATTGCAAACCCCATGGTAGAGACTCCGATAAATTTCAGTTGATCGCGCGCTCGATTCGCTCCACCCTACGGCCCTGAGGAGGATCGAAAGACACCCGGCTAATTTAAAAGCCTCATTACTCCAATCGGAGGTAGATGTCCAGCGCCACCCGAAAGTCGGCCTCAGGGTATAGGTTCAGACTTCGACGACTCAACAATTCGAAAGACAGTCCAGAAATAGAAATCGAACCCTGGAGACCCGGACATGGTCTGACGGCGAGCCTAAGGCCGAGAGGACGACCGAGAAAAGAAATGGAAATGTTGAATGCCCCATTTTTTTTTGAACCCGTGAATTATCGAGGACCCATGTTGTCGAGTTGGCGGTGTTACCGTTACCCTGATATACTTTCCAAAAAGGGAGGGCCAATGAAACTGACCGCATTGATCGAGCGCGAGGGCGATGGTTACGTATCTCTGTGCCCCGAATTGGATGTCGCGAGTCAAGGCAAGACCGTAGAAGAGGCCCGCGACAACTTACGCGAAGCGCTGGAGCTGTTTTTTGAGTCGGCTTCCGCCGAAGAACTCAAGCAACGGCTTCGACACGAGGTTTTCATCACTCAAGTCGAGGTAACGGTTGGCTAGATTGCGCGTCCTATCCGGCAAGGACATTTGCGCTATCTTGAGAAAGTCTGGCTTTGAAGAAGCCCGCAGGCGAGGCAGCCATGTCGTAATGCAGAAGAAACTTCCTTCCGGTACTGTCACTGTTCCAGTCCCCGATCACGCCGAAATTCGTATCGGTACGTTACAATCAATCATCCGCCAATCCGGCATACAACGGAGTGAGTTCGAAGAATGATTTTCGCCAACGCGATCGCCAAGGCGGGTAGGTACATCGTCAGCGCAAGTGCAAAGGAAACCCTTGAAGCGCAAATATCACGCCTGACCCAGGCCCTCTGACCCAGGCCCCACGAGCGCTTGCTATTCCTTCTCAAACCCCTGGTTCTTAAACTTCAGAGTCCGGCTGTTTTCGGTGACGGTCCGCACGACAGTATCCGGCGCACCGTCCGGAATCTTCGCTTCGATTTCTAGTGTCACCGTCACGTTCGCGCCTACGAGTCCCGAGAGATGAGAGATCACTTCGTCGGCGATGCGACTGGCGTCTCGTCCCACTCGTGTTGGGTCGAGTTCGACGCTGCCGTGAAAGCGTTTGGGCTTGGGTGGTTCGGCTTTCACCGGTGGAACCTGGGGAGCCTCGCCTGGCTTCTGCACGGTTTCAGCTTTATCGGTTTTTTGGTCCTCAGGCGGGGGTTTCTCTGCGTCAAGCTGCTTACGCGCTCTCTCCGACTTCACTAGCAGTCCACGCGCGTCACTATCGACGATCGACACTTGCTGTCCGCCACGCAGCCCGCGATACCGTCCAGTGCCCTCGTCGTAGCTGTCGGCGTATGCGAACGAATCCTTCTCCCACGTGAGCAAGCCAAGCCCATCGCGAATCGCGCCCAACAAAACAGACGGTTCTTTCAATCTCGGCAGGTAGAGATACCGCCCAAAATCCTCGACGAGCTGATTGATTGCCACACTATCTCCGCCTGCCTGTGCTCCGGCAGACAGGCGCCAAAGCGGTACGCGATCCAACTCCATTTGCAGCCTTGAAGGTGCAAAGCCGGTCAGTAGCAGCTCGTCGTTACGCAGCTTCTTGCTGGCGCGAACAGCGAGTGTGTCGGAACCTGTAAGCCGGAAGGTTTGCCAGCCGATCGCTGATTGCGGCGTTTCCTGCACCGGCACTAGCAGCCATTGATAGGCTTCCGGTATGCGTGCCGTCACAGCGCTATCGGCCGCTCCCTTCTGCGTCTCAGCCTGCTTCACCTGGTGTGGATCTAAATTAATCGTCTCCTTCTCTGCGAGGATCGATTCCCAGGCCAGGTAGCGGCGCGCCGCTTCGTCAAGATCTTGCAATCGCGTCTTGTCCACCGCCAGGAATACGAGCGTGTTGCGATATAGACGGGGCGAGCTGCCGCGCGATTCGAGAATCGCCTTTGCCAAGACTTCCGCTGGACTGTTCGTCTCTTTGCTATACGGGTGATCGATTCCAAGCACCACTAACCGAGCATCCAAATCGTCCGGCACTTCCTGACCGGAAGCGGGCAGCGGATGCACGCGGCTGAAGTCGCCCGGTTTGCGTAAATCAGCACGGAGCCGTTTGTCGAGTTCTTGGACGACCTT
>JAUYJC010000563.1 GCA_030688735.1 Deltaproteobacteria bacterium
GGCGCATCTGCGTGGAATGTTTTTCAGCAGTTAAGTCGGATTAGAGAGCATCAGGGCGCCTCAGGTTTGAATTCCCGCTTCCGCGAGAATTGCCTTGGCCGCGTCCGTGGCGAGATAGCCGAGGAACTCGCGTGCGGCGCCATCGGCGGTCATCATCGCGACGTAAGTCGTGTAGTTCTGAATTTCCGCCGGCAGGGGACCGACGAATATGAGCCCCTTGCTTTGTCCTTCGACGATCACCGTGGTGGCGCCGAATCCAATTTCTTTATTTTTTCCTTTGCTAACGTGATCGAGGACCGCCGCGGCATCCGGATAGCGTGTCGTTTTGGTTTTAAGCTGCGCCGCGATGCCGAGGCGAGCGAACAGCGTCTCAAGATAGATCCCGGTGGAGGCGTGGTTGTAGACCACGGAATCCGCTTCGAGCAGCGCCTGCCTGAGCTCGTCGACGGTAGCGATCTTCGGCAACGACGCGCCTTCACGAACCATGACGCCCACGCCGATGCGCCCGACCATGACTCGTTCCCCGGTGGCTTTCCCGGCTTTGACCAGGTCGTCGAGCAACTGCGGCGGCGCAACCACGACGTTGGCCGTCGCGCCGCCGCCGATAAGTTTGCGGATCTCCGGCGCAGTGGCGAAGGTGACGTCCACCTTATGACCGGTTTTCTGCTGGAAAGCTTCAATGACATGGACGAGGCCGGGCTTTACCGCGCCGGCGCTGAGCAATTCTAACTGCGCCATCGAACTACCTCCTGAACCCTCCGACCAGCGCTCTTCGCCCCCAGTCCCGGAAGCATTGGACGTTTTCAAAGCCCGCTTCCGCCAGCCACTTTTTCTGCTGCTTCAACGACGGCGTCATCCGGTCGAAATTGACGAAACATCCGCCTGGTTTGACTAGCGAATAGGTTTCGCCGTAAATCTCGCGAATGGTGTCGTGGGAGCGCACGTTATGGATCGCGATCGAGGAGACCACCCCCTCGAAAGGTCCATTGAGCTTTCGGCACCAGCCGGATTTGCTGAAATCGCACAGCACGAATTTCACTCGTCCGTTGAGCCGCGCCATCCGCTCGCGCCCGAGCTTGACCATCTCCTCGGAACCCTCCTGGCACACGACGCTGGCGTTGGGAAAGCGGTCAAGGAGAAACTGGCTCAGCGCCCCGTAGCCGGCGCCGAGATCCAGGATATTGATCGCTACGTCTTGTTCGTACGGCAGGGTGCGCGCGATCAGTTCAAAAACATCCCGGCGCTCAGCCTCCCGCTCATCCTGCCGGGCCGCCCAATCCGCGACGTACTTCTTCGAGTCCCAATCGTGGTGGTCCCAGGGGTCGGTGATTTTAGACATCTATTCCTCGATTGGTTTCGTCATCGAGAAATTATCACCGCGCCTTTCGACGCGCAATCGACGCCTTGCGACAGACCCCATGTCACGAGAGTCGGTTGTTGCTTAGGTTGGGTCGATGGAGATCTCAGCGTACGAGACCCCTCCTGCGTTTACGCCGAAACTCCCCCTGACTGTCAGCTCGCCCGTGTTGGCTGATGCCCCGAAGCCCCGCCGGGTGAGGCTCGTAAAAATTGGCTATCGCTTTGGACTCCAGAACATTTTTGGCCCATGCCGTAAACGTTTCCCCGGTCGTCTGCTTACGGCTTGGGACGATTTTTCACAAGAATACTCCTCTTGGGTAGGCTGATTCGGCAAGAGATTCCATTGGCACAAATTCTGCTCACCAAGATTAAGCTCGCTTGATGAAGCCCTCGATCATGCCCCAAAGGCGATGAGGTTGAGGTCAGCAACGGCGTTCGGTGGAAGGGAAAGAATGGAACCTCGATGAACGAATCTGCTTATAAATGGATCGTTGTTACTTTCGGGCTATTGCTGTTAGGCGTGGTTGCCCTTTGGCTTTACAGCCGCTACAGCGAAATCAGGACTGGGGCGATCGAGAGGCAAAAGACTGAAACCGCGGATTACCTGACGAGTCGCGTTTCTGCAATGGTCGATCCGGCGGTTTTCAGTGCACGGGATTCCATCCAACAACGTCGGGTTTTCCAGTCGTTTTTCGACTCCATCCAGTCGCGTGAGTTGTCCGGACTCAAAGTCTGGGACCGGAACCTGAGAGCTATCTGGTCGAATCTGGGCGAGTCGGTCCAACGGCAGTCTACGGAAAATAGAAAAGTCCGGGAAGCCCTAGGCGGCGAGGTAGGATTCGTCATCGAAAGGCAAAAACCCGGGCAAGCTTCCGAGAGCCAGGTTCAGGAGCGATATGTTACCTACGTACCGATCTCAGACGCCAAAGGCGATATCCTAGGCGTCGTCGCAGTCTACCAGCCGACGCTACCGCTCCATGAAGAAATCAGGTCGGAATTTAACCGAGCGGCGTTGCCCGTGGGCGCCGTCATGTTCATCGGCTACGGCATGCTGGTCATTCTGCTGCACATATTAATGACTCCGAAAAGCGCCAGCCCCGCCGCGATCGAAGCCCGTTCATTCCATCACGGCAAGGATGCTTCGAGCGCCGCGCCGACGGTATAGTCGCCGTTTCCCGCACGCGGACCAGGGGGCGTCCTGATTGCCAATCCCTTAGAAGTACGCTTTGATGACGTATTGCTGAAGCATTCGGTGGGTGTTGAAAAACGAACCGTTAAGGGCGATGGCGTGGCGCATGACGTCGATGAAACCGCTGCGGTTTTGCAGGTAAAGGGGTAAGACCGTTTTTTCCAACTTATCATAGAGGGACGCAGCGTCGCGTGCGCGCTCGTCGCCTTCCATGTGTCCGTTCTTATTCGAGATTGCCCAACCGGTTATTCCTTCGATGCAGCCTTCGATCCACCAGCCGTCGAGGATGCTCAAGCTGGGGACGCCGTT
>JAUYJC010000564.1 GCA_030688735.1 Deltaproteobacteria bacterium
GAGATCTGGCTCTGCTCCTGGGCGGCCGGAGCCGGCGGCGTTTGCTCAGCGGATTTCGCCGCCGGGAGCTGGGGCGCGCGCTTAGCCGCTTCCTTAACTGGCGCCGTCGCCGTCGCTTTCTCTGCCTTCGCGATTTGCGGGTGTGCGTTAGGCTCCCTTGCCGGTTCTTTATCAGAAGGCGGTAGCGCGCTCTCTCGGGTCAAGCCCGCAGCGGCGGGAGGAGCCTCACTGGGCTGCGCTTTGAGCGCGAATTCCGACTTGGCAGGTGGCCGTGCCACCGGGATCTTCGCCGCTGGCGCCGCATGCTCAGCCAGCTGTCTTCGTTCGATGTGTCTTCCGGTGATAATGCCGAGAACGAAGACGACGACCGACGTTATCGCGAAACCTATCCCCAGCGCGACAAGTTGATCGCGATAAAAATAATATCGATTATCGTCTCTCAAATCTTCTGTCATAAGGACTGAGGAATCGGGAAATCGGGGTCTGCCATAACAATTCTAGCATAACACTCTTTACAATCCTCCCGCTAGGACACAGGGGTTGGACCACGCTATGTGTGAGTAGGTTTTGAATTTTTCGGAAATCGAGTGCGGGAGATCGGAAATCGAAATCGGTGCGCCTCGTTCAACAGCTCCGGTAAGCGCTGAGTCTCGTCGATGACGACGATCCGGTCTTTGGGGCTAAGCTCCTGAGCCATGCGCCCCGGATTCTGGCTCAGAGCCAGGTAAACGGCATGGTCCAGGAGATCGTAGACCCGCGCGTTCTTTAGAGTATGCTAAACCAGAAACGTCTTGCCCGTCGGCCGGGGTCCCAGGAGAAAATGAGATTTTTTCTCGAGCAGAGCGTGCAGATTCACGAACCGGTCGATCTGCTGACCGCCAGTTTGCTTGTTTGGGTCTGACAAGTTCATTGTCAAATCTCATGACAAATGACGGCGAAGGTGTCAACGCTTGCTTATTCGACGAATCGCGCTTCTTTGGCGTTCTTTGCGCGAGATTAATTCCTCTCCCTCATAACTCCTCACTCCTTACCCTTTACCCCTTACTGAATTTACGGTTGACACTGGAGGTGCGTGCCCCTACACTTCCTCCTGTGTTCTTATTAAGTAGATATGCAGATAAAAGGAAGTACTTCTGATGTCCACACGGTCTAATAACCCTCGTCGGTCTGTGAAAAACCCACGGAGGTTTGATAAGGCTATCCGGGAATGGGAGGAACAGTATCCGGGCACCTGGATACTCTTGGAGGTAACGGAAGAAGACGATGGAGAGCCCGTGCGCGGAAAACTCATCACCACAGCGCATGATCCCGAGGATTTTCAGAAGGTATGGAAGTCACATCGTAAAAGGGGAGTTCTTACAATGGTGACCTACGGTCCTGCCCTCGAACCGGGACCCGCGGTGGTGGTGTGAGTGCCACATAGCCGGGCATCCTTCCGTCCTTTTTCCCTTCCAGTGATTGCTCTTCGCATAGGAGGCACCATCGTCAGGGCCTTGGTGGACACGGGTGCCTCTGAAAGCCTGGTTGATCCTCGCTTAGTAAAGCAACTTGGTCTTCGCGAGGAAGAACGTCGCTGGATTGTGGGCATCGGCACTGAGCCTCGTCAGGTTTCTTCGGTTTCGATCACGGGCGCAGCGGTCGGCCGTTGTTCTTTGACGCGTTTCCGCGCAGGAATAATGGATCTAACAAACCTTCGAATTGGTATCCATCTGATACTTGGCATCAACGCCTTTCAAGGCTATCGGCTCCAGTTCGATTTTGACAAGGGTACGTTCCATCTCCTGTCTGATCAGTAACTAACCGAAGGCCTTTTTTGGACCATGTCCAGGCGGCCACACCCAATTTGATGAATGGCAAAAGGGATTTATTTGCCTGGCCCGGTTGACCCCTAACGTCCACTTAGAATAACATCTCACCTACGATTCATTTTAGAATTCACGGCGTCAGTTGACCCGGTCGCATCTTTGATGCGCAACAGTTCATCCCGGACTGGGTTTCCCCAAGCCGCGCTTTTTTATGAAGACCACTTCCCAAAAAGGCTCTCAGAAATCGAAGTCAAAGCCGCGCTCGCCCGCGGCGAAAAAGTCTCAGCCTAGCCAGGCGCAGACAATTGAGTCCCTGCGGCGAGAACTCGCCGAGGCGCTGGAGCAGCAAACCGCGACGAGCGAGATCTTGGGCGTCATCGCCAGCTCGCCGACCGATCTCCAACCAGTGCTGAATGTCGTGGTAGAAAACGCCGCACGGCTGTGTGACTCGGCCGATGCGCAGCTTCGGCTCGTTAATGATGGAGTACTTCGTTTAGCGGCCTCATATGGTCCGCTCCGGGTGCCCGAAGTCATACCGATTAGCCGCCAAACAGTGTCCGGCCGAGCCGTCACCGATCGACAAATGATCCATGTGTCTGACCTGGAGCCGGCACGAGAGATTGAGTATTCGGAAGCCGCGAGGGACGGATCTCGAACAGTCCTTGGTATGCCGTTACTGCGCGAGGGCGTTCCAATCGGAGCTATCTTAATTCGCCGATTAGAGGTCCGACCCTTCACCGACAAGCAGATCGCCCTCCTCCAGACATTCGCCGATCAGGCTGTGATCGCGATAGAGAATGTGCGATTGTTCCAAGAACGCGAATCCCGCAACCGCGATCTGACCGAGGCGCTGGAGCAACAAACGGCGACCGGCGAAGTCCTGCGAGTCATCGCCTCCTCACCTACCGAGCTTCAACCGGTTCTCGATACACTGCTCACGAACGCTGTGAGGCTGTCTGGCGCGACCAAGGGTCACGTCCGTCAAGTCGACGGCGAATTTTACCGGGTCGTCGCCCATTACGGCGAGAGCCCGGACAGGATCAGCTTCCTGCGCGCTAACCCGCTACCAGCGAGCCCCGACACGCCGATTGGCCGGGCGTTGGTCGAGCGCAGACCCGTTCATATTCTTGACGTTCAATCGGAATCCGGACCACATGCTTCTCTGGCGCGCCAGACTGGCGCGAGAACGCTGCTAGCTACACCTCTGTTGCGAGAAGGAACGCCGATTGGAGGCATCATTATTTGGCGTGACTTCGTTGAGCCGTTTACCGAGCGGCAAATTGAGCTGGTAAAAACCTTCGCCGACCAGGCGGTTATCGCGATTGAGAATGTTCGCTTGTTCCAGGAGCTCACGGAGGCGTTGGAGCAGCAAACCGCGACGAGCGAGATCTTGGGCGTCATCGCCAGCTCGCCGACCGATATTCAGCCGGTTCTTGATGTGGTCGCTGAGAATGCCGCGCGGCTGTGCGACTCAAGGGACGCGCAGATTTTTCGCGTCGAAGGTGACATGGTGCGCAAAGTGGCGAGCTACGGAGTAACTTCCCCTGTCCTTAGCGTTGGCGAGACCCGGCCGATAAGGGGTGGTTCCCCAAGCGGCCGCGCGATACTCGACCGGCAGCCGGTACACATTCACGATATCGGCGCCGAGCGTGAAGAGGACTACCCGGACGTGTGGCATACCCACCGAAGCTTGGGGATTGGGACGGCATTGGCGGTGCCGCTTCTCCGTGAGGGTGTTCCGATCGGGGCCATCACGATCCGGCGCACGGAGGTTCGCCCGTTCACAGACAAACAGATCGCACTTCTCAAAACCTTCGCCGACCAGGCGGTGATCGCCATCGAGAACGTGCGGTTGTTTACGGAGCTCGATGCGCGCAACGCGGAATTGCGCGAGGCCCTGGAGCATCAGACGGCAACAGCCGAGGTACTCGGCATCATCAGCCGCTCGCCGACGGACGTGCAGCCGGTTCTCGACGCCATCGTCGAGAGCGCTGCCCGGGTTTGTGGGATAGATGATGTGGTGCTGCGACTCCACGAGAGGAACGCTATGATTCCGCGGGCTCATTTTGGTCCCATTCCCATTGGCCGCGTCGAGATCGGTATTGATGAGCCAGAGTATCGCTGGATGCGCGAGCATGGCACGCTCCACATTCCCGACATCCGCGAGCATAAAGATTTCCCAATGGTGGTTACCAGCAGCTGGCGCACCTTCCTGTCCGCTCCTCTTCGCCAGAAAGGGGAACTCATTGGAACGTTGACCGCACGTCGTACCGAGGTGCGTCCCTTCACCCCGGCGCAGATCAAGCTGCTCGAAACCTTCGCCGACCAAGCGGTGATCGCCATCGAGAACGTGCGATTATTCCGGGAGCTTACCGAGGCATTAGAACAGCAGACGGCTACGAGCGAGATATTAGGTGTCATCGCCAGCTCACCGACGGATATTCAGCCGGTATTAAAAACCGTGGCGGCCAATGCTGCTCGACTATGCGAAGCAACGGATGCGCAGATTCGCCTCGTCGAGGGTGGCGGAACGCGACTAGTGGCATCCTTCGGAAATGCTCCAGCACCCGAGTTTTCACCCACGACCCCGGGAAGAGTCGGCGGCCGAGCGATTCTTAACCGAGAGACCGTACATGTTCACGATCTCGTGGAAGCCTCGAAAACCGATTTTGCCGATGCCAGGGATGTTGTTATTCGTACGGGAACACGGACAATTCTGAGCACGCCGATGCTCCGAGAGGGAACCCCCATTGGTGTAATCAACATTCGGCGACTCGAAGTTCGTCCTTTCTCAGACAGACAAATCAAACTGCTTGAAACATTCGCGGCACAAGCCGTGATTGCCATCGAGAACGTGCGGCTGTTCCAGGAATTGCAAGCCCGGACGCGCGAGCTGGGGCGTTCAGTGGGAGAACTGAAAGCGCTCGGCGAAGTCGGTCAGGCAGTGAGCTCTACTCTTGATCTCCAGACCGTGCTCAGCACGATCGTCGGTCATGCTGTCCAGCTCTCCGGAACTAGCGGTGGGGTGATCTACGAGTACGATGAAACTGCGCAAGAGTTTCACCTCAGGGCCAGTTACCGCATGGAGGAAGAGATAGTTCAAGCACTGCAAGCGACGCCGGTCCGTCTGGGTCAAGGCGCCACCGGTCAAGCGGCTACCACTCGGGCGCCAGTCCAGGTTCCGAACATCTTGGAGCAACGGGAGCCTACTGCCACGACCGTGCGGCCGATACTTGCACGCCTCGGATATCGATCTGTTCTGGCGGTTCCGCTGCTCCGCGAAGAGCGGATCATGGGTGCCTTGACGGTCTGGCACAAGGAGGCGGGCGACTTTTCCCCGGAGGTGGTCAACCTGCTTCAAACCTTCGCGACTCAATCGGCCCTCGCGATCCAAAACGCGCGGCTGTTCCGCGAGATCGAGGATAAGAGCCGGCAGATTGAGGCTGCCAACCGACACAAGTCGGAATTCCTCGCCAACATGTCCCATGAACTGCGCACGCCGCTCAATGCCATCATCGGCTTCTCTGAAGTCTTAGGCGAGAGACTGTTCGGCGAGTTAAACGAGAAACAAGCCGAGTACACCGACGACATTCTCACCTCCGGCCGCCATCTGTTGTCCCTTATCAATGAGATTCTCGATCTCTCCAAGGTTGAGGCGGGGCGTATGGAACTGGAGCTGGCTACGTTCGACCTTCCCTTGGCAATAGATAACGCGCGCACTTTTGTGCGCGAACGGGCCACCAAGCACGGCATCACGCTCGATGTTGCGGTTGACGAGCGCCTCGGCGACTTCGTGGGCGACGAGCGCAAGATCAAACAGATCCTCCTTAACCTGCTATCGAACGCAGTGAAGTTCACCCCGGAGGGAGGACGGATCGGAATTAAGGCCAGGCAGGCTGACGGTGCCGTGGAGATCTCGGTTAGTGACACCGGCATCGGCATCGCCCCGGAGGACCAGCCAAAGATCTTCGAGGAGTTTCGCCAGGTGGGAGGCGACTATGCACACAAGGTCGAGGGGACTGGACTGGGGTTAACGCTCGCCAAGAAGTTTGTCGAGCTGCATGGGGGAAGGATCTGGGTAGAGAGCGAGGTAGGCAAAGGGAGTAAGTTTACTTTCACACTGCCGGTGAATTAAAAATATTCTCGCGCAAAGGCGCAAAGACGCCAAGTTAAGAATGGAAAATTTGCAAGATAACTTTTCTTTCTTGAACTTTGCGCCTTGGCGTCTTGGCGCAATACAATGACCTGAATTCCGAGAATCATATGGCTGGGGAACTGATATTGATCATCGAAGACAACGAGAAGAACCGGAAGCTCGCCCGGGACGTGCTTCAGGTGAAGGGCTACAAGACCATCGAGTCGGAGACCGCGGAAGAAGGGCTCACTCTCGTTTTGGAAAAATCTCCCGCGTTGATCCTCATGGACATTCAGTTGCCGGGTATGGACGGGATCACGGCAATGAAGCAGCTCAAGGCAGATCCGATAACGAAGGACATTCCGGTCATCGCCATCACGGCGTCAGCGATGACGCACAATCGGCAGACGATGATGGCTGAAGGATTCGACGGCTATCAGACCAAGCCGATCAGCCTGAAAGATTTTCTCGGCGAAATAGAAAGAGTGCTCGTACGCCAAGCAAGTTAAAAAAGTAACTGGCGCAAAAGCCCAAAGGACACGAAGAAGATAAAAAATCGGAAAGAGGATGTCTACTAAGAAATCTCCATCAAAGCCGCGACGCCTCGCCCCGAGGAAATCTCTCGCGAAGTTGATCCAGGCGAACAAGGATCTTAGCCGCGAGCGCGACGAGTCACTCGAACGGGAGGCCGCCACCGGTGACATACTGCGCATGATCGCGCGCTCGCCGACCGACCTTCAGCCGGTGCTCGATGCGATTGCTGAGCGCGCTGCGCGGCTGTGTGACGCGGAAGATGCTGCCATCTTTCGCGTCGATGGCAATATTTTACGCCACGCCGCCCACTTTGGACCGATCCCCATGCTAGCTGCTTTGGGCGAGGGCCGCGTCTTTGATCGTGGCTACCCGGCTGGCCGGGCAGTCATTGATCGCCAGACGATCCATGTCCCTGACCTTCGAGCAGCCGTAGCTGAATTTCCGGGTGCCAAGACCCGAGGAATAGCAGCGGGTCTTCGCACCGTGCTCTCGACGCCCTTGCTTCGCGAAGGCGTAGCCATCGGGGTTATTCATATCCGCAGAGGCGAGATGCGTTCATTTTCAGAAAGGCAAATCAAACTACTTGAGACCTTTGCCGACCAAGCCGTCATCGCCATCGAGAACGTGCGGCTGTTCAAGGAATTGCAAGAGCGCAACCGCGACCTCACCGAGGCTCTAGAGCAGCAGACGGCAACCAGCGAGGTACTGCGGGTGATCGCAAGCTCGCCGACGGATATTCAGCCGGTTTTGGAAACCGTAGCTACAAATGCCGCGCGGCTATCTGAAGCCACGGATGCGCAGATTCGTCTCGTTGAGGGTAATGGTACACGATTGGTCGCGTCCTTTGGTCCGTTGCCCGCCCCAAATTTTGTGCCCACGAACGTAGGGACTCCCGCTGGCCGCGCAATTCTTCAGCGACAACAAATACATGTTCAGGACTTGCGCGCTGCTGAAAGCGAATTTCCGGAGAGCGCGGAACTCACAAAACGGACGGGCACAAGAACTTTTCTCAGCACGCCAATGGTTCGCGAAGGGGTACCGATTGGGCTTATCAACATCAGGCGAACCGAAGTGCGACCGTTCTCGGACAAACAGATCGCCCTGCTCAAAACGTTCGCCGACCAAGCGGTTATCGCGATCGAGAACGTCCGGCTGTTCCAAGAGCTCACGGAAGCGTTGGAACAACAGACTGCGACGAGTGAAATCTTGGGTGTCATTGCTAGCTCACCGACGAATATCCAGCCGGTGCTGGACGTTGTAGCTCAAAACGCCGCTCGGTTGTGTGATGCCGGTGATGCGGCCATTTGGCGTACTGACGGCGATAAGTATTGGCTTGTGGCTTCGCATGGTTCGATTCCAGTGCCTCGGTCCGAGGAAAGTAGACCAATGAGTCGTTCCATTCCGAGCGGTCGGGCGATGATCGACAGAGAAACCGTGCACGTTCATGACATTCTGAGACCAGAGTCTCTAGTGGAATTTTCTGAAGCCTTTAGGTCCGGTGACGTCCGCACTCTTTTGGTTACACCATTACTTCGCGAAGGCGTTGCGATCGGCGCAATTCACGTGCGCCGGCCAGAAGTCCGCCCATTCTCTGACAAGCAGATCGCGCTTCTTAAGACGTTCGCCGATCAGGCGGTGATCGCGATCGAGAACGTGCGCCTCTTCCGGGAACTCGGCGAGCGCAACGCGGAATTGCGCGAGGCGCTGGAGCATCAGACGGCGACGGCCGAGGTGCTCGGTATCATCAGCCGCTCGCCCACGGACGTGCAGCCGGTTCTCGACGCCATCGTCGAGAGCGCCGCACGGGTTTGTGGGATCGATGACGTGGTGCTGCGGCTCATTGAGGGTGATGCTATGGTTTGGCGGGCGCATTTTGGTTCTATACCCCAGGGCCGCGTCAGGCTCAGTATCGATGAGCCGATGGTTCGCTGGATGCGCGAGCATGGCACGCTCCACGTTCCCGATGCGCAAGCGCCGAACGCTTTCCGAGGGACTTCCGGCCTATTTCGCTCTTTCTTGGCCGTTCCCCTTCGCCAGCAAGGAGAACTCATTGGAGCGCTGAACCTCCGTCGTGCCGAGATGCGCCCCTTCACCCCCGCGCAGATCAAGCTGCTTGAAACCTTCGCCGATCAGGCCGTGATCGCTATCGAGAACGTGCGGCTGTTCCAAGAACTCAAGGAGTCGTTGGAGCAGCAAACTGCCACCAGCGAGATTCTTGGTGTCATCGCCAGCTCGCCGACGGATATTCAGCCGGTGCTGGATGTGGTCGCGAAGAATGCGGCGCGGCTCTGCAATGCAATCGACGCTGTGATCCACCGCGTTCAGGGCGAGGCGCTTTGGATGGCAGCTCATTATGGTGAGATTCCGACGCCGATAATTGCCAGGACGTTGAGCTTGGATCGAAACACGGTTGTCGGCCGGGCCGTGGTAGACCGCCAAACCCTTCACATACACGACATTGCTGCGATCCCTGAATCCGAGCTGCCAGCGGGGCCCGCGCGCCAACGAGGAACCCGGACCATGTTAGCAATGCCATTGCTGCGTGAGGGCATGTCCATCGGCGTCATCCTGATCCGGCGCGACGAGGTGCGCCCGTTTTCCGACAAGCAAATCGCTCTGCTCAAGACATTCGCAGACCAGGCTGTCATCGCCATCGAGAACGTGCGGTTGTTCAAGGAAATCCAGGAGCGCAATGCCGAGCTGCGCGAGGCACTGGAGCATCAGACGGCGACCGCCGAGGTGCTGGGCATCATCAGCCGCTCGCCCACGGACGTGCAGCCGGTCCTCGACGCCATCGTCGAGAGCGCCGCGCGGGTTTGTGGGATCGATGACGTGGTGCTGCGACTCCGCGAAGGACCCAACTTTGTTCCGCAGGCCCATTTTGGTCCTATACCCATTCTCCGCATTGAGATCAGTGAAGAGGAACCACAGTATCGCTTGTTACGCGAGCATGGTACGCTCCACGTTCCCGACGTCCAGGCACACAACGAGCTCAAACCCGGGGTTGCTGGCGGCTGGCGCACCTTCTTGGCTGTCTCCCTTCGTCAGCATGGGGAACTCATTGGGTCCTTGACCGCGCGTCGTAGCGAGGTGCGCCCCTTTACTCCTGCGCAGGTCAAGCTCCTCGAAACCTTCGCCGACCAGGCGGTCATCGCCATCGAGAACGTTCGATTATTCCGGGAGCTTACCGAGGCATTAGAACAGCAGACCGCGACGAGTGAAATCTTGGGCGTCATTGCCAGCTCACCGACGGATATTCAGCCGGTATTAAAAACCGTGGCGGCGAATGCTGCCCGACTATGCGAGGCGACGGATGCACAGATTCGCCTCGTCGAGGGTGACGGAACGCGATTAGTGGCATCCTTCGGATCTAGACCCGCTCCGGAGTTTATGCCCACGAGCCCAGGGAATCCCGCTGGCCTCGCAATTCTTCAGCGACAGACAGTACATGTTCACGATCTTAGTGCCGCCGTGGAATTTCGAGAGAGCGAGCAAATCACTAGTCGCTTCGGCTCACGAACTTTCCTTAGCACACCGATGCTCCGAGAGGGGACGCCAATCGGTTTAATCAATATCAGGCGAACGGAGGTTCATCCTTTCTCCGAGCGGCAGATCAAGCTGCTTGAGACCTTTGCCGCTCAGGCGGTGATTGCCATTGAGAACGTGCGGCTGTTCCAAGAACTGGAAGCCCGGACGCGCGAACTGGCGCGATCCGTCGGAGAACTCAAAGCGTTGGGGGATGTCGGTCAAGCGGTAAGCTCGACTCTCGATCTTCAAACGGTTCTTAGCACCATCGTCGGTCACGCGGTTCAGCTCTCGGGAGCCACTGGCGGAGTTGTTTACGAGTACGACGAAGCCAGGCAAGAATTTCACCTGAGAGCCAGCCAGCGCATGGAAGACGAAGTGGTGGAGGCGCTGCGGGCGACGCCGGTCCGTCTGGGTCAAGGTGCCACCGGGCAAGCGGCTACCACTAGGGCGCCAGTCCAGGTTCCGAACATCTTGGAGCAACGCGAGTCCACTGCTACGACCGTGCGGCCGATTCTCGCGCGGCTCGGATATCGATCCGTTCTGGCGGTCCCGCTGCTTCGCGAAGGAAGAATCATGGGCGCCTTAACGGTCTGGCGTAAGGAGGCGGGCGACTTTTCCCAGGAGGTCGTCAACCTGCTTCAAACCTTCGCAACTCAATCGGCCCTGGCGATCCAAAACGCGCGGCTGTTCCGTGAGATCGAGGAAAAGAGCAAGCAGCTCGAAGTCGCGAGCCGCCACAAGTCGGAATTCCTTGCCAACATGT
Source organism: Deltaproteobacteria bacterium (assembly GCA_030688735.1). Taxonomy (GTDB): domain Bacteria; phylum Desulfobacterota; class Binatia; order UBA9968; family UBA9968; genus JACPFE01. The sequence continues at coordinate 10,766 of JAUYJC010000564.1, forward strand.
CCCATGAGTTGCGCACGCCGCTCAACGCCATCATCGGTTTTTCGGAAGTCTTGGGCGAGAGACTGTTTGGCGAGCTGAATGAAAAACAAGCCGAGTACACAGAGGATATTTTATCCTCCGGCCGCCATCTCCTCTCGCTCATCAACGACATCCTGGATCTTTCCAAGATCGAAGCCGGGCGGATGGAACTTGAGGTGACGACGTTCCACCTGCCGGATGCGATCGAGAACGCGCTTACCCTCATTCGCGAGCGCGCCAGCCGGCACGGGATAAAACTAAATCGGGTTATCGACGACCGACTCGGCGATTTCACCGGCGACGAGCGCAAGGTGAAACAGGTGTTGGTCAACCTGCTATCCAACGCGGTGAAGTTCACGCCCGAAGGCGGAGAGATTAAGGTCGAGGCGAACCTGGGCGACAGCGCGGTGATCGTTTCAGTGACCGACACCGGCATCGGCATCGCGCCGGAAGACCAGGAGGCGATCTTCGAGGAGTTCCGCCAGGTGGGCAGCAACTACGCGCAAAAACGTGAGGGAACGGGGTTGGGTTTGACGCTGACCAAAAAGTTCATCGAGTTGCACGGCGGCAAGCTCTGGGTCGAGAGCGAAGTGGGCAAAGGGAGTAGGTTTACGTTTACAATG
>JAUYJC010000570.1 GCA_030688735.1 Deltaproteobacteria bacterium
ATCTGGGGGTTCCCTGTCTTACTGTGCGGGAGAATACGGAGAGACCGGTCACCGTCAGTATCGGCACAAACGTTCTGGTCGGCCAGGATGTCGAACGGCTACGCACGGAGGTCGGGCGCATTATGGCCGGCGATCAAAAGCAAGGGCGGGTGCCGCCGTTGTGGGATGGTCATGCTGCTGAGCGAATAGCGCATGCGATTATGGCGAGGAGCTGGGAGCGACGAGCATGAAGCACGGAGCCGAAGGCGGAGTACAAATCGCAATCCGCAATTGGATCTGCTCTTTGCCCTTTGCTTCTTTAGCTCCAAGCTCCCTGCACTTACCCCTTACCCCTTAGCCATTAGCTCCATGCTCCAGCAACGACTGAACTACTACCGTCGGCTCTTTCCCGCTTATCTGCATCCTCGGAAGAGCCAGCTGGCCTTTTGGCATGACCTCCCGGAGGTGAATGAACGCTGCCAGCCCAAGGAACTCGGCGAATACTACATGCCGTTTACGGCTAAGGCCGACTACCCGGGCCAATACGATTCCGCGGGGATTCCTCTACTCGATTATCGGGGTGCGTTGGGACTCCAGTACAACCCTATCGCCATCGCTCAATACGGTCTCGGCAACTACAACCTTTTCCGTCGCACGGCCGCGCCGGAGCGGAAACAAAAAATCCTCGCCGTCGCCGACTGGCTGGTGGCTCATCTAGAGAAGAACGCCGCCGGCCTTTGGGTGTGGAATCACCATTTCGATTGGGAGTATCGAACACGGCTCAAGGCCCCCTGGTACTCGGCGCTGGCGCAGGGACAGGGAATTTCACTCCTTGTGCGGGCGCACCTTGAGACAGGTCAGATAGGTTATCTCGATGGCGCGAAGCGGGCCTTTGTGACGTTTCTCACCAACGTCGACGAAGGTGGTGTCGTTCATGTAGATGAAAACGGCTACACATGGTTCGAAGAGTATATCGTTTTTCCTCCGACTCACATCTTGAACGGATTCATCTGGGCTAGTTGGGGTGTCTATGACTACTTTCTGGCCACGGGCGATCCGCGGGCGCAAGAGTTATTCGACCAGGCGGTACGTACTCTCGCAGCCAATCTTCAGCGTTACGATGCAGGGTTTTGGTCCCTTTACGAACAGTCCGGCACTTGGCTGAAGATGATGGCCAGTCCATTTTATCATCGCTTGCATATCGTCCAGTTAGAAGTGCTGTATCGGATGACCGGCGAAGAGATCTTTCGGCATTATGCCACGCGCTGGGAGAGCTACCGCCGAAGCCGCCCGAAGCGAACCGTGGCACTCGGATACAAGATGATTTTCAAACTCTGCTACTACTAGTAGGCTCGCTAAGGGCAAAGGGCAAGGCGCGAAGCGCAGAAGTCAGAGGGCTCCCTGCTCTTTGCCCTTAGCGCTTAGCACTTTGCTCTTTGGTGCGCGATGAAGATCCTATACGTATCTCAATACTTTCCGCCAGAGATGGGTGCCCCTGCCGCGCGGGTCTCGGAGTTGGCACGCCACTGGGTTAAGGCGGGTCATGAAGTCACAGTCCTGACCGGCTTTCCCAACCATCCGACTGGGATTGTCCCGACTGAGTATCGAACCAAGCTGCGCAAGCTGGTCTGTCGGGAGCAGAAAGATGGGATCGATGTCGTGCGCACCTGGCTGTTTCCCTGTCCCAACAGAAAGGCCCACGAACGACTTCTCAACTATTTATCTTTCGTCTTGTCCTCTTGCATTACCGGTATTTTCTTACGCAGGCCTGACATTATTATCGCTACCTCTCCCCAATTATTTGTTGGCCTAACCGGCAGGTGGCTAGGCTGGATCAAACGCGTCCCGTTTATCCTCGAGGTGAGAGATCTTTGGCCCGATTCCATTACCGCATCAGGGATGGGAAGCGAGGCGGACGTGTCGATTCGATTGTTGCGCGCCTTGTCCTCGTTCCTCTACCGGTCATGCAATCATCTGGTTGTGGTCACTCCTGCATTTAAACAAGAATTGGTCGCCAAGTGGCACGTTCGCGCCGAAAAGATATCGTTGGTGGAGAACGGCGTGGAAACTGATCTCTTCACTCCAGATGATATTAGAGACGACGTCAAAAGGGAGTTGGGTCTCGAAGGGAAGTTCGTCGTATCATATATCGGGACTCTGGGTCTAGCTCATGGACTGCATGCGGTAGTGAAAGCTGCTGCCCAATTGCAAAGTGCCTTCCCGGATATTCAGTTCCTCTTCGTTGGCGAGGGAGCCGACAAAGATCGATTAGTTTCTTTGGTTTCGGACCTCCAACTAAATAACGTCCGTTTCTTGCCGCAGCAACCGCGGCAGAAAGTTCCCTCTTTCATTCGTGCTTCCGACGTTTGTCTTGTTCTGCTCAAGAAGGCAAGTGTTTTTGAAACAGTGATTCCCACGAAAATGCTGGAATTCATGGCCTGCGGCCGGCCAGTGATCCTGGGTGTGGATGGTCAGGCCAGGCAGGTCATCGAGAAAGCCGAGGCGGGGGTCTTCATCGAGCCCGAAGACCACGCGGCTCTGGCTCAGGCAGTCAGGCAGCTCCACCTTGATCTTGGGCTTCGCAAAGCCCTAGGAGAAAACGGAAGGAAATACATCGTCGATCACCTTTCCCGGAAGCGGACTGCGAAAACCTACACCGGCGTCCTTGAAAATGTAATCCGGAACGGCAAGCGTGAGAGCGAAACACCCTGCAAGGCGAAAGTCGGAGATGGGGATTATGGAACAAGGAGTGAGGAATAAGGACAATGCGCCAGTCCCCAGCAGCGTCCGTGCTTTCTAGCTGTCCTGCCGGTCCAATCAATGAGGTTCTTCAGGCTTTTGTGTGAAGCTGGGATCGGAGTTTGCACCGCCGAGGCGCAGAGGGCGCAGAGAAAATCGCCTAAAAATAGCAACTTGAACAAACCCTCTGTGAACTCTGCCTGCCTGTGCGTACACGCAGACAGGTTTCTCTGTGGTGAAAAGGAATTGGGATATCTCACCGCTGAGGCGCTGAGTACGCGGAGAAAAGAGTTCTTGATTAAAAAATTCTCCGACCTCTGCGAACTCAGCGTCTCTGCGGTAAAATTAGGATTGCTTCTTTGATTGCGGCTTCGCCGCGCTTGCCCTGTGGAATACCGGGCTGCAATTCCACAGGGCGAGTGTCTCTGTGGTGAATGTTTTTTCACAGGAAACCCAGAAGAAGCATCAATGAAGACGGAATTTTTGACGCGCCGGAAGTTATGGTGTGGAGGGATGTTGCTGGTGAGTATCGTCCTGGTCGGCTTCGCCCACGTTCCGATCCTTCGCGAGGTGGCCTCTTTCCTGATCACCGAAGATTCACTGGCGCCGGCGGCAGCGATCGTCGCCTTGGGAGGCGAGCCGCCCTTTCGCGAGATGCAAGCAGCGAAACTTTATCGCGCCGGGTGGGCGCCGAAAGTGATTGTGATTCCAGGGGCGCTCAGGGAAGAGCAACAAGCGCTCTCTGAACTGGGCATAAGAGTTCCGGAAAGCTGGGAAATAAGCCGGGAGGTGCTGCTCAAAAAGGGAGTCCCTTCTTCGGCCATCATCGTTCCCAAAGGAAGAGCGGAAGGAACGTTGGAGGAGCTG
>JAUYJC010000582.1 GCA_030688735.1 Deltaproteobacteria bacterium
GGTGCAGGCAGCCTACAGTGGCAGTGTTTTCGGCGGCTCGGGCCTGGGCCAAAAAGTGCTAAAGGGCATCGGCATCTCCAGTATTCCGATCCTGAACCTGGAGAACGCCTGCTCGAGCGGTTCATCGGCTTTCCGAGAGGCCTGGCTGGGTGTGGCCAGTGGCATGTACGATGTGACACTCGCCTTTGGCGCGGAGAAGTTGACCGCGCTTGGCGGCGGCGCCTTTCCGTTGAGCGACGACATCGAAGCCGATCAGGGCGTGGTGATGCCTGCCGTCTATGCCATGCGGGCGCGCCGCCACATGATGGAGTACGGCACGTCCATCGAGCAACTCGCTAAAATAGCGGTCAAGAACCACCACAACAGCGTTCACAACCCGCGCGCGCAGTACCAGCGCGAGTACACGATCGAGGAAGTTCTCAACTCGCGCATGATCGCCGACCCGCTGACGATCTTGCACTGCTGCCCAACCGGCGATGGCGCAGCCGCTGTGGTACTGGCTGCAACGGAGATTGCGCCGCGCTTGCGCGGCAAACCGGTCAAGGTGCGCGCCTCAGTGCTTCAATCCGGGCTATTCAAGAACGACTTCCGCGATATGACTAAGTCCGACCTGAGCTACCGCGCGGCCGCCGCCGCGTATGAGATGGCTGGACTGGGCCCCGAGGACGTCGACGTAGCCGAGGTGCACGACGCCTTCACGATTGGCGAGCTCATGTACTACGAGGCGCTAGGCTTCTGCGCTCCGGGTGACGGCGGGCGGCTAGTCGACGAAGGGGCGACCGAGATCGGGGGACGCATTCCGGTGAATCCGAGTGGCGGCTTGCTCTCAAAGGGGCATCCGGTGGGCGCGACCGGGGTGGCTCAGATCGTCGAGATCGTCAATCAGTTGCGCGGCAACTGCGGGCCGCGGCAGATCGCGGGGGCGCGCATTGGGTTAACTCACTGCACGGGGGGCGGCGTGGCGGGATTCGATCACATTGCCTGCACGATCCATCTCTTCGAGCAGTAACACGATGAACCGATGAACTCTGCCAAACCTCTGCTTCACGGCCTGCGCATCCTGGACCTCACGCAATTCCTGGCAGGGCCTTTCTGTACCCAGATCCTGACCGATCTCGGAGCGGAGATCCTCAAGATCGAGCCCCAGGCCGGCGATCCCACGCGCGCGTTGCCGCCTTATTTCTACAAGGGCGAAAGCGCTTATTTCCTGGCGATCAATCGCACCAAGCGTAGCCTTGTGCTGGACCTTTCCACCGAAGCCGGCCGGAACGTATTCTACGACCTGGTGCGGCGGGCGGACGTGGTCATAGAAGCTTTTCGCCCGGGCGTAACTAAGAAACTGGGCGCGGACTACGACGCGATCAAGAACATTAACCCGCGGATCGTATACTGTTCCATCTCCGGCTTCGGCCAGGATGGACCGTACGCGCCCCGACCTGCCTATGACATGATCGTGCAGGCGCTATCCGGCGCGATGAGTCTGACCGGCGAGATCGGCGGGCGGCCGGTCCGCTCCGGTACACCGATTGGCGATCTTAACGCGGGCCAGTCTGCGGCAACGGCAATTCTGGCCGCGCTCTGGGAACGGGAGCACTCGGGAGTAGGTCAGTCGATCGACATCTCTATGTTGGATGTCCAGGTCTCGATGCTTAGCTATCTAGGAGAGTACTACCTTATCTCCGGCGACGTCCCCGGTCTCCAGGGCAGAGGACATATGTCGATTCCAACCTACAACGCCTTTCGCGCGTGCGATGGCCGCGACGTTCTCATCTGCGCCAACACGGAGCGGATGTGGCAACAGCTCTGTGAGGCGCTGGAAATGGCGGCGCTGGCGAACGATCCTCGCTTTGAGACCAACGAGCGCCGCCACGCCAATCGCGCCGAGCTGGAGCCGATTCTAGAGCGGGCGTTCGCGAAATACGATTGCGCTAACCTCCTGGCGCGCTTTCACGAGCGCGGCATCCCGAGCGCGCCGGTAAACTCGGTGGCCGAAGCGCTCGCCGATCCGCAAGTCGTCCACCGCCGGATGGTGCGCGCGGTGGCGCATACTCTGGGTGGAGAGATCCGCGTGCTCGGCAACCCGATCAAGTTTTCACGCAGCCACGAAGCTGACTTCATAAGCCCGCCGACGCTGGGTCAGCACACGGAGAGCGTCTTGCGGGAGGTGTTGGAATACACTCCCGAGCGGATTGAAACGCTGCGGCAAGAGGGCGCGTTCGGACCTCAATCTACGGCGGACTTCGAACCGGCAAAGCCGCAACGAAAATGAGAAAAGTCGGATTCACCACGAAGGCACGAAGGACACGAAGGGTTTCGTAGGGTGCGCTTCGCGCACCGGTTGGTCTCGAAATATCTCTCGCAAAGACGCAAAGGAAAAACATTGTCATTTCGAACGAAGAGAGAAATCTTTCCTAGATCCCTCGCATTCGCTCGGGATGACAGGCCTTGGGCCTGTCACTTAGCGCCTTGGCGCCCCTTCGACTGAGCTCAGGACATGCTTGGCGGGATAAATTTTCTTGAAGTCGTTCTGTTCAACATTTTTGAGATAAGAATCTACGCCTATGAAGCCGCCCCCGTTTGAGTATCACGCTCCTGCGACGGTTGCGGAGACTTTGAGCCTGCTGCGCCA
>JAUYJC010000150.1 GCA_030688735.1 Deltaproteobacteria bacterium
TCTTCGTCCGCCCCAAGGATTTCGCCTTCGCCGACCATGTTCCGCTAAGAGACGGAGCGCGCGCCGGGATCGTGCGCGACTCCTCCATCGTGGCGGGCTTTATTATTTTTCACGTCGGATGCCGCCTGTTGTTCAAAGCGACTCAGTTGACTCTGGAGGGCGGAGATCCTTTCCAACCCGTCAGCTCCGGGTTCGCGGTGCTATTTTCCGGCCTTGACCCGAGGGCGCTCGAAGGGTTGAATCATTTTTTTTGGTGGGGCGCCCTGGGCGCAATTCTGCTCTTCATCCCCTACTTCCCCCGTTCCAAGCATATTCATCTCTTTATGGCGCCCATCAATCTGGCGCTGAAAAAGGGCAAAGCGGGTGTCTTGCAGCCGATGGACTTTGAAAAGGAGGAGGTCTTCGGCGCATCTAAGCTCGAAGAGTTTGCTTGGCCGAGGTTGCTCGACGCCTATAGCTGCATCATGTGCAATCGCTGCCAGGACGTTTGTCCGGCGACGACCACCGGCAAGGCGCTCAGCCCGGCGGCGATCCTGATCAATGAGCGCTACGAGTTGAATTCGCTTTTCCCGAAATTCGCCCAAGGCCAAGAGAGCCCGCGCCCGCTGCTCGACTTCGCTCTTTCCGAGGAGGCAGCCTGGGCGTGCACGACCTGCAATGCCTGTGTCGAGGTATGTCCCGTCGGCAATGAACAGATGCTGCACATCATTGACGTGCGCCGGGAGCGGGTGCTGTCAGCGGCGGAGTTTCCCAACGGCCTAAAGAACACCTTCAATAACATGGAACGCGCGGGCAACCCCTGGGGCATGCCCGCCGATGAACGAATGGCTTGGGCGAAAGGATTGCCGTTTCCGGTGCCGACGTTGCGGGAAAAATCCGCACCCGAGGTTCTATATTGGGTCGGCTGCGCCGTGGCCTTCGACCCGCGCGCGCAAAAGATCGCGCGCAGCATGGTGGAGCTTTTCAATGCGGCCGGTGTCGACTGGGCGGTTATCGGCAAAGAGGAAAAATGCACCGGCGACACGGCCCGCCGCACCGGCAATGAGTATCTATTCGCGCAGATGGCGGCGGAAAATATCACGGCGTTGGACGAGGCAAAGCCCAAGGTCATCGTCACCACCTGCCCGCACTGCTTTCACACCATCGCCAACGAATATCCGCAAGTCGGAGGCAACTACGTCGTCAAGCACCACACCGATTACATCAACGATCTGATTGGTGACGGCAAATTAAAATTATCCTCGCAAGGCGACGGGGCGGTGACCTACCACGACCCCTGTTATCTGGGACGCCACAACGGCATCTTCGATGCGCCGCGCGCGCTGATTCAGTCCACCGGTGCCAAGCTGACCGAGCCCGGTCGCACCCGGAGCAATAGCTTTTGCTGCGGCGCCGGCGGCGGGCAGTTCTGGAAGGAGGAAGAGAAGGGCAATGAAAAGGTAGGCGTCAACCGTTACCGCGAGCTCAAGCAGACGGGCGCCAAGACGGTAGCGACCGGATGTCCCTTCTGCATGCGCATGATCACCGAAGAGACCGCCAAAGAGGAGCCGGAGACGGCCATGGAAGTCCTGGACATCGCCGAGATCGTCGCCAGAAATTTGGCCAAGTGATATGCGGCGCTGGTATCTTGCCACAGCCTTGTTTGCGCTCATGTCGATCACGTCTTCCTGCGGCGCGGAGCCCAGGGTCATAATCTCGACCCGCGAAGGTCGAGAGGCCGCGTTTCAAGTCGAGGTCGCGGACACTCCGACAAAGCGGGAGCTTGGCCTGCAATACCGGAAAGAACTCGCAGCTGACCGCGGCATGATCTTCCTGTTCCCGGCGCCGTCGCTCCAGTCCTTTTGGATGAAAAACACGCCGCTCCCGCTCGACATGATCTTTATTGGCAGCGACCGTAAGATCGCCGGCATCGTCGAACAAACGGTACCGTTCTCGTTGGAGCCCCGGTCCGTCGGCGCGCCCAGCCAGTTCGTGCTCGAAATCAACGGGGGGCTCTCCAAGCGGCTCGGCATCAGAGCCGGCGATGCCGTTCGCTTCGAAGGCCTCCCGCCGGATAGCGTCAAGGAATAAAAAAGGGATCAAGAGCGCTGCGGCCTTTGATCCCCGAAACCAGGTTTGTGTTGGTCAGCTAGATTTCGTTAAAGAAGTACTGCTTAACCGGTTTGAGCCGCTCCTCGTAGGAATCGGGATATAAAAACCACAGCGTCGCGGCCAGGCTGCTGTAAAGCGAGTTGCCGTCCTGGGGAGTGAAGCAGGTGCCGATGATCTCTCTATCGCCTCTCATGGCCAGGCTCTGCGTCACGATCACCGTCTGATTGAGGATGCGCCCGAAGATGCCGTGGTCCCGGCCGAACGAAAAGACCGACGCCGAGGACTTTTTGTTGGTCATCGCGACGCGTCCGTTGGATTGAAAACGGCGCATCAGCTCTTCTTTGTTGATGCCGCGGCGCAGCTTCAGGTTGAAATGGATCGTGTGCATGTATTGCGTGTTCAATTTGAGCGCCGAGGAGTAAATGTTCAGATCCAATCCCACTGTCTTGAACAGGTAGTGGGCGTCGCGTCCCTGGTGGGTGCCGAACTGCACGTCGTCGTGCTTTCCGGCCTCCGGCGCCGGGATGAAGTCGCCTTCCTGGCTTAAGTCGTTGGCGCGGCGCATGCAGACGAATCGCGCCTCTTCGAGATTGTCTTCCTTTTCCGGACCCAAGGCGATGGTATCGATCAGAACCGCTAAATTGTGCGTGTTGCAACTGACGACTTGAACAAACTGGTCCTTGCCTCTCTCCAGTGCTTTGTCGTTGATGCCGCGCGCGTACATCTTGCCAAAGCCATATTCGCTTCCCTGGGCGATGAAGCCGCGGCCGTTGCCGGTGAACTTGTTGTAAAGTTTTTCCTTGTTCTCATTGCCCACCGGCGTGCAATCGATGATGACGTTGGCGCGTTCGATGGCTTCTTCGGCCTCGTAGGTCGGCTCCATCCCCATGTCAATAAACTTTTGCCGACGCTCCTTGTCGACCGCGAGCTTCGCCCCGTTTTTGCACGAGACAATGACCTTGGAACGGTCCATGAGCAAGGGCGTGCGCTTATGGAAAGTGACTTCGTCAATGCCGAACTGCTCCCGGAGCGTGGAAAGAATTCCGACAAGCGGTTCGCCGATGGTTCCGGTGCCGACGATGTGGACAATTTTTTTCTGCGCCATGGTCTTTCCCCGTAATGCCTTGATAAAAGGAATCCTAGCTCAACAGAGGTACGCGATCAACCGAAAAAGTCCCGATTTGGCAGGTTTGCGCGCCGTTTGTCACCCCGAGCGGCTCCCCTTGCCATTTAATGGCCGGCGCAGGTGTGTTAGAAGTTTGTCTAAGGAGAGCACATGGCACAGGAAAACCTTCCCGCGGTATCGTTTTTTGACCGGAACTTCGGCATCCAGGGACGCGACTTGGAAAAAGTCATTGCGACAGCTCTGGGCCGGAAGGCCGATTATGCCGAACTTTATTTCGAATACCGGCGCAATGAGGGGGTGAGCCTGGAAGAGGGGTTGGTAAAGAACTGCTCTCAGGCCACTGCTAATGGGGTGGGCGTACGCGTCTTGGCGGATGCCAAAACCGGCTACGCCTATACGGACGATATCACCATCCAAAATCTGGAATTGGCCGCGCGCACGGCGCAGTACATCGCGCAAAACCGGCCCTCCCAAGTGCCGGCCGCCGTCGGCCAGGCGCGCGGGGAAGCTCACGATCTCTATCCGATCAAGACTCCAGTCAATGACGTGGCTTTGGAAAAAAAGGTCGAACTGCTTTATGAGATCGACAAGTTTGCGCGGGCGCTCGACGCGCGTGTAAAAAACGTGTTTGTCTCAATCGGTGGCGAATACAAGGTTATTTTAGTGGCGTCGTCGCAGGGCATGGTGGTGGGAGATATTCAGCCGCTCACGCGCCTCAACGTGACCTGTATCGTGGAGGAGAATGGCAATCGCCAGGTCGGCAGTTTCGGCGGCGGCGGTCGTGTCGAGTTCGGTTTCTTCGTCGATGGCAAAGACTATGAACGCTATGCCCGCGAGGCGGTGCGCCAGGCGGTGCTGAACTTGAGCGCCGAGGACGCGCCGGCGGGGACCATGGACGTCGTATTGGGACCCGGCTGGCCGGGAATTTTGCTTCACGAAGCGATCGGCCACGGACTCGAAGGCGATTTCAACCGTAAAAAGACCTCCGCTTTCAGCGACCGCATTGGCCATCGAGTAGCCTCGGAGCTGTGCACGGTGGTCGACGACGGCACGATCCCGTCGCGCCGTGGCTCGCTCAACGTCGACGACGAAGGCACGCCGACCCATCGGACGGTGCTGATCGAAAAGGGAATTCTCAAAGGCTACCTGCAAGACAAGCTCAACGCCGGGCTGATGAAGATGCCGCTTACCGGCAACGGGCGGCGCGAGAGCTATGCGCATATTCCGATGCCGCGCATGACCAACACGTTCATGTTGGCTGGCGAGAGCGTGCCGGAGGATATTATTCGCTCGGTGAAAAAGGGCCTCTACGCGGTTTCTTTCGGTGGCGGCCAGGTCGATATTACGAGCGGCAAGTTTGTTTTTTCCGCCAGCGAGGCCTATCTCATCGAGGACGGCAAGGTAACCAAACCGGTGAAGGGCGCGACGCT
>JAUYJC010000588.1 GCA_030688735.1 Deltaproteobacteria bacterium
AATTGGCAGGCGAACAGGCGCTCGGTGGCGATACTCGAGACGAACGAGCTGCCGTACTCCGTCGTCGTGGCGACGAGCGAGGAATCTTCCGGGACGACGTAAAACGAGTGGACGAAGTAAACATAGTCGCCGCTCGAAAGCCCGTCTAAAAAAGGCGTGTCCTGCTTTTTCTCGATCCGGTTCCAGCCCATGTGCGGCACCTTGAGGCCGTTGTCGGCGTGGAAGCCGACCACTCTGCCTGGAAACATGTCGAGGCCTCGTTGCAAGCCGAACTCCTCGCTCTCGGCAAAGAGCAATTGAAAACCCAGACAGATTCCCAAAAAGGGTTTTTGCTCGCGCAGGATCCGGCGGATCGGCTCGATCAACTCGAAGCGCTTAAGATTTTCCATGCAGGCATGAAACGCGCCGACGCCGGGAAGCACGACGCCGCGCGCCGAGGCGATCTTGCTCACCTCCCGCGTCACCTCGGCCTGAAAGCCGACGCGCTCGAAGCCTTTCTGCACGCTGCGCAGATTGCCCATGCCGTAATCGATGATCGCGATCATGTTCTACACGTCTTGAACGGTTTGAACGACTTGAACGTTTTGAACCGCTTAAGCGTTCAAGCCGTTTGAGTCACAGGCTGCCTTTGGTCGACAACACGCCTTGAATCCGTGGGTCCAGTTGCGTCGCCAAGTCCATCGCCCGGGCGAAAGACTTGAAGCAGGCTTCGATGATGTGGTGCGGATTCTCGCCGCGGATGACATCCATGTGCAGATTCATCCCCAGCTGATTGGCGAAGGCGGCGAAAAACTCGTGCGGCAGGTCGGTGTCGAAATCACCGACTCGCCCAGGGCGAATCTTGACGTTGTACGACAGATAGGGTCGGCCGCTGATATCGACCACGACCTTGGCGAGGGTTTCGTCCAGCGGGCAACTCGCTTCGCCGAAGCGCCGGATACCCTGCTTATCGCCGAGACTCTCTTTGAACGCCTGGCCCAGCGCCAGTCCGACGTCTTCCACGGTGTGGTGATAGTCGACCTCGATATCGCCTTTCGCTTTGATGCGGATGTCGAAGAGCCCGTGGCGCGTGAAGCTCTCCAGCATGTGATTGAAGAACGGCATGCCGGTTTCGATTTCCGCCCGGCCGCTGCCGTCAAGCTCTAACTCGACGCTGATCACGGTTTCCTTGGTCTTGCGTTCTACTCTTGCCGTCCGTCCCATAATCGCTCCCTTGTGAAAGTGAAATAACTACGCTTCCCAGATTCCGACTTGAACCCGAAACTCGAAACTAGAAACCGTTTCTGAACCGCGCTTCGACGGCGCGCGCGTGGTCGTCGAGCCCTTCCAGCCGCGCCAGATGCGTGATCTTCGGCGCCAACGCGCGCAGCGCTCTTTTTTCCGCGTGAATGATCGTCGTCCGCTTGAGAAAATCGTAGGTCCCCAACGGCGAAAAGAAACGCGCGCTGCCGCCGGTGGGAAGCACGTGGTTGGGCCCGGCGAAGTAATCGCCCAGCGGCGGCGCCGAATAGGCTCCGAGGAACATCGCCCCGGCGTTGCGAATCTCGTGCGCCCACTTCCGCGGCTGCTTGACGATCAGCTCGATATGCTCCGGCGCGATGGCATTCGCGAGGTCGATCGTTTCTTTAAATCCGCGTGCGACGATGATCGCGCCGTATTTTTCCAGCGACTTGAGCGTGATCGCCCGTCGTTTGGTCTCCGCCAGCCGCGTTTCAACCGCCTGCTGAATCTTGAGCGCCATTTTCATCGACGTCGTCACGCACAGCGCCGCGGCCAGCTCGTCATGCTCGGCCTGCGAAAGCATGTCGGCGGCCACGAGCACCGGATCGGCCGAATCGTCGGCCAGCAGAAGAATCTCGCTCGGCCCGGCGATGGAATCGATGTTCACCTCGCCGAAGACCAGCCGCTTGGCCGTGGCGACGAAGATGTTGCCCGGGCCGACGATCTTATCCACCTTCGGAATCGAGCGGGTGCCGTACGCCAGCGCGGCGATCGCCTGGGCGCCGCCGACGCGAAATATGCGCTGGACGCCGGCGATCTTGGCAGCGGCGAGTATGATCGCGCCGTCGCTGCCGATGGGCGAGGTCATGATGATCTCTTTCACGCCCGCGACTTTGGCGGGAATCACGTTCATCAGTACCGTCGACGGATAAGACGCCTTTCCCCCCGGAACGTAGACGCCGACCCGTTCCAATGGCGTGATCCGCTGGCCGAGGAGCATTCCCAGCGGGTCGCGATAGCTCCAGCTTTTTTGCAACTGGCGCCTGTGAAACGCAGCAATTCTTTTCGCGGCGAGACGCAAAGTGTCGAGGTCCTGCTTGGAAACCCTGGCCATAGCCCGTTCGATTTCGCTCGACTTCACTTCTACCGTCGCCGAGGTCAAGCGCACATGGTCGAAAAGCCGCGTGTAACGGAATAATGCACGGTCTCCCTGCCGCGCCACGGCGCGCACGATCGCCTCGACGCGCTTTGCGACGCCGCCCTGGCGCGTGCCGCGCCTAGCGAGAATCTTGGCGAGCAACGGCTTGAAGCCCGCGTCCGTAGTCTTAACCAGCCTGATTTTCATCACCGCCTAGCGATTTTGGATTTGCGATTTCATGACCTTGAACTCTTGAACCCTTCGACGCTGCTCAGGGCATGCCTGGAACTTTGAACTCTCCCATCCCTACGCCTTGACCCGTTCGATCCGCGCCCCCAACTTCGAGAGCTTTTGCTCGATGCGCTCGTAGCCCCGGTCGAGATGATAAACCCGGGAGATCTCCGTCGTCCCGCTGGCTACCAGGCCGGCAAGAATCAAGGCGACGCTGGCCCGCAGGTCGCTCGCCATCACGGGCGCTCCGGACAATTCTTTGACGCCGCGCACCACCGCGCGATTCCCTTCCAGGCGAATATCCGCGCCCATGCGGTCGAGCTCCTGCGCGTGCATGAAGCGATTTTCAAAGATTGTCTCAGTAATCACGCTCACACCGTCGGCCACGGCCATCAGCACCATCATCTGCGCCTGCAAA
>JAUYJC010000590.1 GCA_030688735.1 Deltaproteobacteria bacterium
TTGATCCCGAGCTCGACCGTGGTCGGGACCGTGGGAAGTCCTTTCATCTTGTTGCCGCCCATGAGCGCCAGGGTCCTAAGCTTGCCGGCGCTTTCCTGGGGCAGGGTCGCGATGGCCGTGCCGATGACGAAATCCAGGTGTCCGCCCAAGAGGGCAGGAATATATTCTCCGCCGCCTTTGTACGGCACATGTTTGATCTTGATACCGGTGACCTGTGAAAGGATGAGCGAGTTGAAGTGGCCGCCGACGCCCGTTCCGGCGGTTGCGTAGGATAGTTTGTTCGGGTTCTTTTTCGCCGCGTCGATCAGATCGTGCAGCGTCTTAAATGGCGAATCGGCGTTTACCGTTAGTCCGTCCGGCGCGGAGGTGATGTAAGCGACGGGATAGAAGTCTTTGTTGGTGTCATATTTGATGTCTTTCAGCGTCACCGGCGCCAAGACCATGCCGCCGAGGGTGTTCACCAGAATACTATATCCGTCCTTGGGCGCGGTGAGCATCGTGGTGGCGGCGAGGCTCCCGGTGGCGCCGCCCTTATTGATTGGGGCGATCGGCGCGTTGAGCACCTTCGACAGTTCTTCGGCGAAAATTCTGCCGGTGACGTCGGCGAAGCCTCCGGCGGGAAAGGCGACGACCATTTCTATCGGCCGCGATGGATATCTCTCCTGCGCCCAGATGGCAGGCGCCGCTAGGCTCAAAGCCATTCCCGAGATCAAAGTAAGTACGGCCAAAATCTCTTTGTGCATTTGACTCATCGCTTGTCTCCTTTCAAATCAGAAACCAAAGATACCATGGGGCAGCCTGATCTTCAGCCAGAGCTCAAACATTGCGTAGCTCCCCAGCGCCGCCGCGCCTGCGACGCCGAGAGACTTGCCCCAATGCGCGCCTTGGATCAAACCCAGCAAGAAACTCAACAGCAAAAACGTCGTCAAGACAAAACCCAGCCGCTCCAAGAAGAAAGCGTATAACAGGAGAGCCAGGAGCACGAGAACTATTTTCCGCCAATTCAGCACGCCGACCCCCGGGCTTGCTTCCTCACCGTTGCGCAGCGACTCGGCGAAAGCGATGAGCGACAAGACCACGAGAATCAGCCCCGACCAAACGAAGATAAAACCGGAGCCGGGCTCGGTCGCGCTGCCGACGCCAAGCCGGATCGCCCCATAGCATAGCAGGATTCCCAGAGCGACCCAGAATAGCGCGATGATTGCGGCGGTGATATTAATCTTCTTCACTGAGTCCACGTGCGGGTCTCATTTTGCCGAAGAGCGGAGCCAAGAATACAAAAAGGGCGAACAAAATGAAAGCGGCTGAAATAGGCCGTTGCAAAAAGATCAGAAAACTTCCGTCGGAAAGGATCAGGGAGCGGCGCATGGCGGTCTCCAGAAGCGGGCCCAAAACGAAAGCGAGCACCAGTGGCGCGGGCTCGAAGGCGAATTTTTTCATCAGCAGGCCGGCCAGACTGAAAACCACTGCGATGTATATATCGGTGGTGCTGTTGTTGAGGCTATAGGCGCCGATCAGACAAAAGAGAATGATGAAAGCGGAAAGATAGGAGTAAGGAATTTTCAACACGCTCACCCACATGGGGATGAGCGGCAGATTGAGAACCAACAGCATGATGTTGCCGATATACATACTGGCGATCACGCCCCAGAAGAGGTCCGGGGAATTTTTGATCAGCAAGGGGCCCGGGGTCAGACCGTAGATCATGAGCGCGCCTAAAAGAATCGCGGTCATGGCGTTGGACGGAATCCCCAGGCTTAAGAGCGGGATGAAGGTGCCGCCGACGGCGGCGTTGTTGCACGCCTCGGGCGCGGCGACGCCTTCGATCTCGCCCGTGCCGAAGCGCTCCGGGTGGCGCGACAGTTTCTTTTCCAGCGCGTAGCTCAAAAATTGCGGCACGATGGCGCCGACCCCCGGCAGCAGGCCGAGGAAAAATCCTAACAGAGAGCCGCGCGCGATCGGACCCATCGACCGTCGCCAGTCTTCGCGGGTAGGAAAGAGTCCTTTGATTTTTCCGGCGAAGACATCGGCCTTGGTCAGCACACCGAGGTTTTCCAACACTTCGGCGATGCCGAACAGCCCCATGACCACGGGCGCGATGCCGATGCCGTCCGCAAGCTCCAAGATGCCGAAGGTAAATCTGGGCGTTGCCGTGATCGGATCGAGGCCTACGCATCCCAATATGATTCCGACGACAGCCATCATCAAAGCTCTGGCCATCGATTTCCTGGCCAGGTAGGCGACCACAGTCAAACCCATCATCATCAGGGCGAAGTATTCCGGCGGGCCGAATTTGAGCGCGAAGTCGGCCAGCGTCGGCGCGAGCAGGATCAGACCGAAAATACTGACGGTTCCCGCAATGAAGGAGCCGAAGGCGGAGATGCCGAGCGCCGGGCCGGCGCGGCCCTTCCGGGCCATCTGATAGCCGTCGAGACAGGTGACGACCGAAGAAGCTTCGCCGGGGATGTTCAGTAAGATCGAAGTCGTCGAGCCGCCGTACATCGCGCCGTAGCAAATGCCGGAGAGCATGATAATGGCGGAAATCGGGTCGAGCTTGAAGGTGGCGGGCAAGAGCAGCGCAATGGTCGCCGTGGGGCCGATGCCGGGCAGCACGCCGACGAGGGTTCCCATGGTAACGCCGATGAAACAGTAGAGTAAGTTGAGTGGCTGCAGCGCGATGGTGAAGCCGTAAGCGAGACTGGTCAGAGACTCGAGCATGGTTCAGATCAAGGTCCACTTGGGACCGGTCACGGCGAGCCTATCACAAATTAAGGATATAGGGGTTTCCTACCGGTGCTCTGTCCTCAAAAAAATCGCGCGACGATGAAGATACCGATCATCGCGAAGGCGATCGCCAGCTTGAGCGCAGCGCCGAGCGCCAAGCCGATGGTGGCGCCGATGCCGGCACGGGCCGCTTGTTGAACGCTCCGTTGGGCTAGCAATTCGCCGACTACGGCGCCGATGAACGGGCCGAAGATCACGCCGGGGAAACCGAGAAAAACGCCGACGATGGAACCGATCACAGCGCCGACGATGGCGCGCCGTGAAGCGCCGAATCGTTTGGCGCCGAACATGGTCGCCCACAGATCGACGCCGTAAGTCAGTAGGGCGAGCACGGCGAGAATCGCCAGCGTGCGCGCACCGGCGTACATGAAGTTCTCCGTCCATGCAGCGATGAGGAGACCGAGAAAGAGCAGCGGAGCGCCGGGTATCGCAGGCAGCGCGAGGCCGGCCACGCCGAGAACCACAAGCGCTAGAGCAACGAGCCAATAGAATAGGATGGGGTCCATCGAGCGCTAGAAGCGACCGGCGGATGGTTGGAATCAGTGCCGGCGTCGCCGCCTGGGTCTTGACGGGGAAGGGTTCGGGCCGACTTGAACCTCATTCGCCAGCCGCTGGGCGATGATTTTGAAGACCTGTGGCGAGAAGCCGAACCCCATGTGAGTCGTGCGCACCTCGACATGCTCCACATTCGACCCGTGATGGTCGATGCAGGCTTCCCAGGCAACGAACGCGTCGCCGCGCGAGTAGATGGCGGTCACCGGCGTCCGAAGCAAGATTTTGTTGCGGGTTTCGATCTCAGCCGCCATCGCGTCGAGATCGACCCCACGACGATAAAACGCGCTCGCGGCGACCGTGTATTTAGGACCACCGATGACGGGTGTGCCGAGGGTGATGACTTGATGGATGGCCTCGGGGCGCTCGCGCGCCGCTTCGCGCGCCAGATAGCCGCCGAAGCTCCAGCCAATGACCCGGACCGGCTGCTGAGATTTACGAGACATGGAGAGAATTCGCCTCAACACCCGTGGCAGTAGATCCGGTACGTTGCCCGAGCTACGCCCGAGGTGCCAGCCGCTTACCCGGTAGCCGAGAAGTCGCAAGTACGTTTTAAGAATCGCAGTCGATCCGTCGCCCGCGCCGTAACCGGGGAGAACGAGAACGGGCTCGCCATGTCCCCGGGGTTGGCGTGCGAGATCGATAGATCGCAACACCAGAAGCGGAAACTCGAGGACGGCGCGAACTTCACGAATCAATCCCGTGGGGCGTGGCGGCTGCAGTGCTTCAATCATCGTGGGGTATTATGTCCAACGCGCCGGCGTGGTACCGTTACTCGATTTTGAAAATTGCTTGCCATTGGCTTCGACAATCATAACACCGGTTCACGGCTGATCAAAGCAAAAGGATTGGCCCGACGCAGCTAGGATTTCTCTTTCTCCCGGTAGGGGCATAAGTCCTCAATCGCACACTCGGGACAGCGCGGTTTCTTGGCCAGGCACACGCGCCGGCCATGATATTGGAGTAGGTGGCAGAAGCGGACACGTTGCTTTTCAGGCACGATAGACGTCAGGTCAAATTCGATCTTGTCGGGATTGGTATTGTTTGTAAGTTTGAGTCTTTGCGACAAGCGCATGACGTGGGTGTCGACGCCGATCGCATGCCGGCCGAAGGCGTTGCCGAGGACGATGTTGGCGGTTTTGCGCCCCACGCCGGGGAGCGACAGAAGATCGTCCAAACGATCCGGCACCTTGCCGCCAAAGCGTGCGACGATTTCGCTGCAGCAGTTGTGAATCGACTTGGCCTTGTTGCGGTAGAAGTTGATCTTACGAATTTGTTCTTGAAGTGCTGGAAGAGGAGCGCGGGCGTAGTCTTCGGCGGTTTGATACTTTTTGAAGAGTTCGATGGTCACTTGATTGACGAGGTCGTCGCGAGCTTGCGCCGCAAGGATCAACGCGATCAGCAATTCAAGCGGATTGGTGAATTCGAGATCGAGATTGGCGTCGGAATGAACTTTGTCGAGCCGGTCGATGATCTTCTTAATATTGGCTTTCGCACGGATGACCTTCGACTTTGCTTTGTTCGCGGTCGCCATTTTAGTTTTGCCGGAAAACATGTTACCAGAAAGATACTTCAAAAGGGAGGAACCACTAGCATGGAATCAATCCAATCTATGAAACAGAACATAAGAGCGCTGAAGAAGCAGAAGGCGGAGCTGTCAGCCGCGGCACCGAATCGCAAGAAAGTAAAAAAGATTCAGAGAAAGGGTAAGTTGCTCAAACGACAAACCCGCCATTTGGGCCGTGCAGCCAAGCTGGCCGCAGCGGCTAAAGCCGCGGAGGCCGTGGCTAAAGAAGCCGCCGAGAAAGCAGCAGCTGCAGTCGCAAAAGCAGCCGAAGCGTCGGCGGGATAGCCGGTTGTCATGAATAAGCCGTTTCCGGCGCGCGGCCGCGGATCGGCGAGCAACCCGAAGAATCGCTTCGAGGCGATCGAGCGCATCCCGGAGCCCCCGGACGACCGGGACGAGACCTCATCTCCTCAGACTCAATTTTTTGCCGATAGCTCCAGATCGATCATCGCGTATAACGATAGCCCCGACGTCGGCTTTGACGCCAGCGTCAATCCCTATCGCGGCTGCGAGCATGGTTGCCCTTACTGCTATGCTCGCCCGACGCACGAGTATCTCGGTTTCTCATCAGGATTGGACTTCGAAACCAAGATCATGGTCAAGGAGGACGCGCCGGAGCTTTTGCGCGCGGAACTTTCCAGCGCGAAATGGCGGCCGCAGGTCCTCGGCATGAGCGGTGTGACCGACTGCTACCAGCCGGCGGAGAAAAAGCGCCAACTGACCCGGCAATGTTTGGAAATATGCTTGGAGTTTCGCAATCCGGTGATGATCGTGACGAAAAATTTTCTCGTCACGCGAGATATAGACATTCTCGCCGAGCTGGCGCGCTACCAGTGCGTCGGCGTAAGGATTTCGATCACGACATTAGATCACCAACTCTCCTCGGCGCTGGAGCCGCGCGCTTCGCGTCCGGCGCAGCGCCTGGCGGCGATCAAAATCCTGGCCGACGCCGGCGTTCCCGTCGGTTATCTCCAAGCGCCAATGATTCCGGGTCTGACGGATGCGGAAGCGCCGGCGATCGCGCGGGCGGCGGCGAAAGCCGGTGCGAGCTTTGCCGGTTACGTCGCACTGCGCTTGCCCTACGCGGTAAAATCCCTTTTCGAGCAGTGGCTCGAGCAGCACTATCCGGAGCGCAAAGACAAGGTGCTCCATCGTATCCGCGCGATCCGCGGCGGCAAGCTCAACGACGCCAACTTCCAGACGCGCATGCGCGGCGAAGGAATCTACGCCGACGAGATGGCCAAACTGTTTCAGCTCGCCTGCCGGAGGGCGGGTATCAACAAGCGTTGGCCCGAGCTTTCGACGAAATATTTTCGGCGACCCGGCAGGACGCAGCTCGACCTGTTTGAAGGCAAATCGCTCTAGCGACCGAGCGGACTGGCGGGTGGCGGCAAAAATCACCCGCGCCGCGTTTGTCCGTCGCCGGTCAATTCTTCAGTCGCAGTAGTATTCGATCTGATAGCCGTTGGGATCGGAAAAGTAGATGGCGCTTCTGTTGCGGCGGCCTTCGATGGCGATGCCATGGGCCTGCAATGTTTTCTCCAGCCGCTTCAGGCCCGCCGGGGTGGTTTGAAAGCCGATATGCTCCAATCCCTGATTCCCCGACGGCCGCTTGTTGCTGCGGACGAAGTTCAATAGATCGCTCGTGCCGGGCGTGCGCAGAAAGATTATGCTCGGCGGGTGACGAAAGGCGACTTCCAGTCCTAAGACCTCGGTGTAGAACTTCTCGGTTGCCTTTAGATCGCGCGCCCGCAGCGCGATGTGACGTAATCCGCCGTCGGTCATCAGCCAATGCCTCCGTGATCGTTTTCGATCTCAGATTACCTCATAAATTCGGATTTCCACAAGACGCAACCTCAATTGCCGTTGGTTGCTTTTACCCTCCTTCGCAGAAAGCCACGGGTGTAAACCCGTGGATGCATGCGAGGTGGGGACCCTCCGTAGCCTTGGCGAAGGAGGGTGCGCTTCGGAGGGTTTCGCCCGACGAAGCGTCTAGAGCAGTGCCACGGCCGCCCGGCCTTCGTAGCCGAAGCTACTTCGGCGGAGTAGGCTAAGGCCGTTGGGCTACACAAGCCGGCCGATCCTTGCTACTTTGGATGCTCTCGCAGCATGGTGATTCCGATTTGACTTATCATCCCCGCACTCTTGCAGGTTCGCGCCGGCCGCGTTTCTTTTACGGCTGGAATATCGTCGCCGTGGGTTTTCTCTCTCATGTGGCCTGCGCGTTTCACACGTCGAGCACGCTCAGCGTATTTCTCAAACCACTGACGGAGGATCTGGCGGTCTCGCGCGGCTTGTTCTCGCTGCTCCGCTCGGGCGAAATTCTTACCGGCGCGGCGTTGGCGCCTTTCGTCGGTCCGCTGGTCGACCGCTTCGGCGGGCGCTGGCTCATGGCCGGCGGCGCGCTGGTTGCCGGGGCTGGGTTAGTCCTGCTCAGCCAGGTGAGCGCGTTCTGGCAGTTTCTCTTGCTGCGCTGGATACTGGTCACTGTCGGCGGGGTGTTCATGTGCCACATGGTGGTTAGCGTCACGATCTCGCGCTGGTTCGTGCGCAAGCGTGGCCGCGCCATCGCCATCGCCAGCTTGGGCCAAGGCGTGTCAAAGGTTTGCATACCGGTCGTTACCGCGACGCTGTTTGTCTGGCTCGGCTGGCGCTCGACGTGGACGATCTTCGGCGTGGTCACGCTCGCGTTGGTGGTCATTCCGGCGCTCATCTTCATGCGCCCCAGCCCCGAAGAGATGGGGCTTAGGCCCGATGGCATCGACGAGTTCGTTGAAGCTTCGGCAACGCCGATTTCCAAAGGCGAAGCCGCCGCTGTGCGGTACGCCGCCGCGGACGAAAGGATTTGGACCTGGAAAGAGGTTCTCCGCACCCAGACGTTTTGGATCATCTGTTTCATCTACGGCATGGCCAACGTCGGTATCGCCGGGTTGAACTTGCATGTGTTCGCTTATGTCACCGACATCGGATTCGAAACCATCGTGGCGGCGACGGTCATGAGCGTCATCGCCTCGGCGCAACTCGGCTCGACCATGGTCTGGGGCTTCGTCAGCGAGCGAATGGAGATTCGCCGCGCCAGCATGCTGATGTTTTTGATTCAGTCGACCGGTTTGGCCCTCGCCCTGGCTGGCAATCAGGTCGCGGTGCTTTATGGCGGATTCTTTTTTTACGGCATTGGCCTGGGGGGCAGTTGGGTGTTACAAGAGATCATCTGGGCGACTTATTACGGACGCGTCTCCCTGGGCATGGTGCGCGGCTTGGGCATCCTCGTCACCCACGCCTTCGGCGCCGCCGGCGCGCCGTTTTTCGGCTTCATCCATGACGCCACGGGGAGCTATGTCTCTTCTTTCAACATGTTTATCATCGCCCTAATGCTGTCCGCGTTACTTAGCTTGGCGTTGCGTCCGCCACGGCAACGTGTCGCCGTCGCGTCGTAGGTCAGTGTGTGCCCCTTCGGTTGACCCGGCGCGGCGTCAAAGCATAATAGAATAACTGCCATGTCAGAAAACGCTGAAAGCGATTATGAATCCGCCATCTCATAGTGCCGCTGCGCTGCGCTGCGAGGGGCCGCGCGACGGGGTATTCACGATGGTTATTTCGGGCCGGCTGGACTCGAGCAGCACCGGCGGTATTTGGCGCCAGGCGACGCGGGCGCTGGCAAGCGCCGGGGCGGCGAGCGGCGTAGTCGATGCCTCCGGCATCGACTACTGCGATGGTTCCGGCGCCGCGCTATTCGTCCATCTGCGCGAGCAGCAGCATCGTGCGGGCGGCCGGTTGGAGATCCAAGGATTGCGCCGTGAGTTTCAGGGTCTCCTCGATGGATGGGAACCCGGAGAGCTTACGCGCCTGGAAAGCCGGCCGCCGTCCGGCCGCCACTTCGCCGAAGAGATCGGCGCGGCGACGGTGGATGTCTGGCTGGATATTCGCACCCTGATCAGCTTCGTGGGGGAACTGAGCGCCGCGCTGGTCAACGCAGCGCTCCATCCGCGCGGCGTGCGCTGGCGCGATGTGATGCAAGTCGCCGAAGCGGCGGGCGTGAATGCGTTGCCAATCGTCATGCTGGTCAGCTTTCTCATGGGCCTGATCATGGCGTTTCAGGCGGCGATCCCGCTGCGCCAGTTCGGCGCGGAAATCTTCGTGGCCAATCTGATTGCGCTCTCTATGCTGCGCGAGCTGGGTCCGCTGATGACCGCGATCATTCTCGCCGGCCGGTCGGGATCGGCCTTTGCCGCCGAGATCGGCACCATGAAGGTACGCGAAGAGGTCGACGCGCTCAAAACCATGGGGCTCGATCCCATGCGTTTCCTGGTGGTAACGCGGGTTATCGCCGCGGTGGTGATGACGCCGCTACTGACGGTGTTCGCCAACCTGCTGGGGTTGATGGGCGGCTCGGTGGTGATGCTCTCGTTGGGGTTTCCATTGATCACTTATTTTCACCAAATCCAGTACGCGGTTACTTATGGATCGCTGCTCGGCGGGTTGCTCAAGGCCTTCGTTTTCGGAATCCTGGTGGCCGCCATCGGTTGCCTGCGCGGCCTGCAGACCAAAACCGGCGCCACCGCGGTGGGAGAATCGACGACCAGCGCAGTGGTCAGCGGGATCATTTTAATCGCCGTCACCGACGGGATCTTTTCGGTAGTCTATTACTATCTGGGAGTGTGAATGGCGACGAATTCACCACCCGAGGCAATCATTCAGGTCAAAGACTTCACCGCCGCCTATGAAGGCAAAGTGATCCTGACTAATATCAATTGTGAAGTCTACGCCGGGGAAGTTTTTGCCATTCTCGGCGGCTCCGGCTGCGGCAAGAGCACGCTGTTGAAACATATGATCGGCCTGTACAAGCCCGCTGCGGGCAAGATCCTGATCGACGGCCAGGACATCGCGGCGGCCGAAGGGGAAGAGCGGCTGCAAATTCTCCGTAAGTTCGGCGTCATGTACCAGAGCGGCGCTCTGTTCGGCTCCATGACTCTGCTGGAAAACGTCTCCCTCCCACTGGAAGAATTTACCGACCTGCCGCCTGATGCGATCCGCTTGATTGCCTTGATGAAGCTTCATCGGGTGGGCCTCAGCGGCGTGGCCGACCTGATGCCGTCGGAGCTAAGCGGCGGCATGCAAAAGCGCGGCGCCATCGCCCGCGCCATGGCGCTCGACCCGCGGGTGCTTTTTCTCGACGAGCTGTCGGCCGGTCTGGACCCGGTAACGTCGCTAGAGTTAGATCAATTGGTCTTGAGCCTGGCGCGCAGCTTGAAAATAACCTTCGTCGTCGTGACCCATGAGCTGCCGAGCATTTTCACGATTGCGGATCGCGTCATTATGTTAGATAAAGAAACCAAGGGGATCGTCGCCTCCGGAAAACCTCAGGAGCTTCGCGATCACAGCGAAAATCCCTGGGTGCGTCAGTTTTTCTCGCGCCAGACTTCTCCTGATGGTTAGCCGACGGCGCGACGCGCCCAAGCCGCCGGGCAATTTCCGCCGCTATGAATAGTATCAGCTACTTCAAGATCGGCTTGTTCGTTATTATCGCCACGATTCTCGTGATGATCGGCATCGTCGTGCTCGGTGTCGGTTCTCTGCTGCAGACAAAAACCATCGTGGAAACTTACATCGACGAGTCCGTGCAGGGATTGGACGTGGGCTCGGCGGTCAAATTTCGCGGCGTGTCGGTGGGGAAAGTGGAGCGGATTACGCTTACCAGCCTGGAATATCCCACGCGGCGCCGCTATGTGCTGGTGCGCGCCGGCTTGACATCCAACGTCTTTCAAGTCGCCGTGGCCGATGCGGGGGGGCCGGGATTTCAGACGGAGATCGCCAAAGGCCTGCGCGTGCGTCTGGCGGCCCAGGGATTGACCGGCACGGCCTATATCGAGGCTGATTACCTCGACCCGGCGCGCAATCCGCCGTTGGAAATCGATTGGCAGCCTAGTTATCCCTATGTGCCATCGGCGCAGAGCCGCATCACGCAGTTGAGCGAATCTTTGGATCGCATTTTGCAAAATATCGAGGAGATCAACCTGCAGAAGCTCACTCAAGGCATTGAAAAATCCTTGAGCACTATCACCAAGGTCGCTGAGGGCGCCAATGTCGAAAGGATCGGCCAGCAGACCAACCTTTTGCTTACCGAGGTGCGGGAAACCAATCGACAGCTGAAAGATCTGGTCGGCGGCGCCGATCTCAAAAACGCGGTTAAGGACGTGGCTGCAGCCGCGGGTACGGCGCGCCAGATTCTTGAGCGTGCCGACAAACCGCTGACGCAGCTGGTAAGCGAACTCCCCAAGGCATCCGAGACCCTCAATCGTTTGCTCAAGCAGCTCGACTCCGTCGCCGCGGGGCTGCCGGAAACCAACGCCCAGCTGCAACAAACCCTGCGCCGGTTGAACCGCCTCATCGCCAGCCAACAAGAGGAGATACAATCGACCATGAAAAACCTGCGCGTGATCTCCGAGAACATGAAAGAGGTCACGGATAGTTCCAAAAAATATCCATCCCAAGTCCTGTTCGGGGCGCCGCCGCCGCCATCGAAGGTCATGGGACAATGAAAACACTTCACTGCAAGATCCGCTGCTGCGCCTTGGGCCTGCTCATGCTGGCATCCGGTTGCGTCAGCATCGAGAGAAGCTATCCGGACAAGCGCTATTATGTGCTTGAGGTCAACCGCAACGTTAAGCCGTCGAATCCGCCGGGAAACGGGGTTCTGCAAGTCGCAAACATCCGCGTGTCGCCGCGCTACGAAGACAAGGGATTTGTCTACCGCACCTCCGGCTCCAGTTACGAGTCGGACTTCTACAACCAGTTCTTAGTCTCGCCGGCGGCCCTGCTCGGCGAAGAACTCCGCAAAGGCCTGGCCCAATCACTAATCTTCCGGCACGTCATCAATTCGTCGAGCCAGTTGGAACCGACCCATGTCTTGGAAGGTGTGGTTGACGCGCTTTACGGCGATTTTCGCGATCCGGGCGCGCCCAAGGCCGTCCTGGAAATGGAATTTTTCTTGCGAAAAGAGTCCGCCAGTAAAGCCGACATCGTTGCGGCCAGGCGCTACGCCAAATCCGTCGCCGTCAGCGGGCGCTCGCCCGATGCCTTGGTCAAAGGCTGGAACGAGGCGTTGGATGCGATCCTCAGCTCGCTGGTAGCCGATCTGAGATCCTCCGCCCTGTGAGGGTGCATCCCCGATCTCACTCCGCCGGGCGAACTCTGCACAGATAGGAAGGGTGGGGTAGCAAGCCGCTGATCGGATGGGCGATGACAGAGCAAAAGCGAAGACCTGCCTGCATCTGCCGTGTGGAAACGAGTTAAGAAAAAGCTTTCGTCCCCCAAATGCGGCCCGTAAATAAATTGACAACTACTCGGAACCAAGGCAGAATCCGAACCGAATTGTGTATTGTCATCCCGTTAAATGTCCGTTAGAGCAGTTACTAGAAACAACGTTATCGACAAATAGTTAGATGGTGACGTTCATACGACCATTCGCCAAGTCTCGGCGAATCTGGATACAAAAATGAAAAGACCAATCAGATTGCAATCGAAACTTCCCGCTGGGAACGGGTACAAAGGCATCAAGCAATCATCAGGGCCCGAGCCACAGTTCAATAATCGCCGGCTGATAGGTCGCGCTAGTGATCGCCGCAGTAAGATGATTGCTTTCGGCTACTATGGTGGGAAGTTTTCACATCTTGATTTCCTTCTTCCGCTATTGCCAACTACCATTACTCACTTCTGCGAACCCTTCGGAGGCTCTGCCGCTATCCTAATCAATAGACCGCCAGCACCTGTGGAGACCTACAACGACTTAGATTCGGAGGTAGGCAATTTCTTCACGTGTCTACGCGACAGGAGTGATGAGCTAATCCGACTAACTAGTTTGACTCCCTTCTCTCGTGAAGAGTTGGTGAAGGCTTGTCGCCCTGAGCCGGGTCTATCAGACATAGAGCGTGCGCGCCGATTCTTCATACGTGCGCGACAAACCCGAACGGGATTGGCACAGACAAGCTCGGAAGGCCGTTGGGCACACTGCGTCTTGACATCTCGCGCCGGTATGGCCGGCGCTGTGTCTCGTTGGTTAGGGAGCGTAGAAGCTCTGCCTGAGATTGTCCAGCGGTTGCAACGTGTTCAGATCGAGAACGCACCAGCTATTGAAGTGATTCGTCGTTACGATTCCAAGTCGACGCTTTTCTACTGCGATCCGCCTTACCCCCACGAAGCCCGGGGGGACAGCAAAGCCTATGGTTACGAAATGACGAATCGCGAACACGAAGAGTTAGCCGAAGTTCTTAAATGCGTCAAAGGTTTGGTGGCAGTATCAGGTTACCGCTGCGCGTTGATGGATCGTCTCTATTGTGGCTGGATACGCGTAGACGCCAATACTCGTCTTTGCAATTCATCCAAAGGTGAACGAACGGAATCGCTTTGGGCAAATTACGATCCTCGATCGTACTCCAAAACTAACGGGTACGGCTTGACGAACATTAACCTTTATCTTTTTGAATCACCGGCTCGGTCCGCCATGCGGAGATATGCCCAAAAAAACCGGTGATATAGGAACCGTAGACCTCGATCGGGCTGCTGAGCTGCTTGAGGGTCACTGGCAAGCGGTCGTGACTGAAGCCAGCGTAAACCCCACCGTTCAATACGTTGGCGATGACGCTTTGCGCGAAGCAATTCGTATTTCCGTTAGTCACAATCAAGTTACCTACCGTTTTTGCCTTCCAGTGCAACTTCTTGGAAAATTAACAGACCCAAACCTCGATTGCCTCCGTCTTCAGAAAAGGAAAGGCGACACAAGCGACGTTACAGGGTGGGACGCGCGGAGCTTGGCAAGTAAAGTTATTGCACGGTTTAACCGACGGCAGGAAAACATTCTCGGCACCTCTTCGGACCCTTACGTCGGCAATCCGATGCGAATCCCCCGCATGGTCCGAGACGACAAAAGCAAGAAGGATGTGGCCGGGTGGAACACGCTCGTGAGCGTCTTAGAAGCTGTGGAGTCGCGAGACGACCCTGCTTTCACCGAAGCGGTTTTTCGAGAAGTTTTGTTAGAAATGTTCCGTCGGCAGAAATCGCTTCGTTTTAACTATCCGCTACCACCGCGCATCAGCTTGGAAAATGTCCTTTCCGTTACTCGAGACTTCCTCGGAGAGAAATCCGGTGGTGATCGAGGCCTGGCTGTTTGTGGCGCGCTCTTTGACGCCATAGGTATTCATTACCGCTTGTACGCGAAGGTTGAGCGTGCTCGAATTAACGCTAGTGATGAAGCTACCGGTCAGGCAGCGGATTTGGAATGTGTCGATGACGACGGCAAGGTTGTATTGGCTGTCGAGGTGAAGGAACGCACACTGACGCTGACCGATGTTGAGGGAACACTCAGAAAGGGTCGGCAGCGGAAAATAAAGGATATTTTCTTTTCAACTCCTGGCGTAAGAAACGATGACAAACCTGCTATTGAAGAACGTATTAAAAGGGCATTCGCCAGTGGCCAGAATCTCTACGTCTTCGACTTTTTTGATCTTGCTCGCAGCGTTTTGGCATTAGGGGGAGAACCCATTCGCTTCACCTATATAAAGCAAGTGGGTGAACATCTCGATGTGTGGAACACCCAGCCGGTGCATCGCCAAGCCTGGAAAAACCTGTTAGAGGGCCTTTAAGGATTACGCCAACACGATTACGGCCAGGCGCTGGTGGGGAATTTAAAGGCGCCAACTCGTAGCCCCGTAACTTTTATTCCGCGCACGCCTGCCACCAGCCATGCTGGCAGCAGACGACGCTGGGCAAGATATTCGTTGTCACATGCGCCTTGACTTTGACCGCCCCGCGCGGGCTTTGGATGATGATCCACTCCTTAGTTCGCGATGTCGTCGAGTGCGACGTTGTCCGCATGAATATCCGTGGTCGGCTCGGGTGAAGCCTTGCGTAAACTCGGCAGCGCGCGCTGCTGGCTGTGCACGTAGGTGGTGAATTTCGCGTTGGTGAGCACGAGGGAAAAATCGGCGACAATGTCCGGGCGGCTCAACGGGCTAGCTCAGGCTCGACGTATTCCGGCAAGGCCGGGTAGCCGTGGGCCGCGAAGATAAAGGGTAGGACTCCGAACTTTGCGTTCTTGGCGTCTTGGCGCGAGCAAATCCCCGCGTTCAAGAGTTGTGGACTATCGAAAAATTTGCGCAAGTCGCAAAAACTTTCAACGATGGCAATACAAAGGGCGCAAAGTGAAGGGGCACGGCATGCCGTGCTCTTACCGATAACGAGGAAGCTGGGAATCGCCTTCAAGGCTCGTTCCAGCGCGGTCCGCAAGCCCCGATGTTGTCTCGCCGGATTCGGGACTTAAACCATTTATCCAAATGAGGCTCAGTCCCTGTCTTGACATCGTAGACCTTAGAAGTCTATAGTTTGTTGCCTCCGAAAGGAATCCCGTGAGTAACGCGACAAACGAACAAATCATGGCAGCCCTGAAAACCGTTCAGGACCCCGAACTGCATCGCGATATCGTGAGCCTTGGCATGGTGAAAGCGCTGTCCGTGAACGATGGCAAGGTTGCCTTCACCGTGGAACTGACTACCCCGGCGTGCCCCTTGCGCGAGAGCATCGAAGGCGACTGCAAGCGGGCTCTAGGAAAAATTCCAGGCATAAACAGCATTGACATTACCTTCGGTTCCCAGGTGCGCGGCAGCAAGGCCGGCTCCGGCCAGACGGACCTTTTGCCAAACGTCAAGAACGTCGTCCTGGTGGCGTCGGGCAAGGGCGGCGTCGGGAAGTCCACGGTGGCCGCGAATCTCGCGGTCGCGCTAAAAATGCACGGCGCGGCTACGGGGCTGTTGGATGCCGATATCTACGGGCCATCGGTGCCGATCATCATGGGAGTCAAAGGCGAGCCGAGGAAAGTCGACGTGGAAGGCGGCGTCAAAATCGCCCCTATCGTCGCCCATGGCGTGCCGGTGATGTCCATCGGTTTTTTTCTTGGCGACGATCAAGCGGTGATCTGGCGCGGACCGATGCTGGGCAAGGCGCTGAATCAATTGATGGCGGACGTGCACTGGGGCGAGTTGGATTATCTCGTCGTCGACATGCCGCCGGGCACGGGGGATGTGCAGATTACTTTTTCCCAGCAGCTCAAAGTCAGCGGCGCTCTATTGGTCGCAACGCCTCAGGACGTTGCGCTGGCGGACGTTATTCGTGCGAAATCGATGTTCGACAAGGTGATGATCCCCATCGTCGGCCTCGTCGAGAACATGAGCTATTTTATCTGCGACGGTTGCGGTAAGAAGCACGAGATTTTTTCCCGCGGCGGCGCCCAACGGGCGGCCGAACGGTTCAAGATTCCCTACCTCGGTGAAATCCCGATTACGCCGGCACTAAGGCAAGGGGGCGATGAAGGCGTGCCGATTCTCGTCAAGGATCCGAATTGCGAAGTGAGCAAGTGTTTTCTGGAGATCGCCGCTAAGTTGGCCGGGCAGTTGTCGATTGCGTCCGAGCGAGCGCAGCAGACCCAGGGTTTGAAGATCGTGTCGAGTTAGGCGAGTCTTTAAATGAGCCGCCTTGGGCGGCCGAAAGGAGCAATACAATGGCTACGAAAGAACAGGTCTACGAAGCTCTCCACGAATGTTTTGATCCGGAAATCCCGGTCAACATCGTCGATCTCGGGCTGGTCTATGACGTGGAAGTCAAAGACGAGCAGGTGGCGGTGAAAATGACGCTCACCGCGCCCGGCTGCGGCATGGGTGCGATGATCGCCAACGACGCACGCCAGAAGATTCTCACGCTCGACGGCGTGGTGGAAGCCACCGTCGATCTGGTGTGGGATCCGCCCTGGAACCCGAGCATGATCAGCGAGACGGCCAGGCAAAAGCTCGGGATGGGTTAGCCGGCTTCGCCGATCCGCCACTCTTGACTCTAGTTACGGTTTTCCGCTATCGGTCATCTCGTTATGCAGGATCGGCCCCGACTGCGCCCCATCGAGGCGTTTCCGGTTGAGCATGAGGGAAAGACCCTCATCTGCCTCAAAGATCCGCTGAATCTCGCCGCGCCGTTGGGCATCTCGCCGGCCGGTTATTTCATTCTCGCCCACCTCGACGGTCATCGCACCATGATCGATATCCAGGAAGCTTACTCGAAGCAGTTCGGCAATCTGCTGATGAGCGATGAGTTGAAAGGCTTCGTCGAAATGCTCGACCAAAACCATTATCTGGCGAGCGAGCGGTTTTTCGCTTATCAAAAGTCCGTCGTCGATGAGTTTCGCCGTTTACCGACCCGCGCGCCCGCGCATATGGGCGGTGGCTACACGGAAGATCCGCTTGAGTTGAAAACGCAGCTCGACGGTTATTTCATCGCGCCGAATGGTCCTGGACTTCCTTCCGGAGAGAGCACGGCTCTAACCCCGAAGGCCGTCGTCGCACCCCACATCGATTTTCACCGCGGCGGTCCCGCCTACGCGTGGGCTTATAAGCCTCTGGTGGAAAGCGAGGGCGCCGATCTCTACATTTTACTTGGCACCTCCCACTGCGGCGGCCAAACCCCGTTCGTTTTGACGCCGAAGGACTTCGCAACTCCGCTGGGCATGGTCGAAACCGACAAGGAATTTGTCTCAAGGCTGCAAGAAAAATGCGCCGAGGATCTCTTCGCCGACGAGTATCTCCATCGCGGCGAGCACTCCCTGGAATTCCAGGTGCTGTTCCTCAAATACGCCGCGCAGCGGCGCGCCGAGCTCATGGGACAACAGGAGAAACCGTTTAAGATCGTGCCGATCCTGGTCACATCGTTTCACTCAATGGTGATCAACCGAACGCCGCCGGAAGAAACGTCTTCCGTCGGGACCTTTTTACGGGCGCTCCGCGAATTGGCTGAAAATGAATCTCGGCGAGTCTGTTTCGTCGCCGGCGTCGATCTCGCCCACGTGGGGCGGCAGTTCGGCGACCACGACCCGATCACCGACGATTTTCTCAATTGGGTCGAAGCCGAGGATCAGCGCCTCGTCGAGCGCCTCGCCGCGCGCGATGCCCCCGGTTTTTTCAACGAGATCGCCAAGGATCAAGACAAGCGCAGGATCTGCGGCTTCTCGCCGCTCTATTCCTTGATTCACCTGCTTAACGGCAGCCAAGGAAACAATCTCCATTACGGCCAGGCCTTCACGCCGGAAACCGGCTCGGCGGTGACGTTCACGAGCATGATCTTCGAATAGCGGGCTTCAACGGCGCGAGCAGACGCGCTCGGTTTCCCGCCTCTTTATTCTTTGATCCCTTCACGGTATCTTCTTTGTAGACACAGGAGGAACCATCGATGCATGTTCGAGTTCAAAAGTGGGGAAATAGCCTAGCCGTAAGAATTCCAAAACCGCTTGCCGAGGACGCTGAAGTAAAAGAAGGTACGGTGTTAAATTTGGCGGTCTCCGAAGGAAAGGTCGTGGCTACACCGGTTCAAAACAACAAGAAATTGTCCTTAAGACAACTTCTCGCCAGAGTGAATCGAAAAAACCTCCACGCCGAAGTTGACTCCGGTCGACCGGTTGGCCGCGAAGTCTGGTAATGGCGCG
>JAUYJC010000591.1 GCA_030688735.1 Deltaproteobacteria bacterium
GCCAACGGATCGTCGGCGTCCAGACCGCCTTCGAGAGGATGGACGAACAGGAGCATATCCAACTCCTGGGCCGCGGCGAAAAACGGCTCGAACATCGGATCGTCGAGCGGCTTGTCGCCGACGGCGTTGCCGATCTCCAAACCTTTGAGCCCCATCGCCTTCGCCTCCCGCGCAATCGTGATCGAATCGCCGACGCTTTGCAACGGCACGCTGCCGAAACCGACGAAACGATCCGGATGTTTTTGCACGACCGCTTGAATCGCTTCGTTCTGCTTGCGTGAAAAGTGAGCGGCGACAGCCGCATCCTCCCAGTAAAAGAGCAGGATCGGCGAAGGCGAGATCGCCTGAAGATCGATACTCATTTCGTCGAGCGCCTTGATCCGCGCCTCCGGATCGTAAGCGCCGGCGCCCAGCCCGCCGCGCATGCCGATCTGCGACGTCACGCTGAGATTGTCTTTGTCCAACACAATCTTTGGCGCGCGGGTTTCGTACTTGCCGGGATTTTGCAGCGCTTCGACGGGAAAAAAGTGTGAGTGTAAATCGATGTTCATAACAGTAGTTTTCGATCATTCCCGCTACGATTGTCAAGAAGGCTTCTGTCGATTAATATGCGGACACGTTGTCGGATGCGACTGGCAACGCGGCGGTCTCTCTCAACGAGGGTTTACCTAGGGGTTTTTGTGGCTGACAGTATACTCGAATCAGGTTCCCTTCCCAATTATCACGTCCGCCATGTTCTTGCGCATCTAGCGGACAGCTTCGACGCCGTTGCCTGGTCGCCCGACGGTAAGCTTATTGCCAGCGGCTCTCTCGACAAGACCGTGCGCCTGTGGGACGCCGGGACTTGGCAAGCTAGACAAACTTTTGCTTCATCTCATCCGTCGCATACCTCTCTGGGTGTAGCATTTGCCGCACGCAGACCCGTTAGCGCGGTCTTCGGTCAGACCCGCCTCGGTGATCCGGATATCATTACTGCTACGCTCGATGTCTTGCCGGCTGTATCGGCTGATGCTGAGCCCGAGGTCTCAATCGCCAGCGCAAAGATCGTCTTGGTTGGCGAGAGTAACGTCGGCAAATCTTGTCTGGCCTTGCGCCTGGCCCAGGACCGCTACGAGGAACAAGGCACGACGCACGGGATGCAGTTGTGGAAGCTCAGTCCGGATCAGGTCGGCGCGGCGAATATTGCGACAAAGGGCGAGACGCACGAAATCGTTCTCTGGGACCTTGGCGGCCAACCGGAGTATCGTTTGGTGAACCAACTCTTTTTGCACGAGACCACATTAGCTTTAATGCTGCTCGACCCCACGCGCGGATCGACGGCCTTCGAAGACGTTCGTGAATGGAATCTGCGGCTTGAAAAGCAAATGGGCGGCCGGCGCGCGGCTAAACTTCTCGTCGGCACCAAGCTCGATGACGCGAACATGGTGGTAGACAATACGGCGCTCGGACAACTTCAGACATCTTGTGAAACCAAGGGGTACGTCCCAACGAGTGCTAAGGCACCGCGGGGTATTGAAGAGTTGCGCGAAGCCATTGGCCGCGAGCTTCGCTGGGACGAAATTTCGCGTACGACAAGGCCGGCTGATTACCAACGGGTGCGCGACGTGATCGACGCATGGCAGCAACGCGGCGAGTTCTTGCTTTCCTATTCACAACTGGAAAAGGAAGTCCGCGCCAAATCGCCGAAGGAGCATGACCCTCAAGCCGTGGGACAGGTCGTGGAGCAGTTGCAAGCCCAGGGCGCAATCGCGGAATCGCAGATCGGCGGCGGTGAGCGCATGCTCGTCCTGCAAATTGGCTATGTGGCGAGGTACGCCGGCTCGATCATTCTGGCGGCGAAAGTGAACCCGCGTGGCGTCCCCGCGGTTGAGGAAGCCCTGGTCGTCTCCGGGCGGATCGCACTACCGCGTATGAAGCTGGAAGACCGCCTGCCGGCGCAACAGGAAGTCGTCGCTTTGAACTGTGTCGTTCACCTCCTCGTAAGCCACGGGCTCTGTCTGCGCCATGAAGGCCTGCTGGTTTTCCCATCGGAATTTCCGTTGCTCATCGATAACGGCCCCGATGCAATCGGCCACACGATCTCGCTTTATTACGATTTCTCCGGCGCCATCGAGAATATTTACGCGCCGCTCATCGTGCGCTTGGCCTTGAGTGGGCGCTTCGGCCGGGTGCGCATGGCCAAAGACCGTGCCGAATATGAATCCCCCGGCAAAGGCATCTGCGGCCTGCGCAAGATCGACCGCAAGAGCGGTCTCGCTCATCTCGAACTGTATTTTAGCAAGGAAGTTAATACGGAGGTTCGCGATCTTTTCACTAGCGCGGTCGAGGACCATCTGCGTAAGCATGGCGTCGACATCAAGGAAGTTCTGGGGATCACCTGCCAGTGCGGTTACGAATTCGCGGAAGAACTCGTACTGAAAAGGATCGACGACGGGTATAACGATGTCCTTTGCCCAGCCTGCGAGCTGCGCTCTCCGATTAGCAGGGGTGCGAAAAAGGCACGCGAAGTCACGCCTGAAATGGACCACGAAATCTTCGCCCTGAAGGGCAGGTACGACCGAGCTGAGCCAGAAACTGCGCCGGGCCGCCACAGTCCTATAAAGCCCACGCGTGTTTTTGTGTCCTACTCGCATAAAGATGAGCTACTAAAAGACGATCTGATGGCACACTTGAGCGCGCTCCAGCGCGAAGGCGCGATTATTAGTTGGAACGATCGAGATATCGAAGCTGGCGATGACTGGGCGCGAGAAATCGACATCAACCTACGCTCTGCCGACCTGATCTTATTGCTTGTCAGCGCGGATTTTCTAAACTCCCGATACTGCTTCGAGGTGGAGATGTCCCACGCCATCGAAAT
The DNA here is from genome assembly GCA_030688735.1 of Deltaproteobacteria bacterium. Taxonomy (GTDB): domain Bacteria; phylum Desulfobacterota; class Binatia; order UBA9968; family UBA9968; genus JACPFE01. The sequence goes on from JAUYJC010000591.1 coordinate 2,858, forward strand.
GCACAAGCGCGGCGAAGCGAGAGTGGTGCCAATCATACTGCGCGATGTGGACTGGCATGGGGCGCCGTTTGCAAAATTCCAAGCCCTCCCGACGAAAGGCAAGCCGATAACCAGCTGGTCCAATCGCGACGAAGCCTTTGCCGATATCGCGCGTGCGTTGCGCGCGGCCATCGAGCAGAAACTGCGCCCCGAGCTCATCGAGAAAGCTTCACCCATAGAACCCAAGTGGGAGCCGCAAGCAAAGCCACCAATTCGCGTATTACACTTAAGTGATCTTCATCTCACCGCTGATGTGGATCCGGTAACGCTTTGGCAGCCGCTATTAGCAGATATCCGAGACACGAATGGTGGACTAGGATTTAAAAGCCTCGATTATCTGGTCATCTCTGGGGACCTGACGAATCGAGCGGACCCGCGCGAGTTCGAACGGGCGCACGAGTTCATTTCGGCGCTGATTGAAAGGCTCGGCCTGTCGGCGCAACGCTGCATCATTGTTCCCGGAAATCATGACCTGAGCTATGACGTCGACGCTTACAGTTGGAAACAGAAGCGTCGTGTTGATTCAAAGGAATTGGTTAAAGGGGCATATGTCGAGCAAGGCGATGGTTACCTGGTAAAACAACCAGCAAACTACCCGGGGCGCTTCGAAAACTTCGGCAAGTTCTACCACGCGCTGACTCAGGAGCCCTACACGCTAGACGCGAGCGCGCAACACCTCTCCTTCCTCGCCGACGAAGGGAGCGTTCAATTTTTGGCGCTTAACTCGGCGTGGGAAATCGACGAGTACTTCGAAGACCGCTCCAGCGTCTACGCGACAGCGCTATCAGCCGGGCTGATTAGGGCTGACGAGCAGATCGATAAAGCAAAGAAAGAAGGCCGTCTCAAGCAGGATGATCGTGTACTACGCATCGCCGTATGGCATCACCCGATCACGGGGAACGAAAAGATTATCGATGACGCGTTTGTTGAGCGGCTCCGGCAGGCTGAGTTCATACTATGCCTTCACGGACACGTCCACGAGGAGCGCGCGGACTTGATCGGCTACCTTCATCCGACTCGCAAGGTTTATGTCGCCGGAGCGGGATCGTTCGGCGCGCCCACCATCGAGCGTCCCGAATCTACACCGCGCCTCTACAACCTCTTAGAGATCGAGCGCGATCACAGTCGAATACGGGTGCACACGCGCTGCATGCGTAAATCCGACGGCGCGTGGGAGGGTTGGGCCGTGTGGCCTGGTGCAACCAGCACGGAGAAACGAACGTACTACGAAATCCATCTCCCTCGTTAGTATTTCGCTGACAGTTTTTCTGTCGTCTGACTCATCGCAGACCCAGCTCTTTCAACGCCTGGCGCAGCCAACTCGCGTCGACATACTTCTCCGCACTAGGTAGAGGCCCTTCACTCCCGTCTGCTCGGCGTAGATGTCGACGATACTTTGAGTTCGTCCATCTTGTTCTCCATCTCCGAATGCCATGCATGGATCGAGCAGGCTAACGCCTCGGCCAGCAGTCTCGACTGCCAATTCCACATTACCGGCGAGCGTTCTGTCAATCTCCCCTCGACAAGGTTCGTTTCGCGCCGGCGCCGAGCGTCGATTCTTTAACCGCGGTGTAACGGCCTCCGACAAGCAGATCTTCCGCGACCCGAAGCATGGCCGCGGCATCTTCGGCACGCCGCGACTGCGCCGTCGAAAACGCCACCTGCCGCCAACTCTTATCCACCCCATCGCGTTGGTAACCGATCCGTTCGCCTTTATCGGAGAAGACGATCAGTTCACCGTCGGAAACAACACCGTAACGCCTTTTGTTATAGATGACGATGGCGAAAGGGTCGTCGCTCTGGCTATGGATAACATCATCGCCAAAAAATGGGCCGCGGTAGTCGCCGCCGAGAATACCCATGATCGTTGGCGGCAGGTCGATCTGGCTGGTTACCCGAGCGATGCGGCGAGGG
>JAUYJC010000594.1 GCA_030688735.1 Deltaproteobacteria bacterium
TTCCCGTTTTGGGTGTCAGGCTTCATTTTATTGAATTTATTACTCAGTAGAGCGTCTCGTGCTAGTTTTTCTTTTTAAACGTAAGACTCTATGCGTGTCTCCCTCAGTGACTCATGGTTGCCGGTTGATAATTGCTCGATAGGTGTAATAATCGGCGCAATCATGGGCGATAATTTCGTCGAAATTGAACTGGAGCGGCTCAAAGAGGCCGGGCTCTATCGCAAGTTGCGACGGGTCGAGGGCGATCAGGGGCCGACGCTGGTCCTTGACGGCCGAGAAGTGATCAACTTCTCTTCCAACAACTATCTCGGGCTCGCCAACCATCCGGCGTTGGGCGAGGCGGCCAAGTCGGCTATCGATCGGTACGGCTGCGGCACCGGCGCCTCGCGACTCATTTCCGGCAACATGACGCTGCATGAAGAGCTGGAAAGCAAGATCGCCGAGTTCAAAGGAACGGAGGCGGCGTTGGTGTTCAATTCCGGCTTTCAGGTGAATACCGGGGTTGTCTCGACGTTGGTCAGCGAAGGCGACACAGTCTTCAGCGACGCGCTCAATCATGCCAGCATCATCGACGGTTGCCGGCTGTCGCGGGCCAAGGTGGCGGTTTACGGCCACCTCGACATGAATCATCTCGAAGGTGAATTGAAGCAATCGACGCCGGCCCGCCGCAAACTCATCGTCAGCGAGTCGCTTTTCAGCATGGACGGCGACGAAGCACCACTCGCCGACATCGTCGGTCTCGCCGAAAGGTATGGCGCGATGGTCATGGTCGACGAGGCGCACGCCACGGGAGTGTATGAACCCAATGGCGCTGGGCTGGTGGCGATGTTAGGACTAGGTGAGAGAGTGTTCGTGCAAATGGGCACCCTGGGTAAAGCGTTAGGCGGCTTCGGCGCCTATATCGCGGGCAGCAAGGCGCTGCGCGAGCTGTTGATCAATCGTTGCCGCAGTTTTATTTTCACTACTTCGCTGCCTCCGGCGGTCATGGCCATGGGGATCGCGGCGATCGATTTAGTTGGCAAGGAGCCAGAACGTCGGCAGGCTTTGGCGGATAACTCTGAGCGGCTGCGCGCGGGATTGCACGGTCTGGGCTACCTACTTGGGGATAGCAGCCGTCAGATCCTGCCGCTCATGGTTGGTGACGCAAACCGATGCATGGAATTGTCTCAACGGTTACTAAAACGGGGAGTCTTCGCGCATGGTATACGCCCGCCGACCGTGCCGCCGGGGACCTCGCGCCTGCGCATAACCCTGATGGCGACGCATACGGATAAACAGATCAACCAGGCATTGGAAACTTTCAAGGAAGCGAAAGATTAAGAAATCTCACCCATGGTGTCAGGCTTCATTTTATTGAATTTATTGCTCCGGGAATCGCCCCATGATAGTTTCCCTTCATGCCTCGCCCACCCCGCATAGAGTACGCTGGCGCTTTCTATCACGTGATCGCACGTGGCAACCGGCAGCAACCCATCTTCCACGGCGAAGAAGACTACCGGAAATTTCTCGACTCGCTGGATCGCAACGTTACCCGTTACCACTTTCATCTGTATGCCTACGTGTTGATGCCCAACCATTTCCATCTCTTGCTTGAGCAAGAAGCATTTCCTCTTTCTCGCCTGATGCAGGTTCTTCTCACAGGCTACGCTCGCTGGCACAACCTTCGCTACCAGCAGATCGGACATCTCTTTCAGGGGAGATATCGAGCCCTTCTTTGCGCCAAAGAAAGTTATCTCTTAGAGTTGACGCGCTACATACACCTCAACCCCGTCAGGGCGAAGATCGTTGAGAGTCCCGAACTCTACCCCTGGAGCAGCTACCAAGCTTACTTGGGCGAAGCCTCACCGTGTTCGGTCGAGAGCGGGGTTGTGTTAGGGTTGCTTGCACGGAAGGAATCCGGGGCTCGACGAGCCTATGAGGAATTTGTGATTGATGCGTCGGGAGAAGGTAGAAAGCCGGAGCTTTACGCAGCCACTGAACAGAGATTTCTGGGCGATGGCCGATTTGTAGAAACAACTAAGAAGCGCTATCGGCAGGTTACCGGAACCCAGGCCCATTATGCCGTTAAACCGCCGATTCGTAAGATCCTCGAGATCGTTTCAGGGCACACTGGATGTGCTGCTCCTTTGGTTGTGGGCAGAACAGAGGGCGAGGCAGAAAAAAAGGCGCGCGAATTAGTGGCAGGCATCGCCCGAGGCTATTTTGGTTATTCATTGGCCGAAGTAGCTGACTCGCTCAATCGCAGGCCCAACACTATCTCGGTGCTCGCGCGGCAACTGGCGGATCGTGTTCAAAATGACGAAACCTCGGGGGCGCTTGTGGAAAAACTGATTAAATCAATTAAATGAAGCCTGACACCAAGTTATGACGCTCTACCACGACAAGCTCAAACAGTTGGATCACAACTGTCTCTGGCATCCGTTCACGCAGATGCAGGAATGGATGGCCGAGGACCCCTGCATCATCAGCCAGGGCGACGGCCATTTTCTTGTCGATGTCCATGGCAGGAAGTACCTCGACGGCATGTCGTCGCTCTGGTGCAACGTCCACGGCCATCGCAAGAAAGAAATCGACGACGCCATCAAGGCGCAGCTCGACCGCATTGCCCACTCGACGTTCCTCGGCTTGAGCCACGTGCCCGGCATTCAGCTCGCGCAGAAATTGATCGATATCGCTCCCAAGGGACTGCGCCGGGTCTTTTATTCCGACAACGGCGCGACGGCAGTGGAAGTCGCGCTCAAGATGGCGGTGCAGTATTGGCAGCTCAAGGGGGAGACCCAGCGCACGCGCATCGCGACTCTCGCGGAATCCTACCATGGCGACACGGTGGGCTCCATGAGCATGGGCTACTCCGAAACGTTTCATCGCTTTTACGCCGGACTGCTATTTCCGGTCATGCGCCTTACCCCGCCGCATGTGTTTCGCTATTGCCAGGGCTTGAGCGAAGCGGATGCTCTGAACGCTGCAGTCAAGGAAGCCGAGAAGAAGATTGAAGCAGAGAGAGATACGTTGGCGGCGCTGGTCATGGAGCCGCTCATGCAAGGCGCGGCGGGCATGTGGGCGCAGCCGGCGGAATATGTCGCCACCCTGAGCGAGGTTTGCCGTCGCAACGGGATTCTTTTCGTGCTCGATGAAGTCGCCACCGGCTTCGGGCGCACGGGGAAAATGTTCGCCTGTGAGCATGCCGGCGTGGCGCCGGATATTCTTTGTCTGGCGAAAGGGATCACCGGCGGCTATTTGCCGCTGGCGGCGACGCTTGCCACCGAAGAGATATTTTCCGCGTTTCTCGGGGAGTACAAAGAATACAAAACCTTCTTCCACGGCCACACTTACACTGGGAATCCCCTCGGCTGCGCCGCGGCGCTGGCGAATCTCGAGATCTTCGAGCACGAGAACATCGTCGAAAAGATGCAGCCGAGGATCACGTACCTCCAGAAGCGGTTAAACGAAGAGTTTGTTTCCCTGGCTCACGTGAGCGATGTGCGCCAGTGGGGTTTCATGGTCGGCATCGAATTGGCGGAGGATCAAGCGAGCCGGAAGAAGTTTCCGCCCGAGAAACGGATTGGGCACAGGGTGATTCTCGAAGCTCGCGAGCGCGCCGTGATGATCCGGCCGCTGGGAGACGTTATCATTCTCATGCCGCCGCTGAGCATCACGGATGACGAGCTGAGGACGCTTTTGGATGTGGTTTACGATTGCGTTCGCGCGGTAACGGAGGAGTGATGGATTTTGAGCGGTTTTACGGAGCCGAAAATGGAGGATTGAGGATGGCGGATCGATCCTCGATCCTCGATCCTCGATCCTCGAAATCGGGGTAACGATGGGCGGGGGAGTCTTAATCACCGGCACGGACACCGGCGTCGGCAAGACCTTTGTCGCGTGCGGCTTGGCGGCGTCGCTGGGAGACTACGGTTATCGCGTCGGTGTGATGAAACCGGCCGAAACCGGCTGCGCGGACAAAGACGGCGAGCTTTTTGCCGAGGACGCCGCTCGCCTGAAAGAGGCGTCGGGGTGCCGGGAACCGATCGAAAAAATCTGCCCGTATCGTCTGCCTGAGCCTCTGGCTCCGAGCATCGCCGCGGAACGGGCGGGCGTGACAATCGACATCGATCACTTGCTCGCCGTTTACAACGAAATCAGCGCGCAGCACGATATCACTCTGGTCGAGGGCGCCGGCGGTCTGATGGTGCCGCTGTTGCCGAGCTATACCTATGCTGATTTCGCAAAAGTTCTCAATCTTCCATTGATCGTTGTCGCGGCGAACCGGCTCGGTGCGATCAACCACCTGCTTCTCACTCTAGAACACGCGAGCGGCAAGGGGCTGCGAGTGCTGGGTTATGTGCTGAATCAAATCGATAGTCCACTGTCACTAGCCGCGGAAACTAATCGTGAGGTTTTAGCAAACCTGAGCGCCGCTCCTTGCCTGGCAGAACTGCCGTTTCTCGAAAACATGGAAGCAAAGAACTTGCCGCCGGATTGGTTTAAAGAGCGTTTCGCGTTCAGTTTCATTGAGTCGGCATTGAACCGGCGCTAAGAGTCACTACGTGAAGCATGCAAGGCCATCCTGCTCTTGCCGGAACACGGCAACGGCGTGAGCTGAATCATGAAAGGCAATCTGACCGTGGCTTTCTTCGATGCCCAGTTCGAGCGCCAGGCGCGCGCGGCAGATTTTGCGCTCAATCCCTTCGAAAAACTTGCGTTGCCTTTTCTCCATGGCAGGGTCCTGGACATGGGTTGCGGCCTCGGTAATTTGAGCATCGAGGCTGCCCGATGTGGCTGCTCCGTCATAGCGCTCGACGCGAGTCCGCACGCGATCACACGGATCAGGCAAACAGCCTTGGCCGAAGCCCTGCCCATCATCGCGGCGGAAGTCGACTTCGAGTCCTACGCCGCAACCGACATGTTCGACGCCGTGGTTGCCATCGGCTTGTTGATGTTCTTTCCAAAGAAGCGCGCTCTTGAACTGCTAGCGAATGCCCAGGCCCATGTCCTTCCGGGCGGCATGGCCATCGTCAACGTTCTGGTTGAAGGCACGACCTATCTCGAAATGTTCGAGCCCGGCCACTATTATCTTTTTTCCGAAAACGAATTGCGGGAATTCTTCAGTGGATGGGAAGTGCTGGAATTTCGCCGCGACAGCTTCCCGGCCCCAGGCCAGACCGTAAAGGAGTTCGCGACCATCGTCGCTCGCAAGCCAAACAGCGGTTTGTGAGAATAGGGTCCTTATGATCCGGGATTTTCAAGCTTCTGTGTGGTGAACTTGGTCAACGCTGTTTCTGTGCAAGGACTCGGAGATTGCACC
>JAUYJC010000598.1 GCA_030688735.1 Deltaproteobacteria bacterium
AGCTCCGGCATCCATTCGCGCAACCGATTGACGCGGTGGAGCCATTGTTCGACCGTTTCGTTCCAGTTCTCCAGGGCGCAGCGCCCGGCCGCAACTTCGCGCGCTAGAATACTCGCCGCTTCGTCAGCCGGTGGATTGTCTAAGAGTTTCTCTTCCAGAACTAGATCGCGAAAGCGCGTCTCCTCCCGGGCAATGACCCGCCGCAACGTCGGATCGTAGGCGACGGCATGGACTGCCTTGAAGTCGTTTGGGAATAGCTCGCGCAACCACTCTTCTTTGACCGCCGTGGCGAGATTCAGCACGACATTCAAATTTCGCTCCCTGCCGCCGCCGCTTTCCACCTCCCGCACCTCGGAGACGACAAAGAGTGGCGCTTTCACGACGCTCTCGCGGGCTAACACACCGCGCCGGCCATGGACCAATTCGCAACGCAGCGAGCCGGCGTCCGAACGTTTGGCAAGATGGTCGGAAAAACCAAGCAGGACGCAGCGCTGAACGCTCGTGTTATCGACCGGTTTTTCGCTGATATCCAAGCCTTCGTCTGCAGCGATTCGCAAGAACTGCTCAAACAACGGGCCGACTTGACGCGCCGCCTGCGCGTGAATACCCATTCTGCGGCAGCGCTCGACGTGATAGCCGTTTCGCTCGGCGGTGCGCCAGGCGCGCATCAGTACGAAAAAATCCGACTCCGTCTCTGCACCGAACAGATCGTCGCTTCCGTCTTCAAATTGCTTTCCTGGTCGGCGCATGAGCAAGTCTCGCCCTTGCGTGAGTGCCGCGATCAGCGCCACGGAGCGCACGCAGTTATACTCTTGGGCGCCGAGCAACATGCGCGTGTAGCGCGGATGCGCCGGGAAGGCGAGCATGCGCCGTCCGAGCGCGGTGATGGCGCCCGTCGCGGCGTCAACGGCTCCCAGGTCGGCGAGCAGCAGCTCGGCGCGCTCCAGCGCCCGCACTTCGGGGGCCTCAAGCCACCGAAATGACCTCGCGTTTTTCACGCCGCTCGCCTTGAGCGTGAGGAGCACCTCCGAGAGGTCCAGCCGTTTCACTTCGGAAAGTTCCTGGGCAGGACGTGCGCTCTGCTCATGAACGGTCCATAGACGCAGGCAGTGTCCCGGTGCGGTGCGTCCGGCACGGCCGGCCCGCTGGTCGGCGGCGGCGCGGCTGATTTTTTCCACGAGCAACGTGTTGATGCCGCGATAGGGATCGTAGCGGGGGATACGCGCCAAGCCGCTGTCGATCACCAGCTGTACGCCGTCGATGGTCAGCGAGGTTTCGGCGACGTTGGTGGCGACGACGATTTTGCGCCGGTCATAGCGGGCCACCGCCGCATCCTGATCGTTCGGCGGCAATTCGCCGTGCAGTGGAAAAACGACGAACGGTTGGCCGAGCGCGGCGCGCGCGGCCTGGACGGTACGAGCGATTTCATAGGCCCCGGGCATGAAAATGAGCGCGTCGCCCTGGAGATGCTGGCGCACCAGGCGTTGGAGCTCCTTGACCGCGAGATCCCAGACGGGCGCGTCTCCGGCAGGTTTGGCGAGATATTCGATGGCCACGGGGTGAGTGCGGCCTTCCGACGACAACAGCGCGCAAGGGTGAAGATATTTCTGGACCGTGGCGACATCCAACGTCGCCGACATGACGACGATGATGAGATCGGGCCGCGTCGATTCCTGGATTTCCAGTGCGCGGGCCAGCGTGATGTCGCCGTAGAGATGGCGCTCGTGAAATTCGTCGAACAGAATCGCGCTGACGCCCTTCAAGTCGGGATCGGCGAGCATCCGGCGCAGCAACACCCCTTCGGTCGCGTAACAGATGCGCGTGGCGGGAGAGGTTACGTTGTCGAGCCGCATCTGATAGCCCACCGCGCCGCCGAGTTTTACGCCGCGCGTTTGCGCGACCCACTTTGCGAGCATGCGCGTCGGCAACCGGCGCGGCTGCAAGACCGTTACTTGGCCATCGCCCAGCAGACCGCCGTCGAGCAGCATCTGCGGCACTTGGGTCGATTTGCCCGAGCCGGTGGGCGCTGTGAGAACCAACCGCTTTTGCTTGGTCAGGGTTTCGAGCAACGATTGCTCGATCTCGAAAATAGGTAAATCCGGCTGTCGCATCGCTCGATGTAATTGAACACAATCAATGGAGAGTTGCCGTTACGCGTGTCTCCCGCCCTGACCTAATTATTCTCATGTTGTTTCTATCAGGACTGAAATAGCGGCAAAAAGGAAAGTCGGGGGATTGAAACAGTCCTATGGTCTCCAATGCGGCGGGTAGGTGCGCCGGTAATTCGGCAGCGCTTCGATGCGCCCCACCCATCTGGCGATGTTCGGAGATGTTTGCGCCAGCGGGAGCAAGCCTAAATTCAACGGCTGGGCGGCTTCTTTGGAGGCGGCGCGCAAGAGCAATTGGACCAACGGGAATACGCCGATGTCCGCGGCGGAAATCTTGTCGCCAACCAGCCAATGTGCGCCGGCCAAGCGCTCGTCGATCATCTTGAGCTCGTGGCGAAGCGTTTGAGCAGCTTGTTGGATCTCTTCGACTTTGTCCAATCCTTTGCCGAAGAAAATCGGGCGAACGACTTTGTCGCCGGCGCTCACGATATAGGATTCACATTCAGCGAGCGCGCGCCAGATCAAACCCGTTTCTTCGGGCGTTTTGCCGAAGAGCGGCGGATCGGGATATTTGCGATCGAGGTAACTCATAATTGCGAGCGACTCGTAGAGAACGAAATCTCCATCTTTAAGCGTAGGGACTTTGCCGCGCGGGTTGAGACCAAGATAGGCTGGCGCTTTATGTTCGCCTTTGGAAAACTCCAAGAGTTTCGATTCATATGCCAGCCCTTTCACTTCCAATG
>JAUYJC010000604.1 GCA_030688735.1 Deltaproteobacteria bacterium
ATATTAAACAACAGTTCCCGCCATTCGACAACAGACGATATGCACGCCGAATCCCGAGCCGTAACCGGTAAATCCGGGTGGGTGGCAGGGCGTTGCTGTCCCGTCTCAGAAGTTCGCAAGAGACGTCGGCGGTCTCCCCACCGTCATTCCCGTGAAAACGGGAATTGTGCGCCCGTGAGGGCGCCACATTAGCACGGTGAAAGTCCGTGTCGGAGTATGCCACAACTCCGTAGCCGAAGGTAACTGCGTTGGCCCGAAGCGGCGTGGAGAGCAACCTGTCTGCCGTGCTCGGCACAGGCAGGCCGGAGGCGAACTGTCGGTCCGTAGGCAAACGAACTCGATTCGGCGGAGAGCTGCGGCGAGCCTGCGATGCCATGAGCGAAGCCCGAAAATCGCTGGTCACGCTGGCGTGGTGGTGAAGCGATGACCAGGCAGCTCACGTGGTTGGAGGCGGAACGACAGGAAGGTGTGGCGAGGTAAGCGGGGAGACCTGCGCCGTAGGTGAGCGGCGTAGGAGTCAGAGCCTTCATGGTACCGCAGCGGGGGAAAAGAAACCCGCGAGAAGCGCAGAGAGCAAAGCTGCGACGAGGGACGGGAGGCAGGAAGGTAGAAGCGTGAGCGACACAACGAGGCAAAGCGAAAGCCGAGCGTCGGCAGTGCCCGCAGGGGCTACACAAGGCGCAGAGACTCATGGCCGAACCGGCAATGAGTAAAGCCCCGCAGTGAATGGAGCGCATGTTGGCGGCGCTGGTAACGGCGTCCAAAGAGACGAGAGTCTTTTTCGCGGTGCACGGATTGTTCACCAGATTGCAATCTGTGGACTGGCGAGCCAATCCCGATGAGGAAACTACCGACTGGAGAGCCGTGTGCGGGAGAACCGCACGCACGGTTCGGAGGGCGGGGACGGCGAGAGCCGTTTCCGACCCCTATCAGTCCCCCTCCCTCTCCTGGATTCCGGCTCGCGCCAGCTATCGCCAGCTTGGCCGGAATGACGGAACGAATTAGGTAGCGAATTTTTGAGACACCACACTAGCAGCGCTCTCTCCGGCTGACGTTTTTTAAATCTCGATTTCCGCGACCACCGGCGCGTGGTCGGAAGGCCGTTCCTTGGCGCGCACGTCCCGGTCGATGGAGCAACTCTTGCAGTACTTGACGAGATCCCGTGACAGCAGGATATGGTCGATGCGCAGTCCTAAGTTGCGCTTGAAACCGTTCATGCGGTAGTCCCACCAACTATATGACTTCTCAGGTTGATCGAACAAGCGAAAGCTGTCCTCGAGCCCGAGTCCGATCAGCGCTCTGAAGACCGCCCGCTCCGGCTCGCTGAAGAGCACCTTGCCTTCCCACGCCTTTGGATCATGAACGTCGCGCCCCTCCGGCGCGATGTTGTAGTCCCCCAGCAGAGCCAACCGAGGATGCTTTTGTAGTTCCTCTTTCAGCCACGCGGTCAGGCGCGCCAGCCAATCGAGCTTGTAGCGGTACTTGTCCGACTCGACGCTCTCGCCGTTGGGAATATACACACAAACCACTCGCAGCCCCGCGACGGTGGCCGAGATCACGCGCTTCTGCGGATCGTCGAAGCCGGGGATGCCCGCCGTCACATCGTTCGGATTGGTTCGGCATAGGATCGCGACGCCGTTATAGGTTTTTTGCCCGGAGAAAACCGGCTCATAACCGGCGGCGGTAATTTCCGCAAGCGGGAAATTCGCATCTTCCGTTTTGGTTTCCTGCAGACAGAGCGCGTCGGGCCGGTGCAACGCGAGCCATTCCAACACCTGGGGCAAACGGACCTTCAGGGAATTGACGTTCCAGGTCGCCAACTTCATGGCTCTGAGAAAGTTTCTAATGCAAACGTCGTCATTATCCGCCCGACTTGGACGTGTCCTTGGGCGGGCGAACCGAAAATACCGGGCAGGTCGCATTGCGCAATACCTGTTCCGTCACGCTGCCCATCAGCATATGGGCGATGCCGGTTCTTCCATGGGTGGACATCACGATGAGGTCATATCCGGACTTTTCCACTTCAGCGACGATATTTGACGCCGGCGCGCCGATCTCCACGATTTCCCGGATCTCGACTGACGCAAGCATCTCCGCGAAATGCTTCTTCAGAAATTGCGACAGCGATTGCTGGTGCCTCTCGATCAAACCATCGAGTGAACGCGCTTTGTAATTCGCCAGCTCCGCGGCATCGGCGACGTGGTACACCGTGACTGACGCGCCCCAGCCGCGCGCCAGCTCCAACGCGTAACTCAAGCCGAGACAGGAGATCTCCGAAAGATCGGTGGGGGCAAGAATTTTTTCGATTTTCTTCATAAAGCCTCCATTAGGAATCGTGGCCTCTTTGTATCGAATTCGCCCGCAAGCTGCAAAGGAAATCGCCGCCATGGGCCGCCCCTCCCAAGGCTAACCCTTGTTAAAGGCGCCACAAACGGTCCCGGCGCAACCGGGAAATTGATTAACCTTTGGCGATTTGCATTGAATCGCCCCCGGCCCTCCGTTAAAATCCTGTTCAAGCATCATGGTCCGAATTGGCCTTCTCACGCTAGTCCTCGTTCTCGCTGCTCAGCCGAATGTAACGGGGGCGCAGGATAGCGATCCGCGCGCCGCCTTCGCCCAGGCCTATGCCTTGTATGCAGCCAGTCAATATGCTCAAGCTAAAGAGTTGCTTTTAAAAACCACCGATCCTAAATACCCGCTGGCCGATTATAGTCTTTATTATCTCGCCGCCATTTCCTTGGATGAAAAAAACTGGGACCTCGCGCGAAACTATCTCTCCCAACTCAAGCGCCGCTATCCGCAAAGCATCTGGTTTCATGGCGCCGAGCTGCAACGGGCCAAAATCGATCTGGCGGAAAAGAAATACGCCCAGGCCATCTCGGCGTTTCGCGCGCTGCGCGCCACCCGGGGCGGACGGCAGGAAATTTTGCAGGAATCGCTTCACCTAGAGGCCCAGGCGCGGGAAGCGTCGGGGGACGTTAGCCAGGCTTACTCGCTGTACCAGCAGCTACGGTTGTCTTATCCGCATTCTCGCTGGACCGCGCCGGCGCGCAAGGAACAGGCTCGTCTGCGCGAAAGATTTCCCGATCTTTTCGGTTTTTCCACAGCGCAATCTCTCGCCGAGGAAGCCGATCGTTTGGCGCGCGAGCAGGCCTACGGCGAGGCGGCGGCGATTTACAAAAAACTCCTCGGCGACGCCACCGATCCGGAGTTTCGCTTGCGGCTGCTGGTCAAGCTGGCCGGTCTTTATCTCGACCAGCGCCGGCGCGACGAGGCGATCCCGCTGCTGGAGCAGATCGCCCGTGATTACCCGGAGACTGCCGAGGCGCCCAAGGCCAGCTATCAGATCGGCCGGATTCTTTGGAACCGCCACGACAACGCGCAAGCCATCGAGTATTTCAAGCGCGTCACCGAGCGCTATCCCGCCAGCACCTACGTCGATCGCGCGCAATACGCGTCCGCCGATATTTACGAATTCTTCGGTGACAAGGACAAGGCTATTCAACTCTATAGCGAGCTTCCCAAGCGCTTTCCCCGCAGCCAGGTGCGCGACGATGCGACCTGGCGTCTGGCATGGCTTTACTACCGCTCGGGAGATTTTTCGTCCGCCTTTGCTTCCTTCGGCGACCTCGCCGGACGGAGCGGCGACAGCTCCTGGCGCACGGCGGCGCTCTATTGGCAGGCTCGGACCGCGGAGAAATCGGGCGATCTGGAAGCCGCCAAGAAGCTCCATCGCCAGCTCGTCAACGGCGGCGCAGAGTCCTATTATCAAGCTCTCGCGGCGCGCGCGCTGGAACGTCTAGGTATACCGGTCGAGGAATCGAAAATCAGCATGCCACCCGCCGGTAATGAAGCCGACCCGCCCATGAACTCGGAATTTTCCTTCCATCTGGTTCGGGCGCGCGAGCTTGCGGCGACGTCGCTTAACCGCCTGGCGGCGGCGGAACTGGACGAGGCTAATCTCTATTCGAGAAAACAGGCCGGCTTGCGGTCATTGCTCATGCGCGAATATTTTCGCGCCCAAGCCTACGGCCGGAGCGTCGCGGTAGCCAATCAAGTCCCCGCTTCAAATGGCGAACGAAATCTCTATCGTTTTCCGCTGGCTTACTGGGATACCATTCAACAAAAAGCTCAGGAACGGGACTTGGACCCGTTTCTGATTCTGGCGTTGATTCGCCAGGAGAGCCTGTTCGACGCCCGGGCGCGCTCGCCGGCGTTCGCGTTAGGGTTAATGCAGCTCTTGCCCTCCACTGCGGGCCGGGTCGCCAAGCAGGTCGGGCTTGAACCGCCTTCCAACGAGAACCTGTTCGAACCGGAAGTCAATCTTACTCTCGGCACCCAGTATCTAAAGGACCTCCTCCGGCGCTACTCGAACAACTGGTTCAAAGCCATCGCCGCTTACAACGCCGGCGAGGCCGCCGTAGACCGCTGGGAAAAAGAGATTGTCACCGACGATATCGAAGAGTTCGTCGAGCGCATCCCCTACTTCGAAACTCGCGGCTATGTTAAACTTGTCATGCGAAACCATCGAATTTATAAGAAACTTTACGAAACCCAGAGATGAGCAGAAATCCCCCCCCGTCGATCGGGATTACGGCCGATATCTCCGCAGCGCCAAAGCGGCGCTTCACTGCCAGCAATGAACCGATGATATTTCTGCCGCGCCGCTATAACCGCGCGGTGGAGATGAGCGGCGGCATACCGCTTCTCTTGCCCTTCACCGGTTCCAGCGCGCTGATGCGGCAGTACATCGGCCGGCTGGACGGTTTAGTGATCAGCGGCGGCGCCTTCGACATTCACCCCAGCTATTACAACGAAAAACCGATCAAGGAAATCGGCGCGATCAAAGAAGAGCGCACGGAGTTCGAATTGGAGATGACCCATCTGGCGCTCAAGCGGGATCTGCCGCTGCTCGGCATTTGCGGCGGCGCGCAGGCGATCAACGTCGTCCTCGGCGGCTCGCTCTATCAAGACATCGCCACTCAAGCCCCGCACGCGGATCAACATGAACAGGGGACCAAAAAAGAAATCGGCGGCCACAAAGTGATCATCGCGCGCGGCACGAAGTTAGCAGACATCCTGCGGCGGCGCACCATGGAGGTCAACACCACGCACCATCAGGCGGTTAAGGAAATAGGCAAAGGCTTGATCGTCAATGCGACCGCCGAGGACGGACTGATCGAAGGGATCGAGAGCTCGCGCCACTCATTCGTGCTAGGCGTGCAATGGCACCCCGAAGTCCTGGCGCCGAAACACGTTGCCCAACGCCGAATCTTTTCTTTCTTCATCGATTCTTGCCGACGCCCGCGCCGCCCGCGTTAAACGATTTGAACGGCGTGAACTACTTGAACGGTTTGAACCGGGTTCCATCGGCCTGTTGAATTTTTGCCCTTGCTGGGGCAAGGAAGGTAGCAAGCGCAAAAACGATTTGAACAGGGAGGCAAACGATGGCTAACGACACCGGCGGCGATGTTCTCAACCGAGCGCAAGCGGAAATGGAGCTTTATCCGGCGAAAGGTCTACCCGGCGGCGGACAGTTAGAAGTACGCATGGAGATTTCGGCCAATCACCCCGATCCCGACATCCGCGGTGTCGCGCGGCGGGTGAAATTCTTCAACCTGGAGAGCTGGCATACGGAATGGACCCAGGTGGCGCA
>JAUYJC010000610.1 GCA_030688735.1 Deltaproteobacteria bacterium
CGCGCATTGCCGCCTTGATCCGTTCTATCACTGCGTGCGGAATTATCCGTCCACACACCACCACCCTGTTGTCCATCCACGCAAACAATGCCACAAATCATTGTCAGTGTCCAGCGCGGGGACATACGGCCACTGATCAGCGCGTCGCGGGGGAGGATCAAGAAGGGGAATTTAACGATTGGAACGACTTGAACGTGATAAACGAAACCGTTCAATCCGTTCAAATCATTCAAACCGTTTGAGCGGAGCGGTTGAACGGCTTGAGCATTTTGAACTCTTGATCTGAACACGAAAAGGATGCCACGATAATCGCACGGTCAACTTTTTGTGTGCCGTCGATCATCCGCCTCACGAATAATCACCCATGGACGCCGTAGCCCTCTCCCGTGCGTTGCTCGAAGAAACGAAGGATAACGCCGATTTGATCCGGCTGTCGCGCAGCTACGTGCAGAAGGCACGGGAGCTGTTGCTGGAAAAACATCGAAGCGGCAGTGGCGGGATGGAAATCGTCGCGGCTTACACGACGATCATGGACCATCTGGTGCGCCACATTTATGCGACCGCAAGCGATGATTTCAACCGCCGCTTTCCCGGCCAGACGCCGCGTTGCGCGGTGGTCGCCCAGGGCGGTTTCGGGCGCGGCGAGCTCAACCCCCAGTCGGACATCGATCTGTTGTTTCTCTATTCGTGGAAGGTGTCTCCCTTCCTCGAGTCGGTCACGGAACGCATCCTTTATACGCTCTGGGACGCAGGTCTGCAGGTCGGTAGCGCCGTTAGGACGATCGCCGAGTCGATCCGTTTGGCCGATGCCGACTTGAAGGTCAAGACGGCGATCTTGGATACGCGTTTTTTGTGCGGGGATTTTTCGCTTTACGGCGACTTTGAAAAGGCATTGGAAAAAAAACAGATCAAGAGACGGGTCGCTCGATTTATTCAAGACAAGCAGCAAGAGAGCCGTTTGCGCCATGAAAGCTACGGCGGGTCGGTGTATCTGCTCGAACCCGAAGTGAAAGAGGGCGAAGGAGGTCTGCGCGACATCCATACGGCCCGCTGGATCGCCCGGGTTAAGATCAATGCCAAGGACTTCGACACGCTGGCCTTGGGCGGCATTGTTAGTGCCAATGACGTCGCCAAGCTCAAGGAGTCGCAGGATTTTCTGTTTCGCGTGCGCAACGAGCTGCATTTTTCCAGCGGCAAACACCACGACCAGCTGACTTTCGCCGACCAAGAAAAAGTCGGCGCCGCCCTCGGATTCCAGGGCGAAGGCACCTTGCGCGGCGTGGAAGTCTTTATGCGCAGCTACTATCTGCACGCCGCCCAGATCAGCCGCTTGACGTCGCTGATCATCCATCGCGTTATCGAGCACGAGCGGCCCTTGTTTGGCGCAAGTTACTCGTTCGGCCGTACCTTGCGCGAGGGCATTCGGCTGTCGCGCAAGCATCTCTCGGTCACCAAGGCCGCGGTTCTGCGGTCCGATCCGGCGAACCTGGTCCGCATTTTCGAAGATATGCAGAAATACGGCTGCGAGCTGGCCCACGAAACCCGGGAGCTCCTGCGCGAGCACTTGGATCTGATCGACGACACCTTTCGCCGCTCCGCCGCCGCCAACCTGCCGTTCTTTGCCATCCTCAAGTGGAAAGAGCGCGTCTACGAAACTCTCTCCGAGATGCATCGCTGCGGCGTGTTGGGCGCCTTTATTCCGGAGTTCGGGCGGCTGTTGTGCATGGTCCTCCATGACGCCTATCACCTCTATACGGTCGACCAACATTCGCTCAGGCTGATTCGGGAAATCGAGCTGTTGAAAGCGGGGGAATATAAAGAGGCGCTGCCGCTTTTGACTCAATTGGCCCGGGAGGCGGAAGAAATCGAACTGTTATATCTCGGCCTCATGTTTCACGACATCGGCAAAGGTTTCGGCGGCGGCCATTCGGAAATCGGCGCCGGGATCGTGCGGGCCATCGCCCGGCGCATGCGTCTTAACGCCGATGACGGGGCGCTGGTGGAATTCTTGGTGCGCCACCACTTGCTGATGACCCATACCGCCTTTCGCCGCGACCTGGAAGATGAAAAAACGATCTTCGATTTCGCCAAAACGATGGGGAGTGTTGAGAACCTCAAAATGCTCTACCTCCTGACCTTTGCCGACGTCAAAGGCGTCGGCCCCGACGTGTGGAATCCGTGGAAGGCTTCGTTGTTGGGCGAGCTCTACATCAAGGCGCTGAATCTCCTCGAGGAAATGGAAAAGGGCGAATTCGAACGCGAAGATGTCAGGGCGGTCCTGCGGCGGATCCAGGCGCGGGCGCGCCGCCAACTGGCAAAAGATTACGATCAAGAGAGCGTCAATCGGTTCGTCGAGGCTATGCCGGAGAGATATTTTCTTTCCACCCCCGAGAGCGACATGCCGGACCATTTCGAGTTGTTGACGGAGTTTTCCGGCAAGGGTGCGGTGACTTCAGTGCGTCATTTTCCGGAACGGGATTGCACCTCCGTGGTCGTCTGTACCCGGGACCGCCCGGGCCTGTTCGCGTCGATCACCGGCGTGCTGACCGCGCTCAACCTGGACATTCTGAACGCGAGAATTTTTACCGCTAGCGACGGGCGCATCCTCGATGTTTTTCGGATTTCTCATCACGGTCATCCAGAGCTCGTCATGGCGGAGCAAAAATGGGCCAGGTTCCGCTCCAGCCTGGACGGCGTGCTGGAGGAGCGGATCGACGTGGCGCGCTTGGTGGAAGGTTCACAGCGTTCCCCTTTTGTGCATAAGCGGGCGCCCAACGTCAGCACCGTGGTTCAGATCGACAACGAAGCATCGGATGGGTTCACCATCATCGAGGTGTTCACTGAAGACCGCATCGGGGTTCTCTTCACGATCACCTACGGGCTTCACCGCCTCGGCCTTTCGATCCACGTGGCCAAGATATCGACCAACGTGGACCAGGTCGCGGACGTGTTCTATGTGACCGATGAAAACGGCGGTAAAGTAACCGAACCGGCCCGTGTGGAGGCGATTCGCCAATCGCTGGTTGACAGTCTGGTTCCCGAACAGAATGAAAGAATCGCTTAGCTCGTCGATCGACTCTTTTCTCTCCATGGTCGCCGTGGAGCAGGGGCTCGCCCGCAACACGGTGGAGGCTTACAGCCACGATCTTTCGCAGTTGGCCGACTTTCTCCTCTCAAAGCGCCTCTGCGCTTGGCGCGAGGTCGAGCCGGTCCATATCAGAGCCTATCTGTCTCACTTGCGCACCCAGGGCTTGAGCCCGCGAACGGTGGCCCGCCGTGTCGTCACGCTACGCCGCCTCTATCGGTTTCTCGAGACGGAAGGGCAGGTGAGCGCAAGCCCGTTGCCCTCCCTGCATTTGACGCCGGGACCACGCAAGCTGCCGCAGGTGCTGTCCGGCGATGACTTGCGCAGGCTGCTCGCTCAGCCGGATGCCACTAAGCCGTTGGGCAGCCGTGACCAGGCGATGTTGGAGCTCATGTATGCCGCCGGGCTGCGGGTTTCCGAGCTGGTGTCGCTGCATACCCAGCAAATCGATTTTCAGGGGAACTATCTCACCGTCAAAGGAAAGGGATCCAAAGTCCGGGCCGTGCCCTTCGGTAAGTGGGCGCGCGAAAAGCTGTTTGACTACACGAGCCAGGCGCGCCGGCGGTTGCTCAAGGGCCGTGCGAGCCCGTTTTTGTTTGCCGGGCGCTCAGGGAAGCCGCTCACCCGCCAGGCATTTTGGAAACTTATCCGCCGCTACGCGCTGGCCGCGGGCATCGAAAAAAAAGTTACGCCCCATACCTTACGACATTCCTTCGCCACTCACCTTCTCGAAGGCGGCGCCGATCTCCGTTCCGTACAATTGATGCTCGGTCATGCCGATATCTCTACCACGCAGATTTATACCCACGTAACTGGAGCGAGGCTCAAGGAAGTTCATCGCCAGTTTCATCCGCGGGAAAGCGGGAGGAAGTAGGGGCACCCTATGTGGTTGCCCGCTCGGAGGGCGCATAGGCATTCCCCTACATCGATCCGGCGTTTCCCGTCCCGTCTTGTGTTTCCGTGCGCCTTGCCGTATTCATGATTAATTGGGTCTTGCGGGATTACCGTGAAAGACTATTCACCACGGAGACGCAGAGTTCACTGAGGTTATTTTCTACTCCCCCGTCTCCGCGACCTCAGCGCCTCCGCGGTGCAATTTCCGACTCCTTGCAATGAAATAGCGTTGGCCGGGTTAGCTACACAGAAGCCTGAATATCCAATTAATTAGAACTTTGCCGGAACAATTTTGCAGGACACGATTCAACAAATCGCGATCTGGGCGATTCCCGTTTTGATCGCCGTTATTTTTCACGAAATCGCCCATGGTTGGGTGGCCAATCTACTCGGCGATCCTACCGCGGCCAAAATGGGCCGCTTGACGCTCAACCCGCTTGCCCATATCGACATTTTTGGAACGATCCTTTTGCCCCTCGCGTTGATTATTGCAAACACCCCGTTTCTCTTCGGTTACGCCAAGCCGGTGCCGGTGAATTTCAACAATTTGCGCAGTCCCAAGCGCGACATGGTCTGGGTCGCGCTGGCCGGACCGGTGATGAATCTTCTGTTGGCTTTGGCATCGATTCTGTTCTTGAAGCTGACGATTCCCTTGTTCACCGGGGCCGCCGCCAATTCCACTCTGGCCGGGCTCGTCGGTTTCTTCGCGCCCATCGCGCTGATGGCCAAAAACAGCGTGCTGATCAATGTTGTGCTCGCGGTTTTCAATGCTTTCCCTTTGCCGCCCCTCGACGGCGGTCGAGTCCTGGTGGGGCTTCTGCCCGAGCCTCATTCCTCTCTTGTGGCGCGGGTGGAGCCGTTTGGATTTCTGATTATATTCGCTCTGCTAATGACCCGCACCCTTGACCAGGTGATCGGGCCGCCGATGGATTTCTTGCTTAACTTCTACTTCGGACTTCTGTAAATTGGACGGCTATGGATACCATTCTTAGCGGGATGAGGCCGACTGGGCGGCTCCATTTGGGTCACCTTCATGGCGCTTTGAAGAACTGGGTGCGGCTGCAGAACGACTACCGCTGTTTCTTCTTTGTCGCCGATTGGCATGCGCTCACGACCGACTACGCCGCGCCGCAAGAGATCAACCGTTACAGTCGTGAAATGTTGCTCGATTGGCTCAGTGTCGGCTTGGATCCCTCTCGCTCGGTAATTTTTCGGCAGTCACGCGTGAAGGAGCACGCGGAGCTGCACGTGCTCTTTTCCATGATCACGCCGCTTCCGTGGTTGGAACGCAACCCGACCTACAAGGATCAGATCAGGGAATTGACGGAAAAAGATCTGTCGACCTACGGCTTTCTCGGCTATCCGGTTTTGCAAGCGGCGGACATCACCATTTACAAGGCCAACAAGGTTCCGGTCGGCGTCGATCAAGCGCCACACGTAGAGCTGACGCGGGAGATCGTGCGCCGCTTCAACCAGATTTACGGGCCGATTTTTCCAGAGCCGGAAGTTCTTTTGACCGAAACACAGAAATTGCCGGGAGTAGACGGCCGGAAGATGAGCAAAAGCTATAACAATGCGGTTTTTCTTTCGGACTCGCCGAAGGAGATCGAGCAGAAATTAAGCCGCATGATCACCGATCCGGCGCGGGTGCGGCGCACCGACCCTGGCGAACCCGAGAAATGCCCGGCATTCGAGTTTCACAAAGTCTACTCGTCGCCGGAGGAAATCGAAACGGTTGCCAAAGGCTGCCGCAGCGCCGGCATCGGTTGTTTGGATTGCAAAAAGATTTTCATCAAACATGTGATCGACGATCTTGCGCCGGCCCACGAAAGGCGCCGCCAATACGAAAACAAACCGGATGAGTTGGAAGAGATATTGGCTCGGGGAAATCAAATCGCGCAGACCAAAGCCGCTGAAACCATGGCGGAAGTGCGCGCAGCCGTGGGATTGTGAGCACCAACGTACAATTGGGGATTTTCGAGGGCCCGCTGGACCTGCTGCTTCATTTGATCAAGAAAAATGAAGTTAGCATCACCGATATTCCCATCGCGACGATCACAGAGCAGTACCTCTCCACGCTGGAGTTGATGCAGAACCTCGATCTCGACGTGGCGGGAGAATTCCTGGTGATGGCCGCCACGCTCATTCACATTAAATCGCGCATGCTGCTCCCCGCCGAAGGCGGCGATCCCGACGAAGATGAGGGCGTCGATCCGCGGCAGGATTTGGTGCGCCGGTTGCTGGAGTATCAGCGCTTCAAAGACGCCGCCACCGAGCTGGAGCAGCGCGAGGTGTTGACGCGCGACGTGTTTGTTCGTGCCACATCGTTGACCGAGGACTCTGCGGCTCCGGGCTTTCGCGAAGTTTCGCTGTTCGAGCTGCTCGGCGCGCTCCGGCGGGTGATTGAGCGTCTGCCGAAGGACGATGCCCACGAGGTGATCCTGGAAAAGATCACCGTGCGCGAGAAAATGACATTGATCCTCGATCTCTTGCGAGCACAGGGGAACCTGCTCTTCGAGGCCCTGTTCGGCGAGGTCAAGTCGCGGATGGAGGTCGTGGTAACCTTTCTCGCCATGCTTGAACTTGTCAAAATGCGGGCGATACGGATTTTTCAAGAAGCGTTGAACGGACCGATCCATATCGAGGCCGCCGTCGGCATCGAGCAGGCGGTTGAGAGAGTGGCGATGCAAGAGACCGAGGAAGGAAAGAATGGAACGAGCGGATCTTAAATCGATTGTCGAGAGTTTGCTGTTTGTCGCCGACGGACCGTTGACCTTGCAGCGTTTGGGGGAAATTCTGGAAGGAAGTGCGCGGGACGAAATACGTTCCGTCCTGGAGGAGTTGCAGGCGGAACTCGATAATGAGCGGCGCGGCATTCGTCTGGTGGAGATCGCCGGCGGGTACCAGTTGCGCACGCCCAAGGTCAACGCGGATTGGGTCAAGAAGCTGCTCGGCGGCCGGCCGCCGAGAATGAGCCGGGCGACGCTTGAGACCCTGGCCATCATCGCCTACCGCCAGCCGATTACCCGAGCGGAGATCGAAGCGATTCGCGGCGTCGACGTCGACGGCGTGGTAAGCACGCTGTTAGAGCGGAGCTTGATCCGCGCAGTGGCTCGCAAAGATGTTCCCGGGCGGCCGTTTCTTTACGGCACTACGGCGGAGTTTTTGCAGCTTTTCAATTTGAAAGATCTCAGCCATCTGCCGACCTTGAAGGAGATGGAAGAGATCACGCTGCCGGAAGTCGAAGGCGATTCCCTCCCTTTGGAGAGCACCGAAGAGTCTTGATGGGATCATCTCATGGAGCGCTTACAGAAAATACTCGCCCGGGCCGGTCTGGCGTCGCGACGGGAGGCCGAACGCTGGATCGCCGAAGGCCGAGTGACGGTCAACGGCGCCATCGTCCGGCTGGGTTCGCAGGCCGATGCGGCGCACGACTGCATCAAAGTCGACGGCAAAAGGATCAAGCTACCAACCTCACCGCGATATTTCGCTTTTCATAAACCGCCGGGGATCGTTTCGACGCTGAACGA
>JAUYJC010000621.1 GCA_030688735.1 Deltaproteobacteria bacterium
GTAGCCCGGCCAGCACAAGCAGAACGCCAGGCCAGCGAGCGACCGCCACGGCGGAGATCTGCGCAGCACTCGTAGGGCCACGGCAACCCTATGCGAATCCAGTGAGTTGGGCGCCGATGAACGCCCATAAAGTGCCTAGTAGATCCATGGCGATCGAGAATCTCATGAATTCGCAGAAAATTGCATTGCTGCGTCCAAGAGTTTTGCAAGAGGCTCAATCATCCGCTCGGAGACGGGAGGGGTAAGGTGAAAATGGAAGACCCTTTGTCTCTCTTACTGCCTTCTGCTTTCTGCCTCCTGCCACTGTCTTCTCTTGCCTATTGCCACTGCCTCGACCCGCCCCCCCCACATTGCTGTTTGAAGCCCCCCCATAGATATGTTACCTAAACAAACTTAAGGTAAATCCCTATGGCAGCGGAAAAAATCGATTTTGCGAAGGGCGATGGGCTTGTTCCTGTTATCGTCCAGGACCACGGCACGCGCGAAGTTCTGATGGTCGCCTATATGAACAAGCAGGCTTGGGACAAGACTGTGAAAACCGGCAAGGCCCACTACTACAGCCGCTCGCGCCGGGGGCTCTGGTTCAAGGGGGAGGAATCGGGCCACTTTCAAGTCGTCAAGAATATTTTTATCGACTGCGACAACGACACGGTGCTATTGCAAGTGCGGCAGATCGGCGGGGCGGCGTGCCATGAAGGTTACAAGAGCTGCTTCTTCCGCAAAAAAGCCAAGAGGGACTGGAAGGTAATCGCCAAGAAAGTTTTCGACCCCAGGGAGGTCTATAAAAAGTGAGCGAGCTTAAGCTGGGGTTGCCCAAAGGGAGTTTGGAGCAGGCCACCATCGACCTATTCAAGAAGTCGGGATGGAAGATCACCGGTTCCAGCCGCAGCTATTTCCCTACGGTCGATGATGAGACGTTGCGTTGCAGCCTGGTGCGTCCCCAGGAGATGTCCCGTTATGTCGAATCCGGAACGCTCGACGCCGGCGTCACCGGCAAAGACTGGACCCTGGAGAATGCCTCCGACGTCGTTGTCGTCGCCGAGATGGTCTACTCGAAAGTGAGTTTTCGGCCGACGCGCTGGGTGCTTGCCGTGCCCCACGACTCGCCGATCAAAAAACTCGAAGACCTCAAAGGCAAACGGGTCGCCACGGAAATGGTCAACTTCACCAAGCGCTACTTCGCCGAGCGAAACATTCCGGTGGAAGTGGAATTCTCCTGGGGCGCCACCGAAGCGAAGGCCGCGCAAGGCCTCGTGGACGCGATCGTCGAGGTTACCGAAACCGGCACGACCATCCGCGCTCACGGCTTAAGAATCATCGCGGATTTGATGGAATCCTGTCCCCAGTTGATCGCCAACAAAGCAGCCTGGAAGGACCCTTGGAAGAGAGCGAAAATCGAGCAGATCAAGCTCCTGCTCCAAGGGGCGCTTGCGGCCGAAGCCAAGGTCGGCATCAAGCTGAACGTCCCTGAGGCCGACCTGGACAGGGTGATTCAACTCATCCCGAGCATCACGGCGCCGACCATCGCGACGCTGTACCAATCGGCCGCACTCAAGGGCGTCAAGTGGTACTCCGTCGAAAGCGTGATTGCGGAAAATATCGTGCGCGACTTGATTCCGAAGCTGATTCAGAACGGCGCGGTGGGGATTATCGAGTATCCGCTGAACAAGATTATCTAGCAGGCAGGCGCGGGGCGCGCCTTGCTTCCGCCTCTATTGCCTATTGCCTTTCAGTTCGTCCGTCCCGCGAGAGGAAATATTCCTTCGCGATCTCCGGAAACAACGCGTAAGAAATCACGTCCTCTTCACTCGCCGCCAAGCCGCCGATCTCCTTGCGCGCGACCTCCAGGCCCGGTTGCAGCAAGTCCGCCGGGCGGCAGGTAATCGGCTCCTTTTTTCCGAGGACTTTCTTCTTCATCTCATCGCTGATGGGGCCCGGCGGCTCGCCGTAAAGACCCATGACGAAATTGCGCGTTTCCTGCGCGACGACGGAATAGCGTTTGCCCGTCATCACGTTCAGCGCCGCTTGCGATCCGCAAATCTGGCTCGCCGGTGTCACCAAGGGCGGGTAGCCGAGATCCTTTCTTACACTAGGCATCTCCGCCAGCACCGCTTCGAGTTTGTCCTCGGCGTTTTGCTGGCGCAGTTGGGCGACTAGGTTTGACAGCATGCCGCCGGGAACCTGCGACACCAAGACGTCGGCTTTGATCTGATTGTTGACCGGGCTTTCAAACTCTGCGTACTTGCGCCGCACCTGGTAAAAATATTCCGCGATTTCACCGAGCTTACCGAGATCCAACCCGGTATCATGCGGCGTGCCCATCAACGCGGCCACCATCTGCTCGGTGGCCGGCTGCGAGCTTCCCTGCGACAGCGGCGCGATCGCCGTATCCAGAATATCCGCGCCCGCCTCGATGGCCATCATATAATTCATCGGCGAGAGGCCGGCGGTGCAATGGGAATGAAGATGCAGCGGCAAAGGAATCCGCGACTTTATTTTCTTGATGATCTCGTAGGCCGCGTAGGGCGCGAGCAAGCCGCCCATATCTTTGAGACAGATGATCTGCACGCCGGTTTCCGCCAATTTCTCCGCGACGCGGAGAAAGTAATCCGGTGAATGCACCGGGCTGACCGTATAGCAAACCGCGCCTTCGACAATCTTGCCCGCCTTGAGCCCGGCATCGATGGCGGTTTTCATGTTGCGGAGGTCGTTCATGGCGTCGAAAACGCGAAACACGTCGATGCCGTTGGCTGCGGCGCGCTCGACGAAAGCTTGCACGATATCGTCCGGGTAGTTGCGATAGCCGACGACGTTTTGCCCGCGCACGAGCATCTGAAAGCGGGTCTTGGGCATCGCCGCGCGCAGCTTGCGCAGCCGCTCCCAGGGGCACTCTTTTATATAACGCAAGCAGGCATCGAAGGTCGCCCCGCCCCAGGTTTCTAGTGACCAGTAACCCACCTGATCGAGCTTCTCGGCAATCGGCAACATGTCCTCGGTGCGCATGCGCGTCGCCAGAAGACATTGATGCGCGTCGCGAAGCACCGTTTCCATCAGCTCAATTTTTCCCGCCATACAGTTTTCTCTTTCTGCTATTGGGCCTAAAAGTAAAGATCCTTTTGCTTCTCCTCCAGCCGCGCCTTTTCCTCATCGTCAACGACATACAAGCCGTCGACTTTCTTGATCTTGGTGATGTCGTAGAACTGCTCCGCCATCTGCAGGCCGTCCTCGAATTCGTACATTTTAATGGCGTCCCAGGGACAGATTTTTTTGTCCAGACGGTCTTCGGATTCCGTGCCGATCAACTGGAGTAGGATCTTCTTGGGCATCGCGTCCGGCTCGACGGGCTTTTTCGCGCTGTCGTAGAATCGGTTGGCATACTCGTAGAAAATCGCACCGGTCTCTTTGTGTTGATGAATCTTGGTGAGATCGTCGCTGTAACACATCTGGCAGCCGATGCACTTGTCGTTATCGACGAACACGCGGTAGGGCTTGAGGCCCGCGCCCGGCACTTCTTCGTAAAGCAGATTGATACAGTTCTCCACCGGACAATGAGCCTCGCACAAAGGCGAGCCCGCGCAGCTCGAGCAGTTCTCATCCATGACGGCCAGCAGAGCCGTTCCTTTACGCTTCTTGGTCGCTTCAGCCATTCGCCGCTGTCCTCGCTTTCTGCGTGAAACGTCCTTTAAGAAAAAACCCGATAGCAACCGATAACCATACCCACCAATAACGAATGAGTCCGATGCGTCCCCACTCCAGCCAATAAACAAAATTAGGCGAGCGCGAGGTCAATTCCCCGAGAGCCTTCTGCGCGCCGGCGTAATCCCGCGCTTCGCGCAAGGCTTGCGCCAAACCGTAAAGCGCGCCGTCGTCGGCCGGATTGATCTTGAGGGCCTGCTCGAAGTCGCGGCGCGCTTCCGCCCATTTATTTTGCTCAACGAAAATGCCGCCGCGGGTCGTCAGCGCCGCGGCAAAATCCGGCTTGCGCTTGAGCGCCTCGTTGAGGTTCTCGATCGCCTCGCCAAGTTCGCCTTTTTTCCTTTGAGCCGCGGCGAGGTTGCTGTAGGCTTCCGCCAGCTCCGGGCGCAGCTCGATGACCTTCTGATACTGTTTAATCGCGGCATCAATATCGCCGCGGACTTCCAACTCGATCCAGCCCAAAAGCGTTCTTGCGTCGGCGTGACTCGGGTTTTCGTCGAGCGCCCTTTTGATCGCCGATACCGCCCCCTCGGGATTACGCAACCGCAGTTGCGTGATACCTAGGAACAGATGGAGGTCAGCCTCGGTTGGATACTGCTTGAGTAATTCCTCGAATAACGCTTTCGCCTCGCCGGGCTTGCCATCGGCGAGATACTTACGCGCCTCTTCCCACCGCTGGTCTTGCTGCAACCGCGAGCTATTGTCCGCCGCAAACGAAAAATGTACCCCCAGGAGGACGGCTACGACCGCTAGCCAACCTCTCACCATCTACTTCCACATTTCATTGGGAATCTCGTCTTCCTTACCTTCCTCGATCAGCTTGTCGTGCTTGAAAGCTTCTCTTAAACCCAGCCAGGTAAAGAAAATGAGGAGGAGGAGCATGCCGACGATCGGGATGTTATCGGGCTTGGTAGCAATCTCCAGAATATTCTGCCAACCGCTTGCTTCTTCCATAAAAGTTGAGCACCTTTAAAATCGGAATTTGCTTAAAAAATATTAGAAATCATTCGCGAAGTCAACGTAACCCAGGCTCCTGTCAAGCGCAGGCGACGCGGGCTTCATTTGGGAAAAGCATTAACCAGCTCCCTCAGCCGCTCCTTGGCGCCTTGCAAAATCGGCGCGCCGTCGCCGGGAAGCAGAATGTCGAAATCGAGACCCAGGAGAGATCGCACGCTCTCGCGCAGGCGCGCGGGGTCATCAATGACTTTTTCCGGCAGCAGCTTGCACCGGCCCGGCGGGTCGCCGACCACTGCATCCCCGACGATGAGGATTTTTCGTTCCGGCCAGTGAAGGGCAACTTCTCCCGGCGATTTTCCCGGCACGCCTACCACAACCAAAGGCCCGACCTTCTCGCCGATAATTAACTCGCCATCCAGCTCGGTGCTCTGGCTGCGCGCGTGGGGCGCGTCGGCCGGATGGATCGCCGTTCGGGCGCCGGTGCGCGCGCGGACTTTATTCGCAGCGCGCGAATGATTGCGATTGGTGAGCAGAATACGAGCGACACCATGCCGGGCAATCTCGTTAAGATCTTCCTCCGCGGGTTCCACGGGATCGATACAGAGATTTCCTCCCGCATGAAGGATGAGGTGGCCGTTAAAATTATAGCCGTGCGGCTCGGAAAACCACGGCCAAGTGCAAATACCGCTTACAACTTCTCGCATCGAATGCCCTCCTTAGCTCAGCAGGTCGAGGATGGAAATGGTCGAGGATAGAGGATGGAAGATGGAGGACGGCAATTCTCGATCCTCGATTTTCGATCCTCAATCCTCTATCCTCCATCCTCAACCCAAACCCTAATGATGAGGCTGATGCTGATGCCCGCGGCCATGTTCGGTGTGGCGGAAGATCAAAGATTTAATCACCACCGGCACCGCCTTGGCGTCTGGCAGCTCCTGGCCGATATCGACAAAATCAAAGTCTTTGAGATCGATACCGTCGATGGAAATAATGCCGGCGCCGGGAATGAGCTCGCGCTCGATGATATTGCCCATCAGCTTTGCGATGTCCGCGTCGAAAACCAGGACCACGGGCTGTCCCTGATCCACATGCGCTTTCATCCCGCCGACTATTCCCTCCGCGAGGGTGCGGATCAAAGGATAGGATGGCCCAAGCTCCCAGCGAATCGCCAGCGCCACTGCCCGGTCCGCGTCGAGAATATCGAAGCGCTGTAGCGCCTTTTCGATCGCGTTTTTGATTTCTCCGGAAGTAATCGCCTCGGTCTGCTCGAACTCAGGAGTGATAACCTGCAAATTCCTCAGCGGCAGCAGGTCAGGATGGGAGAGATAGATCGTGTTGCCGCTGACCTGCACGGTGTACTGCGACGCGCCGATGACGGTGGCGCGGATGCGCGCCTGCGACGGCCGCAGCGGAATGTTGCCGCCGGCCAGTTGATTGGCGCGCGAGCGCACGTACTTGCCAAATTGAGCCCCGAGGTCGCCCAGGTTGCGCTTCTCATAGCCATAGACGAACTCGGAGACGCCGCCGGAAAACATGATTGCATGGATCGGGTCCTTGAATTCGATGTTCGGCGTCAGCAACAGGTCTTGCACCTGCGGAGAGAGCCGGCCCCGCTCCAGCACCTCGAACAGCGAGTCGCACAGCACCTGGGCAAATTTCTCTTTGTCCGCTTCGCTCATGGTGGCGCCCAAGCTGAGATTGATGCCGGCTATTTTGGCGATCTTGAGCGCCGTGTCCTCCAGACGATTGATCTTGCCGTTTTCGTCCATGGCGACCAGCCGCGCGCCGACTTCGACGGCGCAGGTGTCGATGACCTTGCCGCCCTGAACGATGGCGATCTTGCTGGTGCCCCCGCCCAAATCCACGTTCATGACCGTAAAGTCGCCGCCCTCGTGGTAGGTCATGTGCACGGCGCCGGAGCCGTAAGACGCGAGAATCGCCTCCAGGTTATGGCCTGCGGTGGCGCAGACGAATTTGCCCGCTTGGGCCGAGAAAAACGCCGAGATCGCCTCGGCGTTTTTCTTTTTCGCCGCCTCGCCGGTGACGATGACCGCCCCGGTGTCGATGTCGTCGGGGGTCAGGCCGGCCTGGC
>JAUYJC010000626.1 GCA_030688735.1 Deltaproteobacteria bacterium
TCGTGTGCCACCCGTTCTTCATAGCAGCGTCTTGATATTCCCCAGTACCTCCGCGCTCTCCGCATCCAGCGCGGCGATTTCGCCCAAGATTTCCTGCGGGCTGCGGTGGGCGATTTCCTCGCCACCGTTGGGGTTCTTTACGGACAGGTCGAAGGTCGCCTTGTCGATGCTCTTGGCGTCCACGCTCCAGCTCTTGGGCGAGTCGGCGAAGGTTTTTTGCAACTTCACGAACTCGGCGAGATCGTCATCGTTGAGCGGGTTGGTTTTGCCGAGGTTGCGGCCGGGATCGAGTTGGTAGTACCAAATCTTGCGGGTCTTAGTTCCTTTCTCGAAGAAGAGCACGACGGTCTTGACGCCCGAGCCTTGGAACGTGCCGCTGGGGCAGTCGAGCACGGTGTGGAGGTTGCAGCTTTCGAGCAGGTGCTTGCGGAGGCTGACGGAGGCGTTGTCGGTGTTGGAGAGGAAGGTGTTCTTAATGACGATGCCGGCGCGGCCACCGGCTTTGAGGATTTTGATGTAATGCTGGAGGAAGAGGTAGGCGGTCTCGCCGGTGCGGATGGGGAAGTTCTGCTGCACTTCCTGTCGTTCCTTGCCGCCGAAGGGCGGATTGGTCTCGACGATGTCGTACCGGTCTTTTTCCTGAATGTCGGCGAGGTTTTCGGTGAGGGTGTTGGTGTGGATGATGTTGGGGGCTTCGATGCCATGCAGGATCATGTTCATGATGCCGATGACGTAGGCGAGGGACTTCTTTTCTTTGCCGTAGAAGGTGCGGGTCTGGAGGAAGCGATCCTGCGCGACGGTGCGATTGGGATAGATTTTCTTGAGGTAGTCGAACGTCTCGCAGTGGAAGCCCGCCGAGCCGAGCGCGCCGTCGTAGATGCTTTCGCCGAGTTTCGGTCGCACGACCTGAACAATGGCGCGGACGAGCGGGCGCACGGTGTAATACTCGCCGCCGTTGCGCCCGGCATTGCCCATGTTCTTGATCTTGGCTTCGTAGAGGTGGGACAGTTCGTATTTCTCGGTCTGCGACCGGAAGCGCAGTTCATCAATGTGGTCGATGATCTCGCGGAGGTTGTAGCCGCTTTGGATTTTGTTCTTAATCTCGCCGAAGATTTGCCCGATTTTGTATTCGATGGTGTTCGGCCCGGTGGCCCTCTGCGTGAAGCCGTTCAGGTAGGGAAAGAGCTTCTGATTGACGAAGTCGCGAAGGTCGTCGCCGGTCTGGGCGGCGTTGTGGTCGAGCTTGCCGTCCTTGCCCTTGGGCGCGGCCCAGCTTTCCCAGCGATAGGGTTTGTCGAGGATGTAGCTGTATTTCTTACCGCCGAGCGCGGCTTCATCAGCGCGGTCCTGCTCCAGCCCATCGAGGTATTTCAGGAAAAGCAGCCAGGAAGTCTGCTCGGTGTAGTCCAGTTCGGTGGTACAACCCGCCTCTTTCCAGAGAACGTCGTCGATATTTTTGAAGGCTTGTTCAAACACGGACTACTCGATTGGGTCAATCGAATACTTGTCTAATACTCATCCACCACGATCCACGCAAGCTCCAGCCCGAACCATTCCTCCAGTTCTTTGATTTCGACGGTAAACGCGGGGAGCCGCAATCGCGCCACTTCGACCACGGAGCCGCCGCGGTGCGGTTTCAAGATGGTGCCTAGAATCTCCCAGTAGGTCGTATACGGCGGGCCTGGATCGGCGCTGCCTGTGATCCAGTAGCCTTTGTATTGTTCCATGATCAGGTCGTTATCTAGACGAACCTCGGGCCGCCCTTCTCATACACACTCTGCGGCTCTTGGCGCCAAACACTGACGAGGTCGACGTTTTTCGTAGACCGATAAATTGCCGGCGTTTTGGCAATGGCCTTATTGACCCGATCTTCGGGAAGCCCGAGATGCTGCGAAACCTCCGACACCGGTGATGTGACTCGTTAGGTTCATCTCGTCGGGGTCAGTCGTCGGAGCAGTCGTCGGGGTCAGAGTACTTTTTCATCACGGCCGTCAACAAAATAGTTCTCTGGCTCCATAGGTTACTCACGCGCGGCGCGTGTTTCGCCGTCGCCTGGGGTGGTTTGTTGGGCGACGCGCCGAACCGGCGGGTGCCGGCGCACTGCGAGATCTGGCCAGTGAATACCGTCGTAAGGTTGCCTAACTCAAGGAAGTACATTGCGCCTATTTTACCTTCTTAAGCGCCCGATAGGCGGCTTCGATGTTCGTATCGAGCCGCTCTTTGCCACCCGACCAGTTTTGATATTCCGGTAAGCGCAGATCCATTTTGATTTCGTCTAAGGATTTCCCCTGCGCCATCTGTTTGCCGACGCGATCCAAAAGAATGTCATAGAAAGTGTCGGTTTCGTCGAGCAGCTGCACGGTTCCCGGCAATCCATGAGGCTCCACATGCAAAAAGGGAATTTGATAATTTATAAATTATATACTATGTAGCGCAGTGTGATTCTGAGAATCAAGACAAAACTGCTTTTCTGTTAACGCTAGAAAGGGGCCTGCTTGGAATATTTCAGTCTCGCTGAGATCGCCTATAAGAAAATCAAAGAGGCGATTCTCAAACATGAAATTGTCCCCGGTCAAAGGCTTTCGCACGAGGAGCTGGTTCTGCGGCTTAACATCAGTCAGACGCCGATCCGCGAGGCGCTTTCTCGCTTAGCCCAGGAAGGGTACGTCACCCGGCTGACCAACCGCGGCTATCGAGTGAGTGAAATGACCGCTGAGGAGGTGGTGGAGTTGTTCGGTCTGCGTTGTGCGTTGGAGTCCCACTGCGTTGACGAGGCGATTCGGCGCCACACTCCGGATGATCTCTCGGCATTAGAAAGGAATGTGAAGTCCTACCGTAACGCCATTACCGCGAACGGACCGCTCGTCGACCGCTATCTCATCAATAAAGATTTTCATCTTACGGTTGCGCGAATCGCCGGCAATAAATCAGTGTGCAGGATTTTGGACGATGCCTGTGAAAAGCTCGTGCTCAAAAGGCGCATCGAGGGTGTTTCGCATGGTGGGTTTGCCGTACTGCGCCACCACAGAGAGATTTTTCAAGCGATAAAGCGCAAGGACAAGAAGAAGGCTCAAGATCTCATGAAAGCTCATTTGGAAGAGATAAAAAACATGTTGCTCAGGCAAATTGAAGCTCGAACGCGCCGCGCGAGCGCGCGTTAAATTCCAGGTTGCAATGGAGTCATGCATGGAGTTTCAGGCAAAAGACCTGCGAACCTTTTTAAAGATCCTCGATGATCGTTGGCCCGGCGAGGTGCTGCGGGTCGATACGCAAGGCAAGACGTTCGACCTGGCCGAGTGCGATGCCGCGGCATTTCTTGCCAAGCTCAAGGCGAGCGGCAAGCGGCCGGCGGCGTTGTTTCGTGGCTTTAAGACGGTGAGCGGCAAAACCTGGCATGGCGAGCTTCTATTCTCGGAGCTGGCGACCTATCGCAAACAGGCCGTGGCGCTGGATCTCGATGGCGAAGTGACCTTTCACCAGTTGGCCCAAGAGTTCTCCCGGAGGAACCGGCTCGCCCAAAAACCGGTGAAAGTCCCGTCACGGGACGCACCGGTCAAGCAGACCGTCGCCACGGGAGCCGGGCTTTCACTCTTCGATCTGCCGGTGTACCGCAAAGACGAGTTCGATGCCAAACCCGGATGGCTTTGCGCCATCGGTATCGGCAAAGAGCCCGAGTCGGGAAGATATAACTGTTCTTGGCACCGCCTTCACGTGCATTCCCCCGAGCACGCCTCGGCGCGTATTAACCCGCGCCACTTGATGGAGTACATGAATCGCTACCGCGCCAAAGGCGCCGACAAAATGCCGGTAGCGTTCGTTCTCGGGCACCACCCGGTCTTTGAGGTCGCGGCGGGATCCAACTGCGCGTGGGGGGTCGATGAATATGATTTCGCCGGCGGCCTGATGGACAGTCCGCTGCGGGTCACGGAATCGGAGACTCTGGGGGCGGATTTTTTGATTCCGGCGGACGCGGAAATCATTGTCGAAGGTTTGATCGATCTCCATAAGAAAGAATTTTGCGGCCCCTGGGCCGATGTCATGCGCTACTACTCGCCGCAAACCCTGGAACCGGTATTTACGCCGACCGCGTTTCTCATGCGGCGCAACCCCATCTGCATCGGCAATTGGACGGGTCACGATAATTACGGGCTGCTGGGCGCCGCTTCCTACATTTACAGCGTTCTCAAAGAGCGGTATCCCCGGGTTCTGGCCGTCAATCAGGTCTGCCCCTATACCTATATCATTCAATTCAAGCCGCGAGTTCCCGGCGAGAGCACCCGCCTCGCCGCCCTGGCCCTGGGAAGCTTCGCGGATCGAATCAAGAACGTCATTTTGGTCGACGAAGATATCGATCCCTTCGATCTCAATCTCGTGTTGTTTTCCATCAGCACGCGAGTCGATGCCGACTCCGGACAGGTACAAATCATTCGCGATCTGCAAGCCAACCGCCAGGACCCGTCGACGGAGCGCGCCTTGCGTGTCGGGGGATTGATCATCGATAGCACCAAGCCGGTGGGCAAACCGTTTCCAGAAATCGGCAAGGCGCCCGATGACGCAATCGCGAGAATCCGACTTGAGGATTTCGTCAGCACGGCTGAGTTGGGGAAAATTTCCGGGTGAGGAGAATGGCCGCAAAGCACGCAACGGGCGCAACAAAAACGGATTCACCGCAGAGACACTCAGTTCGCAGAGCTACCGATTCTTTATGTCTCTGCGTCCTCTGCGCCTCCGTGGTGAAAAATCTTCTTCGCAAATAAGGAGACCACTTCAATGCCACCGGAATTTTATATTACTTGTCCACAGTGCGGTCACCGCTACAACGTGCACAAAATGATCTATGACGAAGGCGAAGATTTTTCCATGTTCTGCCCGCTCTGCGCGGCTCGTTATCCGAGGAAAGAGGGAAAGATCGACGCGGCCAACTTTGACGTGAAAAAGTAGGAACAAACATTGAAACCCGCAGATTTCCACTATCACCGGCCCCGCACGACCGAAGAGGCGCTCTCCCTGCTCAAAGGTTTTGGCGAAGAAGGCAAGGTTTTGGCCGGAGGCCAAAGCCTGATGCCGCTAATGAACTTCCGCCTAGCTCAGCCCGCCCATATCGTTGACATCAACTTCATTGAGGGGCTGGACTACATCAGGAGCGAGAACGGCGCGATCAAAATCGGCTGCCTGGCGCGCCAATCCCGGCTGCTGGGCGATTCGCTGGTGCGACGGCGCTGTCCCTTGCTCGCCGATGCCTTGGCTTACGTGGGCCACGAGCAGACGCGCAATCGCGGCACATTCTGCGGCAGCCTGGCGCACGCGGACCCGGCGGCCGAATTGCCGGCCGCGCTGCTGGCTTTGGATGGCTCGGTCACCGTTGGAAATTCGATGGGCAAGCGTGAAATCGCCGCGCGGGATTTCTTTCATTCGTACCTGACGACGGCGCTTGCGAGCGACGAGATGCTGCTGGAAGCGTCGGTTCCCGAGCAACCGGCGCGGGCGGGCTCGTCCTTCGTGGAGTTCGCCAGAAGGTTTGGCGATTTCGCCATCGTCGGCGTCGCGGTCGTCTTGGTGCCGGACAAAGGGCGGATCGCGGACGCGAGCATCGCTCTGACGGGTGTCGGCGATAAACCCTGGCGGGAACGCCAACTGGAAGAATCGCTCATCGGCAAAACAGCGTCGCCGGAGCTGTTTAGCAGCGTGGCCAGCAAAATCGCCGCGAGCATTCGTCCGAACTCGGATATACATGGCAGCGAATCTTACCGTCGGTCGCTGGCCAACGTGTTGACGCGGCGAGCTTTGACGGATGCCTGGAACCAGGCGGGGCACGAGGGCTAATATGGCATTGCAACGAATCCGCTTGACGGTCAATGGCAAGCCGGTTGAAAGGGAAGTCGAGACGAGGATCAGCCTCGCTGATTTTCTACGCCATGATTTGTCCCTCACCGGGACCCATGTCGGCTGCGAACATGGGGTGTGCGGCAGTTGCACGGTGCAATATAACGGCGCACCGGTGCGTTCCTGCTTGATGCTTGCTGTGCAGGCCGACCAGAGCGACATTCTGACGGTCGAAGGGCTCAGCGAAAACGGCGCGCTCAATTCCTTGCAGCAGGTTTTTAAAAAACATCACGCGCTCCAATGCGGCTTTTGCACGCCGGGCGTCTTGATGACGGCGAGCGCGTTATTGCGAGAGAGCGGCCCGCTTGACGACGCGCAAGTGCGCCAGGCGGTGACCGGTCACCTGTGCCGTTGCACCGGCTACCAAAATATCGTCAACGCCATCGTGGAAGCCTCCGAGGGCGAGCCCCAAGTGCCATCGCGGCATGAGCATGCCGTCGCTTCCAAGTTCATCGGCGCACGCGTGGAGCGCGCCGAGGACAACGAGCTGTTAACCGGCAAAGGGGTATTTGTCGATGACATCGATTTTCCCGGTATGCTGCATGCTTATATCGTCCGAAGCGTGCACGCCCACGCGAAGATTTTGCGCATCGACACGGGGGCGGCGAAAAAGGCCCCGGGGGTCGTCGAAGTGATCACGTTCAAGGATCTCGGCGCGGTGCGGAAGTTCCCCCTGACGATTCCGCATCCCAATTTAAAGCCGCTGACCGAATATCCGATGGCCGATGAAAAAGTGCGCTACGTGGGCGAACCTGTGGCCGTCGTCGTCGCCACCAGCCGGCACCTGGCCGAAGACGCCGCGCCGCTCGTGCAGGTGGAATATGAGCCGATGGCGCCCTGCGTGGATATCGAGCAAGCGCTGTCCGCCGACGCGCCGCTGATTCACGAGAGCGAATCGGATAACCTCGCCGGATTCATGAAACAGTCGACGGGGGACGTCGATAGGGCGTTTGCCGAGGCCGATCATATCATCAAAGAAACGCTTCGGGTGCATCGCGGCGGCTGCCATGCGATCGAAACTCGCGGCATCGTCACGCACTACGAACCCAAAGAGGGCTTTCTAACCATCTGGGCTTCCTGCCAGGGCCCCCACCGTATTCGCCGCACGCTGCTGCAACTCATGGATGTGCCGGAACACAAAGTCCGGGTCCTTGCGCCGCGAGTCGGCGGGGGTTTTGGGCCGAAGGGAGGGTTCTATCCGGAGAATTTTCTCGTGCCCTGGCTGGCGGTCCGCTTGGGAACTTCGGTCAAATGGATCGAGGACCGCCACGAGCATTTCATCGCCAGCCGCCAGGAGCGCGATCAAACCCACTGGGTCGAAGCGGCGTTTAATAAGGACGGTAAGATTCTCGCGCTCAAGAATACCTTTCTATACGACACCGGTGCTTATAGCACGAGTCTGGTGGTTCCCTGGATCACGCTGGCGACGATTCCCGGGCCGTACAAGATTCCCAACCTGCAACTCGAATTCAAAGCGGTCTACACCAACAAAGTCACCGCGATGGTCGTGCGCGGCGCGGGCCGACCGCAGGCCTGCTATGTGATGGAAAAAGTCATGAACCGCATCGCGCGCGAAACCGGCATTGACCCGGCCGAAGTGCGGCGGCGCAATTTCATTCAAAAAGACGAGTATCCCTACGGCGTCGGGATTCTCTATCGCGACAACAACCCCCTCGAATACGACAGCGGCAATTATCCCGCCTGCCTGGAGAAATCGCTGGAACTTATCGGATATGAGGATTTCCGAAGGGCGCAATTAGAGCAACGCAAGCGCGGCATTCGCCTCGGCGTCGGCATCGCGGCTTACGTCGAAGGCACCGGGTTCGGGCCTTATGAGGGTGGCATCGTCAAGGTCGGCACCGACGGAAAAATTTACGTCTTCACCGGCGCGGCGTCCCAAGGTCAGGGACAGGAGACCGCGCTCGGTCAGATTTGCGCCGACTACCTCGGTGTCGACTTTAAAAATGTTCACGTCGTGACCGGCGACAGCGCGGGAATCCCGCACGGCGCGGGAACCTTCGCCAGCAGGGTGATGGTGACGGCGGGCAACGCTGTCGCCCAGGCTTCGGAGCAACTGCGCCGCAAGGCGCTTGAGTTAGCGGCGAATAAGCTCGAATGCCGCAGTGAAGATCTGGATTTGGTGAACGGTGAAATTTTCGTCAAGGGGACGCCGGAAAAGAAACTCACGCTCCGTGCGCTCGCGAATGAGGCCGCCAACCGCGTGTCGGGCTTCATGGTGGACCGCAGCATTGAACCGGGTCTGGAGGCGACGGTTTACTATTCCCCTCGGCGGTCGACGCACTCCAACGGGGTGCATATCGCTGTAGTCAAGGTCGATGAGGAAACCGGCCACGTGGAGGTGCAACGTTATGCGGTCGCGCACGACTGCGGCACGATCATCAATCCGATGCTCGTCGATGGTCAAATTCACGGCGGGGTGGCCCACGGCATTGGCAACGCGCTCTATGAAGAAGTGATTTACGACGAAAACGGGCAGATTCTGAACGGCAGTTACATGGACTACTACTTGCCCGGCGCGATGGAGGTGCCACGTATGGAGGTGGCCCATATCGAGACGCCGACGCCGCTCAATCCGCTCGGCTGCAAGGGCACCGGCGAAGGCGGCACGATCCCCGCGCCCACGGCCGTGGCTTTGGCGATCGAAGACGCGCTGTCTGATTTGAATGTAAAGGTGAATCGGATACCAGTGAGTCCGGAGGTGTTGTTGAAGTCGATCGAGGATGCGAAGGGAAAAAGGTCAGGGGTGAAGGGTAAGGGGTAAGGAGCCAAAAGTCTGAGTCAGAAGTTTGAACCCCTTACTCCTAACCACTAACGATTTCTAAAATTTCAGGAGGTGCAGCCATGGTCATGATGGAACGGTTTGGCAGTCCGGCGAGTAGAATCATGTCGGCAATGAAAGGTTTTCAGATTCCGGTGCGCTCGGTGCAACCGGGGGACAGATTGCTGGTCATCACCGATGACGCGATGGACCCGCTGATCTGGCAGTGTATGATGGCGGCGATCAACGAGAAAGGCGGCGAGGCGGTTCTGTGCATGTGGCCGCGATTACCGCGCCACTTTGCCGACGTGCCGCAGATGGCCATCGAAGCGGCGCGCGGTGCCGACGTGATCGTCGCGCTCACCACGACGGCGATGAGCAACTCGACGCCGGGGTCGCGCGCAATGCGACAAGCGTGCGGCGGGCCGATGTGGCTGATGGAGGAATTGACTATGGAAATTCTTACCGACGGCGGCGGTCGCACCACTATGGCGGACGTGGAAGAAATTTGCGCGCTCGGGCGCAAAGTTGGCGACCTGCAAGATAGGGGCAAAAAGATCCGCGTGCAAGCCGACAACGGCACGGATCTCACGGCCGAGATCGGCGGTCTGGAGCCTGGGTTCTTTGCCAACTGGTGGGGGCGAATCCCATTCGGTCGTCATCCGAAGACCGGAAAATTAGCCGGCGGCACCTGGCCGTGGGGCGAAGCCCATGTCGAGCCGGTGCCGGGGACGGCGAATGGCAAAGTTGTGTGGGACGTGACGGCGCAGTATCCCCCTGGCCGGTGGAAGCATCCCGTGACGCTGGTGATCGAGAACGGCCGCTGCGTCGATATTCAAGGCAAGACCGAAGCCGACCAGGTTCGCTGGTTCGTCACGACCTACGGCGACGAGAACTCCTGGCTTGTCGGCGGCGAGATATCGGTCGGGCTTAATAAGCTCTGCCAGAAATACAACGACTCGGTGCGCGAGTGGAAGAAGCATTACGGCGCGATGCATTTCGGTATCGGCCACGGCGCCGACCGCGGCAAGGTCAACAGTATTCTACGGCTGGAAGGAATCACCGACTACATCACGATTACCATCGACGATACTGTGGTGTGCGAAAAGGGCCAGTTTAAGATTTAAGGGTGTTCACCACAGAGACACGGAGTTTGCAGATTTCGGAGTATATCTTAATTAAAAACTCCTTACTCCGCGCCCTCTGCGCCTCGGTGGTGAACTTTCTTTAGTGAAATGAGTCAATTCCATCGGAGTACAAAGAATGGCAACACCAGTAGCAGCCGAGCGTCGGCCTCGACCGTTTAATGACCTGCGCGAATATTTATCCGTCGTGAAAGAGATGGGGCATCTCAAGTTGGTCGAAGGAGCCGACGGTGAGTTGGAGATCGGCGCGCTGACCGGGATGATCGGCGCGCGGCGCGATTGTCCGGTCTTGCTCTTCGACGCGATCAAAGGGTACCCGCGTGGCGTGCGCTTGCTGACCAACATGCTCAATAACACCGAGCGGCAGAAAATCATCCATGGTTGCCCGCCCGAAATCGGCGAAGCCGAAGCGGCGCGCTGGTGGAATACCGAGGTGAAGAAATTTCAACCGCTGCCGCCGGTGTTTGTCAACGATGCGCCGGTGAAACAAAACGTTAAAGAGAGTAAAGACGTCAATCTCAAACTTTTCCCCTGGGCCCGCTGGCATGAGAAAGATGGCGGCGGATACATGTGCGCCACCTCGACCGTGACCCGCGACCCGGCAAGCGGCTACATAAACGTCGGCTCCTATCGCTTTAAGTTTATCGATGAGACGACTTGCGTCGGGCACCTGGCTTCAGGACATCACGGCGACATCATCAGCAAACAATATTGGAAACAGGGAAAGGCATGTCCAGTGGCTATTTCACTGGGACAGGAGCCGTCGATCCTCATCGCCGCCGGCGACAATGCCGCTTGGGGGCATTGTGAATACGATTATGCCGGTTGGCTGCGCGGCGCGCCCGTCGAAGTAACCAGAGGCGTTTATACCGACCTGCCGATTCCGGCCACGGCGGAGGCTGTGCTCGAAGGCGAGATTGTTCCGCCGAAGGCGGGCGTTGCGATCGAAGGACCGTTCGGCGAGATGGGCGGTTATTACGGCGACGCCAGCCCGGCGTCGCTGATAAAAATTCACGCCGTGCTCTACCGTGACGATCCGATCATCATGGGGTCGCCGCCGTTTCCCAATACCGCGCGCAATCTGTTCGGCGCGCGCGGTTTGCGCGTGCGCTCCGAGCTGGAAGCTTTAGGTATTCCGGGTATTAAAGGCGTCAGATACGGCGGAGGCATTGTTGTGCTATCGGTCGAGCAATCTTTTCCCGGTCATGCGATGCGCGCGGCCCTCGGCGCGCTCGGCGGCACCGGCGGATACCATACGCGCTTCGTCATCCTCGTCGATGAAGACGTTAATCCTCATGATCTGAACGAAGTGTTCGAGGCGATGGGAAGCCGGTGCGATCCGGGGACTTCGCTCGACATCAATCGGCGCATCTGGAGCTCGCGGGTCGATCCGCGGCTGGAACCGGAGAAGGTCGAGAAGGGAGATTATACGGCCTCCTGCGCGATCATCGACGCGACACGTCCTTATCATTGGAAAGAGCATTTTCCCGAGAAGGTCGGGATTTCGCCGGAGTTGCGGGGAGCGATGGAAGAGAAGTGGAAGGAATTGTTGGGCGGCTAGAAACAAATCGGGATTGCTGATCGGCGCGGCATTCGCGCCGCGAGAGGTGCTCATGAAAAACGTCGGTTGCTTGTTGTCGCTTATCCTCTCAATGAGTTTTTCTTTACTGCTCACCGAGGCCGGCGCTCAACTGAAAAAGGTAAGACTCTGTGCGCCGGGCTTGGGGTCGGGAATCATGCACGCCTACATCGCGAAAGAGCGCGGCTATTTCGCCGAGGAAGGACTGGATCTCGACGTACTTGTGGCGCGCGGTCAGATCTGTACCATGGCGTTGCTCAACGGGCAGATGGAGCTCTCGAGTAACCCCAATATGTTTGATGCCATGGTTGCGGGAAAATTTAAGGGGAAAGTGATTTACGTTTCCGCCAAGACTCTCGGCCACCGTTTTATCGTCGCGCCGGAGATCAAAAACTTCGATGGAGTGAAGCGGAATCATATCGCGGTCAGCACGTTTGGCGGTCTGACGGACATGCTGACTCGAGAGATTCTCGAACAACACGGCATCAACCCCGCCAAGGACGTCGTCCTGCTGCAAATTGGAACCCCGGACGTTCGCTACGCGGCCTTGAAGGCGGGGTCGGTCAAAGCCGCGCTGCTCGCCTCCACCCAAGCCTTGCAAGCGGTCAAAGAGGGGTTTCGTGAATTGCCGTACCAACAGCCGCCGTGGCTCTCCTCGCCGATCACCGCAGGGGACGAAATCCTGGCGCGGCAGCGCCCCATGCTCCGCTCCCTCTTGAGAGCGGTCGAGAAGGGCCATATTTTTTACGGGAAGAATCCCACGACGGCCATCGAGCTGATCCGT
The DNA here is from genome assembly GCA_030688735.1 of Deltaproteobacteria bacterium. Classification (GTDB taxonomy): domain Bacteria; phylum Desulfobacterota; class Binatia; order UBA9968; family UBA9968; genus JACPFE01. The sequence goes on from JAUYJC010000626.1 coordinate 12,171, forward strand.
AAAGTCCAGCGTATCGAGAGCCGGGAGGTGGCCAAGCAGATCTACGATGATGACATGCTGCGCCATAATCCGGGCGGCGGACTGGAGGAATCGAGCATGAAGCGTGTCGTGGATCGTGCCAGGGAAATGTTGAAAATTCAAAGGCAGGTGGAGCCAAGCGAGGTTTTTGATCTAAGCCTCGCCAGGGAAGTCGAAACCGAATTACGAACGAGCAAATGGGAACCCTGAAGGGGCGGTGAACCAGGAGATTGCGTCATGGTTATGATGGAGCGTTTCGGTAGTCCAGCCACGCGGTTGATGTCGGTGATGAAGAGTTTTCAGGTGCCGGTACGTTCGGTACAACCCGGAGATAGAATTCTACTGATCACCGATGACGCCATGGACCCGCTGGTGTGGCAGGGGGCGATGGCGGCGATTAATGAAAAAGGCGGCGAGGCGGTGTTGTGCATGTGGCCGAGGCTCGACCATCATTTTGCCGACCCGCCGCAGATGGCCATCGAAGCGGCGCGCGGCGCCGACGCGATTTTCGCGCTGACAACAACAGCGCTGAGCGACGCCTCGGCGGGATCGCGCGCCATGCGCAAAGCCTGCGGCGGACCGATGTGTCTGATGGAAGAGATGACAGTTGAAATCCTCACGGAAGGCGGCGGCCGGGCGAATCTCGATCAAGTGAAGGAGATTTCGGGGCTGGGCCGCCGCGTCGGCGAAGTCTACGATCGGGGCAAGAGAATCCACATCAAATCGGACGCCGGCACTGATTTGACGGCGCAGATCGACGATATGCCGCCTTCTTACCACGCGGACCGATGGGGCAGAATACCCTTTGGCCGCAATGCGAAAACCGGCAAGCTGGCCGGCGGCACTTGGCCGTGGGGCGAAGCGCATATCGAACCGATTCCCGGTACCGCCAACGGGACGGTTGTGTGGGAGGTGACGGCGCAGTTTCCGCCGGGCCGTTGGAGAAATCCCGTAGCGCTGACGATCAAAGACGGCCGCGTCGTCGACATCCAGGGCAAGACCGAAGCCGATCAAGTGCGCTGGTTTTTGGAAACCTATGGCGATGAGAATTCATGGCTGGTCGGCGGCGAGATGGCGCTTGGGTTGAGCAAGCTGTGTCAGCCGTACGCGGACTCGGTGCGGAGTTGGAAGAAACATTATGGCGCCATGCACTTCGGCATCGGCCACGGCGCGGACCGCGGCAAGATCGTCAGCGTGCTCCGGCTGGAAGGAATCATCGAAAAGATCACGATGGCAATCGACGACACAGTGGTGTGCGACAACGGCAAGATTGTGGTTTGAATCAAGTCGCTATTGATGGCAGTCAGGGATTTCTCACCATTGAGTGAGCAATTACGATTGTTTTGAATGGGGGACTCACATGAAGCGATGCATTTTTCGAGGGTTGTTTTTTTTCGTTCTTGGCGTGCTCGGCCTCTATAGCTTGGCAGAGGCGCAGATCCGCGAGTTTAAAGTTTGCGTGCCGGACTATTCAGTCGGTGTCATGCCGCTCATGGTGGCCCAGCGGAACGGTTACTACGGGCAGGAGCAGCTGGATGTCGAAGTTATCGCCGCGAGAGGCCATCTCTGCAGCATGGGACTCCTTGGCAATTCGTTCCAATTCACATACTCACCGAGCACCTTCGACGCGGTGGTCGCCGGCGATGTCAAGGGAAAAGTTGTCTATGTCGGGGAAAAGTTTCTCCTGCATCGTTTCATTGTCGCCCCACAAATCAAAAGCTGGGAAGATCTCAAGGGGAAGAAGATCGCTATCGGCGCGATCGGCTCCCTTACGGACTTCTTGACCAGAGAAATTCTTCTCGCCCATGGTTTAAGACCCATGCAGGACGTCCTGCTGCTGGCAACCGGCGGAGTTCCGGTGCGACTGGCCGCCTTGAAAAGCAATAATGTGCAGGCAACGCTCCTGGGCTCGCAGCAGGCGTTGGCAGCGCTCAAGGACGGATATCGAATGTTCGAGTACGATCCGCCCCCCTACGTATCCCACCCGTTGATCGTGAAAAATGAAATGATCACCAACGAGAAGTCCGTGCTGCGCAATTTTTTGCGCGCGACGCTCAAGGGGCATTTATTTTTTGGCCAGCGGCAGGAGGAAACCCTCACGATAATCCAGAAGGTTCTGCGCATCGATGACCGCAAGGTGGCGCGGGAAACGTTTGTCGACGAACTGCGCCGATATAACCCCGGCGGCGGCTTTGAGCAAAGCAACATGCGAAAAGTGATCGAACGCGCGAGAGAGACGAGAAAGATAGAACGAAAAGTGGAGATTTCAGAGGTCTTTGATTTGAGCCTGGCGGCGGACGTGGAAGCGGAACTGAAAAAAGCCGGCTGGAAGCCGTAGATCACCGGAAAAGTTCAAAGGGTTCAAGCCGTTCAAAACGTTCAAGTCGTCATTAGCTCAGAGTAAACTCGGAGGAAGCAATGTTCAAGGTGGAAGCCAACCTAAAAGAAATCGCCACGCGGCAACTGAGTCAGCGCCGCGCGCGCAAAGAGGGCGAGCCGCAGCGGCCCGTTACGACGGTGAACTCCAAAGCACTCCACGGCCTCCAGTTTCGCGCCACGGTGGAGGGGCATAGCTTTATTTCCGACGAAGGCGAAGAAGCCGGCGGGCATGACGCCGGGCCGGCGCCGCTCCGGTATTTTCTTGCCGGGATCATGATGTGCCATCAGGTCTGGTGCGTGAAAAGCGCGGCAGTGGCCGACGTTCAGTTGAGCAAGCTCGAAGGTGAGATCTCCGGTTTCATCGAAGCTGGGGGTGGCGATGCGGATCGGGAAGTCGAACGAGGTTTTTCCCGGATTACTTACAAAGTCACCATTGATAGCGCGAACTCGTCTGACGCGATCCAGTCCATCGTGGAAGCGGCGACGAGACGTTGTCCGGCGTTTGTTTCGGCGTCGCGGAGCATCCCGATCGAGGTCACGATTCTCCATAACGAAAAAAATCTGGGAGCGAAAACGTACGACAGGAGAAGGGCGTGATTTTTAGCGATCTAAGACATTACATCTCGACATTGGAAGAACTCGACCAGCTCAAAGTGATCGAGGGAGCCAGTTGCAATCTGGAAATCGGCGCGATCACCGAAATTGCGGCTTTTCGAAAGAAATGCCCGGCAGTTCTTTTCGACTCGATTCAGGGATTCGAAAAGGGCTACCGCATCTTGACGAATTTTCTGTCGAACCGAACCAGAGAGCGGCTTGTGTTCGGAGTTTCCAATGATCTGACCGACCCCGAAGCGGTGTTCCATTGGAAAAACAAACTCAAGGAATTTGTGCCGGTCGAGCCGGTTGAGGTTCAAAACCCGCCGGTCAAGGAGAACGTTTTGCTCGGATCCGACGTCGATCTCATGCGATTTCCGTGGCCCAAGTGGCATCAACGAGATGGCAGTCCGTATATCTGCGCGACCTCGTCTGTAACTCGGGATCCCGAGTCGGGCTTTGTCAACGTCGGCTCGTACCGATTCATGTTGTTGGGCAAAAACAAAATCGTCGCCCATATCGGCTCCGGTCATCATGGCGACGTGATCAGAAAAAAATATTGGGCAAAGGGAAAGCCTTGTCCGTGGCGATTTTCTTGGGGCAAGAGCCGTCGCTCTTGGTCACGGCGGGGACCAATTTGAATTGGGGTGTTTCGGAATACGGCTTTTCAGGTTGGCTGCGCGGCGCGCCCGTGGAAGTTACCAAAGGCGCAGTGACGGACCTGCCGATCCCGGCGACCGCCGAGGTCGTGTTGGAAGGCGAGATGTTGCCGCCCGGCGCTGGGACGGATATAGAAGGTCCATTCGGCGAGTTCTCTGGATACTACGGTGGCGGCGCGCGGCCGGCGCCGATCACGATTATTAAAAGCATCCTTTATCGCAACGACCCGATCATTCTCGGCGCGCCGCCGTTTTTGGGGAGCAGCCGGGGAATTCTTTCCTCGCGCGGAATCTTGGTTTGGAACGAGCTGGAGGCGCTGGGGATTCCGGACATCAAAGCCGTCAACTACTCGTGGGGGATGTGCATCATTTCGTTGAAACAGGCCTATCCCGGCCACGCAATGAGAGCGGCCCATGGAGCCATCGGCGGGACTGCCGGGTATCATGGAAGATTTGTCATTGTGGTCGATGATGACATCGATCCCTACAACCTCGAACAGGTTCTCTGGGCCATCGCGACGCGCTGCGATCCGGAGACATCGTTGGACATTTCCCGCAGGATCTGGAGTTACAAGATCGATCCGCGGCTACCCAAGCATAAAAAAGAAGCGGCGGATTACACCGGATCGGTCGCGATCATCGATGCCTGCCGCCCCTACCACTGGATCGACGAATTTCCCGCGACCACGCAGATCAGCGAGGAGCTTTTGAAAGAGACCAACGCAAAGTGGGGAAAGGTTTTGGGCGAAGAGTAAGTCTTGCGCGACGACGCCAAAGAAAAACAGAATCCGGAAATCGAAATCCGAAATTCGAAATAAATTCAAATGACCAAAACACACAAAATTCCAAACAAAATCCATTCGGATTCGGCGTTTTTGGTTTTCTTCGGGTTTGGGTTTATTTGGCTGCGGTTTGTTTCGGATTTCGAGATTCGGATTTCGTGTTTTTCAGGCTGTTAGTTTGTTTCGGTCCGCGGGCCGCTTTCGATAATCGGATCTCGGATTTTTCGAAGCGTGGCGGAGAACGTTTAACGAGAGAACTGAATAACGTCAATGGAAATGTTTTTGACTACAGGAGGTGCTTTATGGTGATGGCGGAGAGATACGGCATACCGTCAACGAAGTTGATCAGCTTGATGACCGCCTGGCAGGTGCCGTTTCGCAATGTTCAGAAAGGCGACCGTTTATTGATCATGACCGACGACGCCATGGATCCGATGGTCTGGCAATCCGCGATGGCAGCGCTCCACGAGCGCGGCGCCGAGGTTACGCTCACGCTCTATCCCCGGCGGACCTATCACTGTGGCGATCCATCGGCGATGGCGGTGTCGGCGGCCAAGGAAGCAGACGTGGTGGTGGCATTGACGACGACCGCGCTCAACAGCGGCACGCCCGGGTTACGCGCGATCAGAGCGGAAGGCGGCGGTTCGGGTCGTACGCCTATATGGTTGATGGAAGAGACGACTGTCGAAATCCTCACCGAAGGCGGCGGGCGGGTGACCTTGGAGGATTTGGCGCAGATCTGCGATCTACAGCGGCGCATCGGCGAGATTTACGACAAGGGCAAAAAGATTCACGTGACCTCACCCGCCGGCAGCGATTTGGTCGCCGATATCTCCGGGATGCCGGCGGGACACTTTGCCGATCGTTGGAGCAAGCTGCCCTTCGAGCGCAATGCTAAAACGGGCAAGTTGAGCGGTGGGACGTGGCCGTTCGGCGAGATTCATATCGAACCGGTGCCGGGGACGGCCAACGGAAAGATTGTCTGGGACACGACCTCCCATTTCCCCTCTGGCTTGTGGCGAGATCCGGTCACGCTCACGATCAAGAATGGAAAAGTTGTCGGCATCGACGGCGACGCCGAAGCGGATCAGGTCAGATGGTATTTGGAGACCTATGGGGATGAGAATTCGTGGCTGGTTGGCGGCGAAATCGCGGTGGGCACGAATCACCGCTGTTGGCCACCGATGGGTTTGATGCGCAATGACAAGAAAAGCTTCGGCGCAATGCATTTCGGCATCGGCCACGGCGCAGATCGCGGTCAGGTCAACAGCAAGCTCCGGCTGGAGGGAATCGCTCGACGCGTGACTTTCGTGGTCGACGACACTAAGGTGATCTGCGAGAATGGTAAGTTTAAGGTGTGAGAACGCGATTTAACCGAAGTACGACTCACCACGAAGCACACCCTTCGACTAAACTCAGGGCAGACTCCGGACACGAAGGGTTCGGATACTTATACTCTTAGACTTCGTGCCCTTCGTACTACTATAATTGACAGTTTGCGCAACTTGCGCAAATTTGCCAGTGACTATGATGATTGTCTCGATCCAAAAGAGATCTCACCGCGGAGGCGCGGAGGGCGCGGAGGAAAGAGTTTTTGATTAAGAAATGCTCCGAACTCTGCGTACTCTGCGGTCGTGAGAAAAAATCAAAAAATAACAAAATTCGCAAAAATGGCATGAACAAAATCGATCACTTGCGAGTGCCAATCCCGGCGAAAATCGATTTTTTCTCACGTCCTGCGCCTCTGTGGTGAAATAGCGGTTGCTGTTTTGGTTGCGGCTTCGCCGCGCTGGGGTCTTCGTGGTAATAAGAACGTTTATCGAATCCGGCATCGTAAAAAGAACACAGAACTGAAGCAACATTATGGATTTTCCGATCAGGCCGCCGATTGGCGAACGAGTTCGTAGAAAAGAAACCGAACGCTTCATCACCGGCAATGGGCGCTACGTCGACGATCTTTTGCCGCCGGGAACGCTGCATGTCTCGTTTGTGCGTAGCGCTTGCGCGCACGGGCGGATCAAAAACATCGATGTCGAAGCGGCGCGCGCCATGCCCGGCGTGCGCGCCGTATTTACCGGGAAAGAGATTGCGCAGCATGTTAAGCCGCTGCGCGTTGGGGGCAGCTCGGTGCTGCGGCCGGTGAAGCTCTATCCGTTGGCCGTCGATAAAGTTCGTTACTTCGGTGAGCCCTTGGCGGTTGTGGTGGCGGACAATCGATATCTTGCCGAAGATGCCGTGGAGGCCGTGTCGGTAGAATACGAATTGTTGCCGGTCGCCATCGATCCGGAAGCGGCGATGGAACCCGGCGCGCCGATAGTGCATGAAGACGCCGGCAGTAACATTGTTTACAAATACCATTTCGCGACGGACGGCATCGACAAAGTTTTCCAAGACGCCGATGTCGTCGTCAGAGAAAGAATTCGTAGCCACCGCATTGCCGCTTGCCCCATCGAGCCGCGCGCTTACCTGGCGCATTACAACAACGAAGAAGACAGCCTGACCATGTGGTCGGCGACGGCGAATCCACACTCGCTCAGAGGGCGCATCGCCGACATTTTGGACTTTCCTGAAGGCAAGATCCGTGTGATCGCGCCGGACGTCGGCGGTTCGTTTGGCGTCAAAATTCAAACCTATCAAGAAGAGCTGCTCTTGCCGTATCTTTCGCGGCAGCTCGGCCAGCCGATCAAATGGTGCGAGACGCGGGTCGAGCACATGCGCAATGGCCGGCATGGCCGCGACCAGATCCATTATATCGAGATGGCGCTTAAGAAAGACGGCACCATGCTCGGCATTAAAGACAAAATCATCGCCGACATGGGCTCGGCCTACTCCGTCGATCACTCGATTCTAGCCGCGGCGCTGTACATGACGGGGGTCTATCGGATTCAAAACTATGCCGTCGACGCCTTCGGCATTTCGACTAATAAGACCACGCATGGGTCGCTGCGTGGCATCGGCAAGGCCGACGCATCGTATATCTTGGAGCGGCTTGTCGACATCGCCGCGCGGGAGTTAAAGCTCGATCCGATCGACATTCGGCTGAAGAATTTCATCCCCCCCGAGGCATTTCCCTACCGCAATGTTACCGGCGCGCTCTACGACAGCGGCCAATATCAACTGGCTTTGAAACGCACAGCGGAAATGGCGGGTTACGAGCAACTGCGCAAGGAGCAAGCCGAATTGCGCAAGCGAGGAATCTATCGCGGCATCGGCGTGGCTCTGGTGATGGAGCCAACGAGCTCGAGCCGCATTCATGCCACCGGCGGCTACGCCTCATGCCGTCTGCGCATCGACCCTTCGGGAGCGGCAACGGTTTTTTCCAGCATGGGCGAGCAAGGGCAAGGCCACGAGACGACAATCGCGCAGATTGTTGCCAGTCAAACCGGCATTCCGTTCGATCAGATCACGGTCATTCACGGCGATACCTTGCCGACGCCGTACGGCTTTGGCACCGGCAGCAGCCGCTCGTCGGTCGTTCTCATGCCGTCGGCATGGGTCGCGGGAAAGTTGATGCGCGACAAGATTCTCGGCATCGCAGCGCGCCAGTTGGGCGTGGTGCCGGAAAAGCTCGAGATCGGCGATGGCAAAGTGTTCGTCAGGGAAAATCGCGAGTCGTCGATCGCGGTGATGGAGATTATCCGCACGGCCTACGGCGCAATTCATTTGCTCCCGGAAAACATGGAGCCCGGCCTGGAGGTCACGGGCTATTTTGTCAATCCCAATATCGATTACGCGCCCGACGCCAAAGGGCGCATGAACACTTTTTCAAGCTATCCCTACGCCGCCGTGATCGCCGGGGTCGACGTGGACGTCGAAACCGGAATGATCAACATCGTCAACTACGCAACCGTGCACGATTGCGGCAATATGATCAATCCGCAGATCGTCGACACTCAACAACAGGGCTCGATCATGCAGGGTATCGGCGCGGCGCTTTACGAAGAGTTGCGCTACAGCGAGGACGGCCAGCTTTTGTCATCGACGTTTATGGACTATCGCTTGCCGTCCGTGGAAGAAGTGCCGGAGCTGGCTTTGGAGCACATCGTCACACCCAATCCGTTTACGCCCTTGGGCGCGAAAGGCGCGGGCGAAACCGGAATGTTAGGACCGCCGCCGGCGCTATGTAATGCGGTGGAAGACGCGTTGATCCCCCTCGGCGTAAAGATTCGCGAGACGCCGCTTACCCCCGATCGAATTTTAGATCTCATTGAGAAAGCACAGGCAAAGCCTCATCATGCTTAAGAAAATATCTCTCACGGTCAATGGCAAGCCCTATTCGGGCGAGGTGGAATCGAGAACTCTGCTGGCACACTTTCTTCGCGACGGCTTGAGACTTACTGGCACCCATACGGGCTGCGTGGTCGGGCGGTGCGGCGCGTGCACCGTGCTGTGGAACGGCACGCCGGTGAAATCGTGCATGGTTTTCGCCGTGCAAGCGGCGGGCGATGACATTGTCACCGTCGAAGGACTCGCGCAAGACAAACGATTGCACCCGCTCCAGGAAGCGTTCTGGAAAAACGACGCCGTGGAGTGCGGCTATTGCACGCCGGGCATGCTGATGTCGGCTTACGGCCTGCTTAACAAGAAAAATAAGCCGACGGAGAAAGATATTAAGCGGGCGATCTCGGGCAATCTCTGCCGCTGCACGGGCTACGGCAACATCGTTGCCGCAATCAAAGAGGCGGCGGCGAACATGAAGTAGGCAAGCTATGCGAACTTCGCGTCTCTTCCCAAGTTGGCGAAGCGACAAGAAAATGCGGTCTCACCACGAAGGCACGAAGGACACGAAGGGTTCGGATATTTATACTCTTAAACTTCGTGCTCTTCGTGACCTTCGTGGTGAAATGTCTGTTCATACTTTGGTTGCGGCGTAGCCGCCTTGTCTCTCTACGTTGAATCGTCCTTTGAGGAAACAGCGGAGGAGCCGGAACAATAAGGAGGAGTCATGGTAAGCATTTTAAAAGATATCCCGATCGATGGCGTGAAAATCGTGCCGTGTAGAATAGCGGTCGGAAACCGAGGCGTGGTCAAATCCTTTCTTGTCGCCGGCGAAGATCGAGTGATCCTGGTCGATACCGGCGCCTCGGACGCCGATGCCGACATCATCATGGATGCGATAAAAGACATGGGGCATGAGCATGCGGATTTGAAATTCTGCATCCTCACCCATCGGCACGGCGATCATACCGGTGGACTCAAGAAGTTGAAGAAAACACTCAAGTTCGAAGTGATGGCGCATGAGCTCGACATGCCCGCCATCCACCAGGCGACCGGTTACGATGTCGAGCATGTGGTCCAAGGAGGAGAGAGTCTGCCCGACTGCGGCGGCATTCACGTCCTTCATACGCCGGGGCACACGGCCGGACACATCAGCCTGCATCTGCCGCGCATCAAAACAATGATTGCGGGAGACGCGGTCGTCAGTGCCGGCGAGCATCTGGTGGTGTCACCGACCTATCTGTCCTCCGATCCCGAGGCGGCGCATGCAAGTGTGAAGAGGTTGATTGCAATGAACCTGGATCTGGAGCGGCTTCTGGTCGGGCACGGCGACGACGTTTACTTCGGCGCTAAAGAAAACCTGGCGCGCATTTTCGCCGGGCCGCGCCCCTAGCCCGAGTCGGAAACCGCCGGAAAGTGCAGGATTTTGTCATGACGAGACAATTCACGACGCTAAGAACTTTGTTGGCAGTGATTCTGCTTTTTTATTGCGCAAGTGCGGATACGTTCGGCGCCGAGGCGCTAAAGAAAATCAGCATCGCGTCAAAAGCGCCGGGGGAATCTCTGGTTCCTTATGTGATCTCGCAAAGGCTGGGCTTTTACCGGGAAGAAGGGTTGGACGTGGACGTTATCGTCACCCGCGGCACGGTAACGACGCAGGTCGTTTTGAGCGGTGCGGTCGACTACGGTAACGGCGGTTCCATTCCCGCCATGCTCGGCGGTGCGCGGATGAAAATTCTTCAGGTCAGCACGGACAAACCGTCTCAATATCTCGTGGTGTCGCCGAAGATCACCCAGATGAAACAACTGAACGGCAAAACCGTGGCGATCTCCGATGCATCGGGTAATTCAACGCTACTGTTCCGCGAGCTTTTGAGCAAAAACGGCGTGGCGGTCGACACCGTGCAGCTGCGCGCTCTCGGCGAGCCGTCGGTGCGCTTTGGCGCACTGTTGGCCGGCACGGTGGATGGGACGATGATTACCATCGGTATGGCCAGGCAGGCTCAGGCGAAGGGATTTCGGATTCTCGCCTACAGCGGCGATTACGTTTCCGCACTGAGCGCTAATCTTGAAGCTAGCGACCAAAAGATCCAGAGCTTGCCGGACGAGGTATACAGAGTCGTCAAAGCTACGCTCAAGGGTCAACTCTTCTATCACCGCAACGCCAACGAGGCGACCAAGTTTATTATGGAAGTCCTGCGCCTCACGGATTTCAATGAAGCCAACGAGATCTGGGGCGAACGGGACAAGCAGGCTTCGGACCTGGCCAAAATCGGGCGTGCTACGGAAGAAGCAATGACGACCAACATTGAGCGGGTGCGGGAGCAGATGCGCGCGGTCGGCGCAACCAGCCGAGTGAAAGGGCCGGTGACCCTCGATCAGGTCTACGACTTTTCGTTTGTGAAAAAGGCCTACGAAGAGATCCGCGCCGGCAAGTGGGACCCGATGCGCTACGAGTATCGCAAGAGGTGACATAAATGTATCCAGCATCCTTTGAGTATTTGGCGCCAACTCAACTTGCCGACGCCATCGAGCTTTTGCGCCAGTATGGCGACGACGCCAAGCTCTTGGCCGGCGGTCAGAGTTTGGTGCCGATGATGAAACTGCGAGTCGCCCGGCCTAAGGTTCTGATCGACATCCATCGGATTGGCGCTCTGAACTATATCCGCGAAGAAGCTGGCGCGATTCGCTTGGGCGCGATGACGCGTCATGTGCAGATCGAGGAATCGTCTTTGATCCGAGAAAAGATTCTCATGCTCGCCGAGGCGGCGAGCGAAATCGGCGATACCCAGGTTCGCAACCGGGGAACCATCGGCGGCGCTCTGGTTGAAGCTGACCCTTGCGGTGACTACGGCGCGGTCGTGCTGGCGCTCAACGGGCAGATGAAATGCCTCGGCCCGCGCGGGGAACGAATCATCCCGGCGGCGGACTTCTTTACATTTGCCTACACCACGACGCTGGAAAGCGATGAGATTTTGACCGAGATCGTTATTTCGCTAGCGGACAAAAGCAGCGCCGGCGTTTATCTGAAACTCGAGAAAGTGGCGGGCGACTTTGCCATCGCCAGCGCCGCCGTGCAGTTAGGCCTCGATTCGGACGGCGCCTGTAATGAAATTGGTATCGGTGTAACCGGCGGCGGCACGGTGCCGCAGAAAGCACTGTCGGTGGAGTCGCTACTGCGCGGCAAAACAATTACTTCGGCATTGATCGATCAGGCCGGCCAACTGATTCAGGAAAGCGCCGAGCCGATCGAAGACCTGCGCGGCTCGGCCGCGTACAAAAAGAAAGCCCTCAGTGCGATCCTGCGCCGGGCGATCGCGGAAAGTTTGCGGCGGGCCGAGACCCTGCGGTCTTCGTAGGCTGGAGTAGTATCACGATCGCCCACACTCCGATCTCGCTGCAATACACGCCTGTTTGGATTGCGAAGGAAGCGGGGTTTTTCGGAAAGAACGGAATCAACACGCAGATTCTAAACGGTCAACCGACCGCCACCGCGGACTGCGTAGTGATCGAAGCCTCCAAGGAAGGCATCCGCGGCGCCTTCCGCGCCGGCATGAAATGTTTGGCGGTGACGAACCCGCGTCCGCGGGAACTGCTGAGCGAAGCGACCGCTGTCGTCAAGAGACTCGAAGACGTCGAGCTGAATTTACTCCAAAACATGTGCCCGCTTGATCATCGTCGATCAAGCAAACAGGAAATCGCCTACACCCCCCCGAATGCCGTGCTCAGCCGCGCGCATTCCGCATCGATCTGATGTAGAAAGTAGACCCAACACTTCAGAATGTCCCCTTTTTCCCTCTGGATATGAAACCCAATAAGATTGGACGACGCCAAGAAACCTCACGTCTAGAGTTTGTCTCCCCCCCCCTGAGAACATCGATTCAGGTTCTGGCCCCTCCAACCTGGCGTTGAGCTTCAACCTCTAGCAGATCCGCCTGCCGATTGTCTCTTTGCGACGCGGCTAATTTCTTCCCTGAAGTGGCGCCTGAGCCTCCGATATAAATAATGGGAATGGCTTGCTTGCTTCCCCTGTATAGATAGTCCTATGAGGAAACGGAATCTCAATGCCTTCATCGTCAAAAGCCTTCTTCAACCTTCTACGGTATTCTCGTCCGATGAACCATTGTTTGAGCGGTTGCGTTTTGAACCTCGCTTTTATAATCACCGCCGAGTCGGCGAAGTCGTCGACACCTAAAACTTCAATCGGTTCGAGCATGACAGACCCATATTCCGGCTCCGCGCGCATTTCCTCAGCTACTCTGCGTATGACTTCCACGACCCGGTCCGTGTCTTCCTTATAAGCTACGCCGACATCAATAACGTAAGCAGACCAGTCTTTAGTCCGGTTGGAAAGGGTTTGAATCGTACCGTTGGGAAAAGTGTGAACGACCGCAGACTGATCCCGGAGAGTCACCGTGCGAAAGGTGATGCGCTCTACCAGCCCTCCCGTTCCGTTAATCATCGCGACATCGCCAACCCGAATTTGGTTCTCAAGAATCAGGAAAAAACCGCTAACGAGGTCGCGGACGAGATTTTGTGCGCCAAAGCCAACAGCCAATCCGACAACGCCAGCGCCCGCCAGGATTGGGCCAATGTTAATCCCGATCTGGCCGAGCAACATTAGGCCAACGACAAACCATACAATCACGAATGAAATCGTACCAAGAACACCGATGAGCGTCTGAACACGTTGCCGCGACGCGCCGGGCGCGGTTTCCGTTGTCTGTCCGGCTTTAATGAGAATAGATTCCAAACGGTTCATGGCAATTTTCAAGAGTCGTATCGCGAGGTACCCCACGATAACGACAACAATGATCCGAAGCGAAGACTGCGCCAAGCTGATTAGTGTTTCCATCACTTTAGGCATGAGCGTGTCAGAGATCTCGAACATCGGCTGATCCTCCTTTGCAATAAAATAATTGTGGTATTTCTGCCTGGGGCCTCAAAAAAGATACGGCTCCTGTACGCGGCAAAAGTTTTGCCTGTAATATTTATCTTTGTCTAAAAATCTGAAGGGGTCAATGACAATTCAAGAGAAACTGCAAACATGGTACTGCGTAAACACGAAATCACCGACGCAATGCCGTTGGCGGACCGCTCGCAAATCTCAACTACATGAATACTCTGTTGGCTCTTAAGTGGGGAAGGGTAAGCTGACGTAACCCTTTTCCCACTTTATCCGTCAGCTTATTTACCGTTGGGCCTTATCGAACACATCGCTCGGGGCCACGGGAATCTTCTCGGGCTTTTGGTGATGGGGTTAAAGCCCCGGTGACGCTGGGTGGACGGATCGTCGGAATCATATGGATGTTTACCGGGATCATCGCGATTTCTGCGTTCATTGCCGCCGTAACAAGCGCTCTTACCGTGAGCCAGCTCGAGTCGTCGATCCGAGGCCTGGACGATTTACGACGGGCGCGTGTAGGCGCTGTCCCTCATTCCACGGCGGCAACCTATTTGAGTGAGCGCCGCCTAATATACTACGAGTACAAAACGCCTCTGGATGGTCTTCATGCCTGAGTGCGGGGCCAGGTCGATGCTTTTGTGTATGACGAGCCCATCCTGCGATATTTGCTGCTGAACGAACTTCAGGGCAAAGCGGAGGTGCTGCCCAATTCCTTCGAAAGACAGAATTATACGATCTTTTTGCCGGCGGGAAGCAAGCTTAGCGCAGCGGGACGGTCTCCGGTACCATCGACAAAATGGCGCCGCACGGAAACCTGGCATCGTCAAATCGGTCATGCGAGTCGCGGTACGCGTTTATTCCTGTTTCCCTAAATAACGGGCACGAATCTCCTGCCATGCAGGCTCCCTAATTTTCTTCAAAAGAACGCGATTGATAGGTTTCCTAAGTCGCACATGACCCGGGGTGGAAAAACCGCCACGCAAATTGGAGTCTAGCAGGCTGGGAGGGGTGGTCCACCGAGCGCATGGCGCATCACCAAACCACGTCACGTTCCCCCGGCCCGGCGACAGCAACGGCTCGTCACCGATTGGAAAGGAACATCGCTCGCCGACGGCGAGCAAGGAAAAAGCATTTCCAGACCCGCCCTACCCTGCTCGTTTCGATTTGCCCATCGGTTATTCGTGCAGGAATTTCACTTTTGGGTCTTCCGGGATTGCTGTGAAAGACTATTCACCACAGAGACACGGAGTATGCAGAGTTCGGAGTATTTTTTAATCAAAAACTCTTTTCTCCGTGACCTCAGCGCCTCCGCGGTGCAATTTCCGAGTCCTTGCTTTGTAATAGTGTTGCCCAGGTTAGCCAAACAGACGCGTGAATATCCTCACTTTTCGACGATATTCGCTTGACCTCACTCACTGGGGCTGTTGGCTTTCACATTAATCTGACAATTTCTTGCTGATTATTTTGATTGATTTGGATAGGGGAATGCCGGGGCGGGTGATGCCGTCCCGGCATTTTTATTTACACCAATTCGGTAGCAGCGAGTCTGACATGTTCGGCGG
>JAUYJC010000632.1 GCA_030688735.1 Deltaproteobacteria bacterium
GGGTGAAAATCCGCGGCGCGATGATCTGTTACAATCATTGCATCGAAGCTCCAAGCTTCGTCCCAAAATGAACAGTGATTATCTACCGTCAGAGAATCTCCCTTGAACAATCAATGCGACATCTATCTTGAAATTTTCCGCATCTCCCGCTGTTGGAAAGAGAAAGGGGGCAAATTTTTTGTTGCGAGTTGTTGGCATTTGTTAGAACCCTCTCTCACCTGTCTTGCCTCCGATGGAATACAGTTTGTTGGGCAGGCTACGATGTCATAACGCTGAACTGTCAACAAAAGATTTGACCCGGTCTTTTGGACAGGTGGCGACCGCTTATCACGCGCCGGTGATCGCCGCAGATGCGGCAGCGCACGAAGTCGAGGCCTTCAACGCATAGGCGCGGCGTGAAAGGCGCTTCTGCTGTGGGGGGCGATTCCTAGAGTTTAACACGAAGCGTCGGAGGCGGTTGTCCGATAGGATGCTCACCGAAGCGGACAACGGTCACTGGCAATTCCTGGGGCTATCGAGTCGACCATCCATCTTGGCGAGCAACCGACTGAGGGCTGAGATCTGAGCCATGATCTTTTTGTCCCGAGTCCGCTGGAAGTGCAGTGTCAGCTCGTCCATACGCCATTCAATCTGGGCGCGGGTGAATTTCCTAGGGAGTATGAACTGGATGGGCATTGCCGCCGTATATCGCAGGAAGTAACCGCAGGTCAAGGGGTTTGGCGCGAAAAGGGGTGTTCGCCAGTCGTAAAGTTGGCCGAGAACCCGAGGCGCAGTTTAAAAGGGCACATATAACGCCGGTGCTGGCGACTAATGAACCCGTCCAAATCGTGATGCTGCATTGAGCCGCGCGGTAGCAGATCGAATTGATGGAGGAAACAGTTCGATTACAGGGATAACGTGACGCGCATCGGCGGCGATCAGCCGTCCGCTGGAGCGCGCTGTCGGGATTGCATCCATCGTCCATCGGCAAGTACAACCGACGTTTCGACCTGTCTCGCTGGGATCGACCAGTATCTCCGGAGCAGGGAGTCTTTGTCCCTATTCGAAACGACTGTGAAGCCGTTCCTCCGATAGAACTCGATGGCCCACGATGCATCCACCCACGTGCCAATCAGAACAGGCTTGCCGGTGAGGCCCTCCACATGGCGCAGTAGGCTTGTTCCCACGCCCTTCCTCTGCATGGTTGGCGTGACGTAGGCGTGGCGCACCAAAGCGACTTCTCCCTTATCCTGTATCCCCATCACCCCTAACATACGCCCGTCTTCCTCCGCCAACCAGAAAACGACGCCATCCGATATCTCGTTTGCCAGTTCATCCAACGGCATATAGGGTTCCCGCCACCGGTCAACCGGTATCACTCCTCGATAAGCCTGGGCCGCGTCGTTGATAATCGCCAACATCGCTCCTAAATCCGCTTGCTGAAATTTTCGAATTACCACCATCCGTTTAGACGCGCCTACCGTCTAGCCTTTTATCCCCAAAGCGTGGGAGCAATCAAGCTCAGGGATAATTTCGGCAGGAGCCACGCCACAGGCAAATCTCGCGGGATTGAATTGTAGGAGAAATCAGTTCAATCCTGGCACCGTTGGTTACTCGTATGACGCTCATGTACTGCTCCACTCAATTTTGGACAGGCTCAATGTCGGGCCCGCTAATTGGGAACACTTCTAGCGCGTTTCCTTTCTTTGGCGTAATTCTTTTTGCACGCTCTGACTCCGTATTCTGCCTTCGTCCATAAATGTCACCGGCTTGCTCAGGGCATGCAGTTTGCGACTTGTCAAAATCTCAAATCGTGAGCAAAAGGATCGGACCATGAATCTAAAAAGAACTGTTGCACTGATTGCCTTCGGAATTGGCCGAGTTTTGGTTTCTGATGGCGGCTGGGGAGCATTTTTGTGGAATCGGGGCTGTTGTCGGTGGGCGCTGGCAGCCGCAAGCACCAGATCACGGGCAGCGTGATTGATCGGTGGCGACGACAAGCCCGGCAAGGATGTCTCGATACAGCTCCAAACTCAAACGATACAGCAATTCAAATTTTCGTTGGAGAGGGGGGTGGCACAAGTTGACACAATTTGTAAATTATTCGCCAGCCTTAGGCCTCGACTGTCCCTTTTGTTCGCATTCAAAGTGTCGCGCTTGCGTCGAATTGTCCTCTAGCATCCTCGCCTGCTGCAATTGCCGAGCGAGAGCAATTAGCCGACTCGCGTACCTTAAAGAAGCTTATCTCCCAGAAGATTCGGGGCACGATGAAGAATCGGGACACGATGAATAGGCTCAGTACGGCAAAGGATTCTCAGTATGGGCCGCACTTATAAAAGAATGAGCAGAGTTGAGCGGAGGAGAAATCAGTTCAATCCGGCCGATAACTGGGTAGCAGACATGGCCGATAAAATTCGGGACCGTACAGGGGCTGACTGGGATATTTGCACTTATGATTGGGAGAACGACGCGCATGTATTCGCCCCGTTCGGCATACCCATATTTGGTGCAGAAAACGCATTTAGGAAAGCCGGTGAGCAAGGACAAAATCTAGGGTACGATATTTTTCATAATGGTTATGACCATGTTCACTTTATCGCTCACAGCGCCGGTTCCAACGTACTTCAGACCGCTGTAGACTCGATAGTCAAGTGGTATGATTATTATCAGTCTCAGTCGGGGGCAACAGGTTCTTGCAGTGCCGTGCCTATACCACCGGCTTGTTTCCTAGCCAAGCCAACGATTCATAGCACTTTTCTCGACGCATATGTCGCGGAGATAATGTTTAATCCGGATACAGCAAGGCGATATGCAACCAAGCGATATGGTCTCAATGCTCAATGGGCGGAGCATTACGTTTCCAAAACTATTATAGGAGACGATACCGATGCTATTTTAACGAAAGCTTTTAACTTCGATGTGACTGATCTAAATCCGAATCTCCCTAAAAAATTGAACCCTCATACCAATCATGCCTGGCCGCACGAGTGGTACAATAAAACAATTGACGGTTCCGATCCTGATAGCATTTCGGCCTTAGGCTTCGGTTTTCCGATATCGCTTGAGTCGGGCGGACAATTGCCGTCTCACGATCCCATACCTGGGCGCTATTACCCCCGCGGTGGGGAGTGCGATCTGAAAACGGAAGCTTCCAACTGTGGCACAGTTCCGAGCTCCCCACCCAGAACCTCCGTGAATACAAGATTGGCTATGGCTCCGTTGACGAATTTCTCCGCGCTTCAACCAGGAACTGACCTGATAGCAAGCAACACAGGCACGGTTACTTTTCCAACTTCGACTACGGCTCAGATGGCAATGGGGTCGCCCGTTTGGCTGAGCTTTCGATTTGTCCAGTTTTTTTTCAATGAGACAAAATCGAAGGATGAAGTGAGTCGTTATTGGTTGTGGGACTCTCATGTTGAGAATCCGGTTGTTGGTTTTGAAAAACGGCCTCCGTATTTGCCCCAGGATCAACGCTATGAGACGGACCCTTACTTGGACATTCCCCCTCAAGCGCCGGTTGATCGATCTTTTGTTTTTCCGCCCAGTACGCTTTGCGTTTGTCTCGGGTCGTTTTCTTCATCTCTTGGAGCTGCTGCAACAGCAAACTCTTGTTGTTGAGCTGATGGACATGGGCCGGAGTGAAATTCATCAGCGACTGATGGGGCCGGCTGTGGTGGTAGCTCTCGATGTAACGGCCCAGTTCTTCTCTTGCCGATATCTCATCGGGATAGTTTCCCACCAGATAGATCTCTTCCTGCTTGACCGTTCCATAAAACCGCTCGGTCAGCGCATTGTCCGTCGGGCGTCTTACCCGGGCAAAGGACAACTCGGCTTCCAGGCGCTCGAAGAATTCCTGGGTGATCCCGGAGGTGTTGGGCGATCCCCGATCCACCCTGAGCTTGGGCTTGCTCTCACTGTGAATCGATATCCCTTGGTTGTTAAGCCCCGCCTGGTAAATCGCTTTCACATTGCCTGCATTGACCGTCGGCACCACATCATAGGCAACGATCAATCGGGAAAAGAAATCGATCGCCGTCAGCAAATACCACCGTACTCCGCCCACCGAGAGCTTGGTCCAGTCGCTGCCCCACATCAGATTTCTCTGCCACACCTCGTAGCGCGGACTCTTCCACGGCGCCGCCCGCCGCTCGTAGGGCTCGATCTGCCCCAGCTCTTTTAGATGCCTGTAGATCGCCGAGGCCGACAGATAGATTCCCTTTTGCTGCAATACTCCCTGAATGCGCCGATGGCGGTACTGCGGGTGTTTCGCTTTGGCCTCGTCAATCAGCCCCCGTTCCTCGCCCGTCAGCTCATACGTACTTTGCCGCTCGCCCTTTTTTTCTCCCTCGCCCTTCTTCCATCGGTAATAACTCGCGCTCGCGATACCGACACTGCCCAACACCTAGCCGACCGATCGCCCCTGACCCCTATGCGTCTCGACCAACTCCAGCACCGCTTGTTTCTGGTTTCCCATCAGCCGCCCGCGCTCCCTCAATCCAAGTTCATCTCTTTTTTTAACTCGCTCAACACCAGCGCCTGGTTAAGAACCACCTCTTTGAGCTTGCGATTCTCGGCTTCCAGACGTCTCAGATCGGTCGACTTCAACGGCCGGCTATTGCGTAACGACGCCCGTACTCCGACCTCCAGTTGGCGCTTCCACTTGTGGTACAACGACTGGCCCAGTTGGTGTTTCATTAACCCTTCTTTGATCGTCTTACAGCGCTCGATATCTTTCAAAATCTCGAACTTTTGATCGGGAGTAAAAATCCGCCGCACCGTCTTTGCCTCCTGGTTCTCTTCCATCTCGTTCCTTGCCTCCTTGATCCGCCTCACTTTCTTACCCCACTTCTGTCTCATTAGTAAAAAAACAGGTCAATTAAGCACGCCGAGCCCGGCAAATATCCTTCAGTTTAGGTATCAGTTCTTGGCCGGTCTAAGCGGTTTGTTATCAGTTTTCTTTGACGGCAAGTTGGTTCTTAGAACGGATCAAAGATTTGCCTTGCCGGGAGTAAACACTGCGTCCGAGATATGGCTAGGAGACGTTTTGCCCGGGCAACATGTCTTATCATTCCGGCTCGATGCTTTTGACGCGACGCAAGCCATAATTGAAATCTCAAACGTTCAGACAGGCTTGATGGAGTTGGTCACCAATACACTTCCGCTCGCCAATGCTGGAACAAATCGGACGGTCGAGTGCGCGTCGCCTTCAGGAGCAAATGTCGTGCTGAATGGCTCCGCTTCCAGCGACCCGGATGGCGACAGCCTCACGTTTGCTTGGACGGGCCCGTTTGGAGCGGCCAGTGGTCCAACCCCGACGGTGCCCCTGCCCTTAGGGATACATACCGTTACTCTCACGGTGGATGATGGCAGCGGGGGGACAGCGTCGGACACGACCACCGTGACGGTGGCTGACACGACACCGCCCAGAATTGCGAGCGTCAACCCAGTGCCGAACCTTCTGTGGCCACCAAACCATCAAATGGTGTCCGTGACCGCAGCTGCGTCCGCATCAGACATGTGCAGTGCAGGACTCAACTGCCGGATCATCTCGGTAAGCAGCAATGAGCTCGTCAACGGCCTCGGCGACGGAGATACAGCCCCAGACTGGCAGATCACTGGAGACCTAACAGTAAACCTTAGGGCGGAACGTTCGGGGAAGGGGACCGGGCGAGTGTACACCATTACGGTAAGGTGTACCGATGCTTCTGGAAACAGCTCAACGAAGACGACGACCGTTACTGTGCCGCACGATCAAGGGAAGAAGATGTGATTAAGGGTAGTGAAATAAAAGGGACATCCCTAAACGAGACGGTACTGTCAAGCGCGGGTGACGTTGCCTCCGGCACGGGCCGTGTCGGATCAAGCACCATGCGGAGATCGCCGAGCAACGATGATTGCGCCGAATCGGGAACCGGGGGGAACGGGCTGGCGCGGCGCACGGCCTGAACCGCTGAGGCGTCGAACTGCTTATCGCCTGACGATTTCTCAACTCGTACGTCAGACACGCGCCCCGATCGCTCCAAGCGCAGACGTATAACGACTTTCAATCCGTTTGCATTCGGCGGCAGCCTCCACGCCGCCATAATGCGGCGCTCAACCTGGTCAAGGTAAGCCGAGGCGTCATCGTCAGCAACGCCGAGAGACATCGCTCGGGGCATTCCAGTGAGTAGTCCACCGAGCGTGAGTGCAATCACTAGAGAGCGCATGATCGGTTTCGGTTATCGTGGGTCAGTGCGAGGCTGGCGAGCCGCTCGCACCTTCACTCCTTAATCGCTCTCACCATCATCACGACGCTCTTATTGATCGCCAGGAATGGCGCTGGCCAGTTCATTTCAGGGTCCGGCAGCACTTCCACTTTAGCGTTGGTGATGGGCAAGAACTGTCGGTCTGGGTTGTTCAACAGATCAGACAGACGCGAATGGTATCCGCCGTCACCTGGGCGGTTGCTGGGGGAGGGTTGGCCGCCCCAAAGGGCTAAAATGACATTCAGCAGAAGATGGCCGAGGGCGCTAGGATGCTGACAAAACGTGGGAATATAGAGGGGAAAAATGGTGGCGGTGGACAGATTTGAACTGTCGACTCCGCGGATATGAGCCGCGTGCTCTGACCAACTGAGCTACACCGCCACTTGGGGTATTAAAGTATGATGGCTGTTTGAGATCGCGAATCGGCAAAGTCACCTTGACGCTCAGCCCGAACCAGTAGGCGGGCAGCCCATGCCCCCGGCTGGCGCAGTAGAGTCGGAATTACGCCGTGCCCTTTGCAGGTTGACAGTTGCGTGGTAAACTTTATACATCAAGTGGCGATGACAGCAAGTCAGGAGAGCCTATGATGAGCGCCGATGAACGAGTCCGTGTTCTTAGGGAAGCTAAGCCGAATAGCTGGGTCGCGTTTTCCGGCGACGAGTCTAAGGTGATCGGTCGCGGCGATACGTATTCAGAGGCCGTTACCGATGCTCAACAACATGGAGAAGACGATCCGGTACTCGTTAAAATCCCGGACACTTGGGATCCTCGGGTTTTCCATCCTTGCGCGTAAAATATAAACCGTTTCCGTTTTTCAACAAAGGCTTGGAGCACTACGGCACGGTATTTCGTCCCGTCCTTACCGTGCAAGTCGTTTATAACCACGCTGCGAGCAAGAGGTTTGAGGCGATAGTCGACACCGGGTGTGACTGCTGTCTTTTTCAATCACACATTGGCGAAAGCATTGGAATAAAGATTAAAGACGGCGTGGAAGGTCCTCTTGGTGGCGTAATTCATGGCCCGCGAGCGAAGGTTTACTACCATAAGATTAAGCTCCTTGTAGCCGGTGAATTCCTTGATATAAGAGCCGGCTTTTCCGCTGACATCGATCAAAATTTACTCGGACAAATTGGTTTCTTGGATCACTTTGTCGTTATCTTTGATCCTTCTGCGGATCCGCCCGAGCTTGATGTCCGTCGCATCCAAGAAAATTAATTCGTCCGCAACGGTCGCCGAACCGAAGCCCGGCGTGGCGTGGAGTAGATGCGGTTGGCGGTGCCGATCTTTTGCGCAAATGAGGCCCCGCTCCCTAGCACGAACCTACACGAGAATAAATTTTAGAGTAACCAATCCGCCGAGCGCGAAGCTTGGATTAGCATCAAGATCGGAAAGGGAAAAATGGTGGCGGTGGACAGATTTGAACTGTCGACTCCGCGGATATGAGCCGCGTGCTCTGACCAACTGAGCTACACCGCCACTTGGGGTATTAAAGTATGATGGCTTTTCGAAAAGATCAAGGTCGCGCGGGAAACGTATCCGCATTCCATTTATCGGCGATCGGGACTCGGTGCACTTTTTTCTTGCCGCGGCTGATCTGATAGAGGATTTTTTCCTCTGTTTCGAGACAGCTTAGCTTATTACCGTATACGAGACCGGTATCCAGGCCGACCTTGTACGGCATATGAAAGTAAACTTCCTTATGCGGGGTGTGGCCGAAGAGCACAGTGTAGAGCAGCGAATGCGGGTTGTATATAAACTGGTCGCGAATCCAAAGGACTTCCGTCGCCGTCTGTTCCTCCAACGTTTTGAGCGGGTCAATTCCGGCGTGCACGCATAAGATATCGCCCATGATGTAATAATCGATAAGACCTTGATAGAATTCCAGATGCGCCGGCGGAATCGCGGCCAGCGCGTCTTGCGCGGTCAGATGGCTCGAAATCAGGCCGTAACTGGCCAGGGTTTCCTTGCCGCCATTGTAAAAGAACATGTCTCCATATCCTCCCGGCAGGCCGAGGTAGGACAAAAGCATATCCTCGTGGTTGCCCTTCAAGAAGACGAGATCGAGGGCCAGCCCATATTTCTTGAGGTCCAATAGGTAGGAGACGACCCCATTGGAGTTCGGCCCGCGATCGATATAATCGCCCAGAAAAACCAAACGATCCCCGACTTCCAGCGGAAGCCCCTCGATCAAGTAACGCAGTTCGTCAAGGCAGCCGTGGATATCTCCGATCACGTAACAACGCATAGGATGAATTAATCCTAAGCTAGCTGCGCCGCGAGCGCAATAACTCGGCACTTTTGAGCGGGCGCGGGGAAACTGCTAAGGTACAATACTTCGGGGAAAATCGCCCAACCGGAATTTAATGACACTCTTTCGCTGCGACAATGTCTCAAAGGCCTACGGCCATCTTCCCTTGCTTGCCCACGTCGATTTTCAAATCGAACCGGGCGAGCGGGTTTGCCTGGTCGGCAGAAACGGCACTGGCAAGACGACCCTGCTACGCTTGATCACGGAAGCGGCGCTGCCCGACGAAGGCGAGATTTGGCGCCGGGACACACTGCGCGTCGCCCATCTCGAGCAGGAGGTGCCGCCCGACACCGATCAAACGATCTTCGAAGCGGTAGCCGCCGGCATGGGCGAGTTGGGAACTCTGCTCGCCGAATACCACCACGCGACACGCCTGGCGAACGTGGCGGCACCCGCCACCCTGGCGCGGCTGGCGCATTTGCACGGGCGCATCGATGCTCTCGACGGCTGGAACATCAACCAGAAAGTCGAAACGGTCTTGACCCGCCTGAGCCTGCCGGCGGACAAAGCGCTGATCGATTGCTCCGGCGGCACCCGCCGCCAGGTCATGCTGGCGCGCGCCCTGGTGAGCGAGCCTGATCTTCTGCTGCTCGACGAGCCGACCAACCACCTCGATATCGGCGCCATCACCTGGCTGGAAAAATATTTATTGAATTCCCGCGCAGCGTTGATTTTCATCACCCACGACAGGACGTTTTTAAGACACCTGGCCACCCGCATCGTCGAGCTCGACCGCGGCCGGCTCACTTCTTTTCCCGGCGACTTCGATGGCTACCTGCGCAAGAAGGACGAGCTTCTCGATATCGAGATCCGCGCTATGGCGAAGTTCGACAAGAAACTCGCCGAAGAAGAAACGTGGGTCCGCCGGGGCATCAAGGCGCGGCGCACGCGCAATGAAGGTCGGGTCCGGGCGCTGCAAGCGCTACGGCAGGAGCATGCGCAGCGGATCTCGGTCCAGGGCAGGGCGTATTTCAGCATCGATGCCGGAGAGACATCGGGGAAACTGGTCGTCGATTTGCGGCGGGTCAGTTTCGGCTACGGCGAGAACCTCGTCATCCGCGATCTTTCCACGCGCATCATGCGCGGCGACCGGGTCGGCATCATCGGGCCCAATGGCTCGGGCAAGAGCACGCTGCTAAAGCTCATCCTGGGCGAGCTGTTGCCGAGCGGCGGGCAAGTCGTCATGGGCACGCGCTTGCAACTTGCCTATTTCGACCAGCACCGCCGGATTTTGGATCCCGAAAAAACCGTGCGCGAGAACCTGACCGACTCCAACTACGTCACCGTGCGCGGCCGCTCGCGCCATGTGATTGGCTATCTCAAGGACTTTTTGTTCCCGCCGCAGCGCATCGACTCGCCGGTCCAGGCGTTGTCCGGCGGCGAACGCAACCGCCTGCTCTTGGCCAAGATATTCACCCAGTCGGCCAACATGCTGGTGCTCGACGAACCGACCAACGATCTCGATGTCGATACCCTTGAACTGCTCGAAGAGCTGCTGGCTGAATACGATGGCACGCTGCTGCTGGTGAGCCACGACCGAACCTTCCTCGACAACGTGGTCACCAGCACGCTGGTTTTCGAAGGCGAAGGCATTGTCGACGAATACACCGGAGGCTACGAAGACTGGGAGCGCTATCGGCTGCATCTAGAAGCCGAGCGCGACGATGTCCCTAGTCGAGCAAGCGGCTTGCCGCCGGTGCGCCCGCGGGCCGATGAGAAATCGAACGGCAAACCGCGCAAGCTCACCTATAAGGAGCAGCGCGAGCTGGAAGCGCTGCCCGGCGTCATTGAAACCTTGGACAAGGAGCAAATTGAATTACATCGGCTCATGGGCGATGCTGATTTTTACCGCCAACCGAGTGAAAAGATCACCGCCATGATCGGCCGCCTCGAAGCCGTTAAGCTCGAACTCGAAAGCCGCTACGCCCGTTGGCAGGAGCTGGAGTTGTTGGCGCAGGCCGCTAAGAGTTAAACGCCGAAGGAGGAAGTGATGAAATTACGCATTGCCGCAGTCGATCTCGTCAGCAACACCTGTTTCCCGGCGCTCGCCGCCGACGAACTGGGTTATTTCAAAGCGGAGGGGCTGGAGGCCCGGATCGAGCTCGTTGCTGCGCTCGGCGCGACCCGGGCGCTGCGCGACGGCAGCGCCGACGCCATGATCGCGGGCTCGGTGCATGATGTTCTGACCGAGTTTCCCGACTGGAAGGGCGTGAAGGTCGTCGTCGCGCTGTCTCAGGGCACACCGTGGCTCCTGGTCGTGCGCGCCGACCTTGACTGCAATCGGGGCGATATCCACGCCTTGAAGGGACTTAAACTCACCGCGGCCGCGGGACCGGATTTAGCGTTTAAACAGATGCTCATCGGCGCCGGGATCGATCCCGCCAAGGATTTACGAATCGTCGAATTGCCCGGCGCCAAAGCCCGCGATGTATCCTTCGGTGTATTCGCGGCGCGTGCCCTCGAAGTGGGACAAATCGACGGCTTTTGGGCCAACGCCATGGGCGCCGAAACCGCGGTCAGCCGAGGTAGCGGGAAAATTCTCATCGACGTGCGCAGGGGCGACGATCCTGCGCAGGTGCGCCATTTCACTTTTGCCGGAATGGTAACGACCGATCCGTTCATTGAACGGGAGCCGGAAACGATTGCCGCCGCCGTACGCGCCATTGTCAAAGCGCAAAAGGCACTACGCGCCGACCCTAAATTAGCCGCTGAGGTTGGACGGCGAAAATTCCCCGAGGATGCGGCGGCGTTGATCGCGCGCGTCGTCGAGCGCGACGCGCCGTTTTACGATCCGGTCATATCCGAGGAAGCGGTCGGAAATCTCAACCGCTTCGCTCAAACCGTCGGCCACCTTTCGGGCCCGGTCTCTTACGAACGAGTGGTCGCCGTGGGCTTCCGCCACCTGTGGCACCTTTGAGTCCGTGGAATGATTCGATCGATAGATTACGCGCATGACATCCTGTAATCACAGCGCCTTGGAGTTGTTGCCGGAAAGAAAAAAAACCCTGCGCTGCCGGAATTGTCACCTGACCATCGCCGCGGAGGAAATCGGCGATGGCTTTTGTCCCGAGTGTTTCGCCAACTCGGGAAGCAAGCGTTACGACTTTGAGGAAATGGCAGTGGTCGGGAGCGGCATTGTTCGTTACCGGTGCGAGCAATGCGGAGCCATCGTCAAGAGCCGCGAGTGACAAAAGAAATGGGCTTGCCATTTTACCCTTGCCGGGGGGTGTCAAGTGAGTTAGTTTAGGGCCAGCTCGGTTCCGTGAACAGCGCCGCGATTTTTTTAACCCCGAAAGGAGACGAACCATGCTTGAGGAACGTCAGATCAAAGAAAATTTAAGTTGGCCAGAAGGGCGGCGCATCGCCGTCATGTTGAGCTTCGACTTTCAGGGCGGCGAGGATTTGCGGCCGAACAAAAACGGCATCATGAACCATGAGGAGTGGACCCAGGCGGAGTATGGGCCGCGCACCGGGGTGTGGCGCATTCTCAGAATTCTCGACGAGTGCGGGGTGAAGGCGACCTTTCTTACCTGCGGCGGCATCGCCGAGCGCTATCCCGACCAGGTCAAGGCGATCGTGCAGCATGGGCATGAAGTGGCCGGCCATGGCTACCACCATGAAGTGGCGCGCGACTTGACCAAAGAGCAAGAAAGGGAAGTCATCGAAAAAACCACCGCGATGATCGAAAAGCGCGCCGGCAAGCGCCCGGTGGGGTGGCGCTCCTGCACCCAGAGTCCCAACAGCATCGAACTGCTGATGGAGAACGGCTACCTGTGGAACAGCAATTCGTTTTCCTACGACCTGCCGTTCCTGTGGGACGATGAGAAACGGACGTTGGTGGAACTGCCGCGCCAGCCCTTCGGCGACGGCCGCGGGTACGGACACCGCGATACCGGCAATCCCAATGACGTGTTGGTGATCTGGAAAGGGATGTTCGACGATTTTTACGAGGAATCGAAGTTCGGTCCGGCGTTTTGTCCTTTTCAGTTCCATCCTTATATCTCCAGCCGGCCCGGCAGAGCGCGGGCGCTGAAGGAGATTATTCAGTATATGAAGAAGCACGAGGGCGTCTGGTTCGCCAAGGGGAGCGAAGTCGCGGAACTCGCGCTCAAACTCGGCAACCCGTCGAAGAAGGCGGTGCTGAAGGAAGCGGTGGGTTCCTAGCTGCGGCAACGATTACGATTGAGACGAGAGGAAAGAGGCCCGGCGTTTTCACGTCCGGGCCTCTTTCGATTTGATCGGCCGAACTCCGGTTGCTCCGATAAATCGCCAGGCTCAGGCTGCTCCTTTGACGCGAAGTTCGAATTTAAGACATTGACTTAAGTCGCCATGCAGCAAGTCGCACAGGTGATCCTCTTTGACCGAGACAGTCGGCTGCTGATCTATCTGCGCGATAACAAGCCCGGCATTCCTTTTCCCAATCGCTGGGGTTTCTTCGGCGGCCATCTGGAAATCGGCGAAACACCGGATCAAGCTCTGGTTCGCGAGGTGGAAGAAGAATTGGGTCTGGCGCTCAGCACGTGGGAATTCTTTCGCACCTACGTGTGCACCGAAGGCGATGCCTACCCGAACGTCAAGTATATTTATTGGTCGCGCATTGACCAGGTGGCGGATGAATTGACGCTGAGGGAGGGCCAGATGTTAAAGAGCATCGAGCTCGGGGAACGATCGCAGTTCCAGTTTGCCAACATCCTCGGCGGAATCTTGGAGGATTTCATCGCCAGCGGGTTATGGCCACGGTCTGTGGATAACTCATGAGCGAAACATCGGAAAAGAGAATTGAGGGAGAGCAGTCTTTGTGCTAATGAATAAATAGCTCCATGGAACATTCCCGTTTCGTTCATCTCCACTGTCATACCGAATACAGCCTGCTCGACGGCGCCAATAAAGTCGATAAGCTCCTCCAGCGCATCAAGGCGCTCAAGCAGCCGGCGGTGGCCATGACCGATCATGGCAACATGTTCGGCGCCATCGAATTCTACCGCGAAGCGATGAGCCACGGCATCAAGCCGATCATCGGCTGCGAGATTTACGTCGCGCCGAGTAGCCGGTTAGAGAGAAAAGGCGTCGACAAGGGTCGCAAGGAGTACAACAATCATCTGATTCTTCTGGCCATGAACCAGGAGGGCTACCGTAATCTCTGCAAGCTCGTCTCCCGCGGCTACATGGAAGGCTTCTACTACAAGCCGCGAGTGGACAAAGAGCTGCTGAGAGAATTCAACGGCGGGCTAATCGCGATGAGCGCCTGCCTGCAAGGCGAGGTCTCGCAAGCTCTGTGCGCGGGCAACGTCGAAAAGGCCAAGGCAGCCGCGGAAACCTACGCGTCAATTTTCAGCGACCGATACTACATCGAGATTCAGGACAACAAACTGCCGGAGCAAGAGAGGGTCAACCCGCTGCTGGTCGAGCTGGCCAAGGATTTGTCGCTTCCGGTGGTCGCCACCAACGACTGTCACTATGGCGAGCGCGATGATTATCACGCGCATGATCTGTTGCTCTGCGTGCAGACCGGGAAAACGGTCAATGAAGAGAACCGCCTCAAGATGGAGACCGACGAGCTGTTCCTCAAATCCGCCGAGGAGATGAACGCAGGCTTTGCGTACTGCCCGCAGGCGGTGGAAAGGACCCTCGAGGTCGCCGACCGCTGCAACGTCGAGATCGAGTTCGGCAAATATCATTTCCCGGCGTTCACCCCGCCCAAGAAAATAACTCTCGACGATTACCTCGACGAGCTGGCGCACCAAGGCTTGGAAGATCGGCTCCAGGGCGTGACCGATCCGGAGACGCGAAAGGCTTACCTCGAACGGCTCGAATACGAGCTGGACGTCATCAAGCGCATGCAGTTTCCCGGATACTTTCTGGTGGTCGCGGATTTTATCAATTTCGCCAAGCGCAGCGGCATTCCGGTAGGTCCGGGCCGGGGATCATCGGCCGGAAGCCTGGTCGCCTATGCGCTCAATATCACCGACCTCGATCCGATTCGCCATGTGCTTCTGTTCGAACGTTTTCTCAATCCCGAGCGGCGTTCGATGCCGGATATCGACGTCGATTTTTGCATTCGCGGCCGGGCCCAGGTCATTCAATACGTCAAGGACAAATACGGCGCCGACCGCGTCGCCCAGATCGCTACGTTCGGAACCCTCAAAGCCAAGGCCGCCATCAAGGACGTCGGGCGCGCTCTGGGTTTTTCCTTTGCCGAAACCGATGCCATCGCCAAGCTTATCCCCGCGCCCAAACAGGGCTTCGATCATACGTTGACCGAATCGATCAAGATGGAGCCGCGGCTCCAGGAGTTGATCAAAGGCGATGCGCGGATCAAGAATCTCATCGATCATGCCCTGCGCCTCGAAGGCTTGGTGCGCCATGCCTCCACCCACGCGGCGGGCGTGGTGCTGTCGAATTTGCCGTTGGTGGATCATCTGCCGCTGTTCGTCGATAAGGAAGGGGGCATCGTCACCCAGTTCGACATGGGCAGCGTGGAGAAGATCGGCCTGGTGAAATTCGATTTTCTCGGGCTCAAGACTCTGTCGCTGATCCACGATTGCTTGGGCCTGATCGAGATTACGAGCGGCGAAAAGATCGATTTGAACCGCCTGACCCTGGACGACAAGAAGACCTATCGGCTGCTCTGCGACGGCAACACCACGGGAGTGTTCCAACTGGAAAGCACGGGTATCCGCGAGATGACCGTGAAAATTCGCCCCAACTGCTTTGAAGATCTGGTGGCGATCCTGGCGCTGTACCGGCCGGGGCCGCTCGACAGCGGCATGGCCGAGGAGTACATCAAGCGCAAGAACGGCAAAGAAAAGACTAAATACCTTCATCCTCTGCTGGAAACGATCCTCAAAGATACCCAGGGCGTGATCGTTTACCAGGAGCAGGTCATGCAGATCGCCCAGGTGCTCGGCGGCTACAGCATGGGCGACGCGGATATTCTGCGGCGCGCCATGGGCAAAAAAGATCCCGAAGAGATGGCGGCGCAGCGCGAGCGCTTCGTCGAGGGCGCCAAGAAAAAGAAAATCGACGACAAGAGAGCAACCGAGATCTTCGACCAGATGGAGACCTTCGCGCGCTACGGATTCAACAAGTCCCACTCCGCGGCCTACGCCTTGGTCTCCTATCAAACCGCTTACCTCAAGGCTCATTACCCCGTGGAGTTCATGTCGGCGCTGATGACCTGGGAAATGGGCGACACGGACAAGGTGATCAAGAATCTCGCCGAGTGCCGCGGCAAAAAGATCGAAGTGCTCGCTCCCGATATCAACGAGAGCCTGTCGGATTTTACTCCGGTGGGCGACAAGATTCGCTTCGGCTTGGCGGCGGTCAAGAACGTCGGCGAGAAAGCCGTCGAAGTAATCTTGCAAAGCCGCCAGAAAGACGCCGCGTTCGAGTCGTTATTCGATTTCTGCCGGCGGGTCGATTTGACCGCGGTGAACCGGCGCGTGATCGAGAGCTTGATCAAGTGCGGCGCCTTCGATTTCACCGAGGTTCCCCGGGCGCGCATGCTCGCCGCCTTGGACGAAGCCATAAAGTCGGGCCAGGGGCACCAACGGGATCAGCAGAGCAACCAGATCGACATCTTCGCCATGCTCGGCGGTCCGGCCAAAGGAGGCAAGAAGCCGGGGGATGTTTACCCGCTGGTCGAAGCATGGTCGCAGTCCGAATCGCTGGTTTTCGAAAAGGAAGCGTTGGGTTTTTACATTACGGGCCACCCCCTGGACAAGTACGACAGGATGATCAAACGAATCGCCAGCGGGACGATTTCGGCATTAAAAGAGAAAGCCGTTGCGGGCGAAGTCAAGTTGACCGGTATCGTCTCGGCTCTTCGACTTCGGAACACGAAAAAGGGCGAGCGTTACGGCAGCTTTAACCTGGAAGACAAAACGGGCTTCATCGAAGTGATCGCCTGGCCGGATGTCTACCGCAAGTGCGCGGAGCTGATCGGCGCGGATGATCCGATCTTCGTCAAGGGGCGAATGGAAGTCGGCGAGGAGCGTATCCAGGTCATCGCCAACGAGATCCGTCCGCTATCGGAGGTCGCCGCCAAGGCGCGGTCGAACGGCAATGGCCATGAAAAGGCCAATGGGAACGACGATAGAGTGCACCTCTACGTTCGGGAATCGGAAGTATCGTCTGCTGAGCTGGTGCGGCTGCGCGATACGCTCCTCGACTTTCCCGGCCACAGCTCCGTCTTTCTTCATCTGCACTCCGAGGTGAACCAGGAGACGATCATCGAGCTGCCGGACCAGGTGCGGGTCGGGCTGACACCCGAGCTTGAAGCGAGCGTGGAGCAGCTCTTCGGCGCGCGCGTCAGCTTCCACAGTTAGGACTCTTGAAACAAGCCAATTCCAATCGCCAGCATCTGAAGGAAAGCGCCATCCTGGTAGGGGTCGTGTTGCCGTCGCAAAACCATGACCTAACCTTGGAGTACAACCTCGAAGAGCTCGAACGTTTGGCCGAGACCGCCGGCGCCCGCGTGCTGCAAAAATATTCGCAACAGCTCAAGAGCATCACCCCGGCGACTTTGATCGGGCGGGGCAAGGTCGAGGAAATCGAAGCCGGAGTGCGCGAGCTTCATCCCGATCTGGTCATCGTCGACGAGGATTTGACCCCCGCCCAGCAGCGCAATTTGGAAACCGCGTTCAAGATTCGCGTGATCGATCGCAGTCAATTGATTCTCGATATCTTTGCGCGCCGGGCGCGCAGCAACGAAGGTAAACTGCAGGTCGAGCTGGCCCAACTCGAGTACCTGTTGCCTCGCTTGACGCGCCAATGGACGCATCTTTCCCGCCTCGGCGGCGGCATCGGCACCCGCGGTCCCGGCGAGACCCAGTTGGAAGTGGACCGGCGCAGGATTCGCGAACGCATCGGCCACTTGAAAAAGCGGCTCAAAACCGTCGAGCGCACCCGCACGCTGCAGCGCAAGGAGCGCGATGAAGTTCCTTTCGCGACCGTCGCCTTGGTCGGATACACCAACGCGGGCAAGTCGACGTTGATGAACACGCTCACCCGGGCCGGAGTTTTCGTCGAAGACAAGTTGTTTGCGACGCTGGATCCGACGACGCGCGCCTTGCGCTTGCCCAACGGCGATAAAGTGATGCTGGTGGACACCGTCGGTTTCATCAATAAGATACCCCATTCGCTCATCGAAGCGTTCAAGAGCACGTTGGAAGAGGTCAGCAACGCCGATCTGCTCTTGCATCTCGTCGATATGACGAATCCGCTCTTCGAGGAGCAAGTCCGGGTTATCGAGGAAGTCCTCAAGGAAATCGGCGCAGGCGAAATCCCGGTGGTTCTGGCGCCGAACAAGATCGACGCGGTTGCGACGGTGCCGGTGCAAAGGCTTAAGAATAGGGGAGTGGCGGGAGTCTGTCCGATCTCGGCGCTGAATCGAACCGGCATCGCCGAGCTGCTGGAAACGATCGGCGGCATTCTGGAGCAGGGGAAAGAGCGTATTCATGCCTGCTTCAGCGCGTCCCAGGGCGGATTGTTGTCGTTGTTACGCGAACGCGGACGGATCGTCGAAGAGGGCTATGACGGGGATCAAATTTACGTGACCGCCATCGTGACACCGAAATTGGCCGGGCAAATGCGCAAGCTGCTGGGCCCCGACCGGGATCGTGGCCCAGCGCCGGCACTGAACTAAAATGCTCAACTTACCTAATTCCCTCACTCTGATCCGGATTCTGACGATCCCTTTTTTCCTCGTCTATCTGGCATACCACCGCTACAGCGAAGCTTTGATCGTTTTTATCATCGGCGGCGTGACCGATTTTTTGGACGGGCTTGCGGCGCGGTTGATGAATCAACAGACAGCATTGGGTGCCTATCTGGACCCGGTGGCGGATAAGTTGCTCGTTTTCACCTCGTTCGTCATGCTCGGCTTGATCGATGGCATCCCCATGTGGCTCGCTGTCGTGGTGGTGAGCAGGGACGCACTAATCATTCTAGGGTACGCGGTCATCTATGTATTGGTTGAAGAGCGCATTCCGGCGAAGCCGAGCTACATCGGGAAATGCAGCACTTTTTTGCAACTGACAACATTGGGCGTTGCGCTGCTATTGCTGCACGATGCCCGCTTGCTCGACGCGTTGGTTTTGGACATTCTGGTGGCAGCGACGACAGTAGCCACGGTGGTGTCCGGTTTCCAATACGTCTACCGGGGCCTCATGTGGCTGCAAAGCCGGGCGCCCTCGATTACTCGTATAGGTTGACATGGTGCGGAATAATTGGTAATAAAATCGATCTCTTGCACTATCCGAACCCAAGTGAATCGGCGCCGCTGCTTTACGGTAAAGCGATCTACAACCGCATTAAACGCATGAACGGTCGTGTCATCCGGCAAAAGACCTTTGACGGTCGATCCCGTCGAAGTTCGCAGGCACGTAGCTCAGTGGGAGAGCGCTTCCTTGACACGGAAGAGGTCGGCAGTTCAATCCTGCCCGTGCCTACCACTCTTTGATCGCTGGCCGGGATGGAAAATATTCAAGTGACACTGCCGGGCGGTCAATCGATGGAGGTCCGCCGCGGCATCCGGATCGACGAATTGATGGCGCCGACGGACGGCAAGAAAAGGGACGTTGTCGCCGCCAAAGTCGATGGCCATCTCGTGGATTTGAGCAACGCGCTCGAAAACAATTGCGCAGTGGAATGGATATCGGCGGACAGCCCGGAGGGCCTCGATGTTTTGCGCCATTCCACCGCTCATCTGATGGCCCAGGCGGTTCAGAGTTTATTTCCCGGCACCCAGGTAACGATCGGCCCAACCATCGAAAACGGATTTTATTACGATTTCAAAAGAGCCGAGCCATTCTCGCAAGATGAACTGGAAAAGATCGAAAAACGCATGGCGGAGCTGGCGCAGGCGAAATTGAGTATTACCCGGGAAGAAGTCGCGCGCGGCGAGGCGATCGAAATGTTCCGCAAGATGGGGGAGAACTACAAAGTCGAGATCATCGAAGGCATCCCGGAAGATACCGTATCGCTTTACCGACAGGGCGACTGGGTCGATTTATGTCGCGGCCCCCATGTGCCCTCGACCAACGCACTGCGCGCCTTCAAGCTCACCGGCGTCGCCGGCGCTTATTGGCGCGGCAACGAACAGAATGAGATGTTGCAGCGGATTTACGGCACGGCGTGGCACTCGAAGGATGCCTTAAAAGAACATCTAAGATTGCTCGAAGAAGCAAAGAAGCGCGATCACCGAAAGCTCGGGCGCGAGCTGGACCTGTTCAGCTTCCAACCGATCGCACCGGCCAGCCCGTTCTTTCACCCTAAAGGGACGGTAGTCTACAATGAATTGATCGCCTATGTGCGCCGTCTCTACCGGCGCTACGGCTACGAAGAAGTGATTACGCCGCAAATTCTCGACGTCGAGCTCTGGCACCGCTCGGGCCACTACGATCATTATCGCGATAACATGTATTTTACCCGCGTGGATGAGCGGGAGTTCGGCGTGAAGCCGATGAACTGCCCGGGCCATACGTTCATCTACGCCTCGAAAAAACGTTCCTATCGCGACTTGCCGCTGAGGATCGCCGATTTTGGCCGCTTGCACCGCTATGAGCGCTCCGGTGTGACTAGCGGTCTTACCCGGGTTCGTTCTTTTTCCCAGGACGACGCCCATATCTTCTGCGCGCCCGAGCAGATCGAGACGGAGATCAGCGACCTGATTAAAATGCTGCGCGAGGTTTATCGCACCTTTCAGTTCAATGAGATGCAGGTGAAGCTGTCCACCCGGCCCAAGGACTTCATTGGAAATCCGGAGATCTGGGAAAAGGCGGAAGCCGCCCTGGCCCAGGCGCTTCACCATGAGGGAATCGAATACCAGGTCAATCCCGGCGACGGCGCGTTTTACGGACCGAAGATCGACTTCGTGGTTCTCGACGCCCTAAAACGTGGTTGGCAACTTGCGACCATGCAACTAGATTTCTTTTTGCCGGAACGGTTTGAATTGGTTTACACGGCGGCCGCCGGCAATGAGGAGCGGCCGGTGATGATTCACCGAGCGTTGCTTGGCTCCATCGAACGATTCATGGGAATACTCATCGAGCATTGCGCCGGCGCTTTTCCGCTCTGGCTGGCGCCGGTGCAGGTACGGATTCTGACCGTTACCGATGATCACAAGGAATATGGTAAGAAGGTATTCGAGCAATTGAGGGATCAGGGCTGGCGGGTCGAATTGGACGGGCGAAACGAAAAGCTCGGCTACAAGATTCGCGAAGCGCAGATGGCCAAGATCCCTTACGCCGTCGTCATCGGTGACAAGGAGGTCGCGGCCGAGACACTGGCACCGCGCCGGCGCGGCGGGGAAAATCTGGCGCCGACACCGTTGGTTGATTTCATCCGGCGCCTCGAGTCCGAGGTTGCACAAGAAACGGGGGCGGCATAAAAAGGATGGCGGGCCTATTACAAACGGAGGTGTTTTATCGCTAAAGAAGCGAGGATCAATCATCAAATTCGCGCTCGTGAGGTCCGGGTCATCGGCGCGCAAGGGGAACAACTGGGGGTCATGGCGCTGTACGAAGCCCTAAAGCAGGTAGAGGCGCTGGAACTGGACTTGGTTGAGGTGGCGCCGGAAGCGCAGCCGCCCGTATGCCGTATGATGGATTACGGCAAATTCCGTTACGAGCAAAGGAAGAAAGCGCACGGGCCGAAAAAGCACACCGTCGTCGAAATCAAGGAAGTCAAAATGGGATCGCGCACTGACCGGCATGACGTAGTGCATAAGGTGAGAAACATTCGTCAGTTTATCGAGCGCGGCCAACGGGTCAAAGTCTCGGTATTCTTTCGCGGGCGGGAAATTACCCATCCGGAATTGGGCAGGCAAATGCTCAGCGGAGTGGTTGAGCAAGTCCTGGACATCGCCAAGGTTGATATCCCGCCGCGCTTGGAAGGGCGGAGCATGGCGATGCTCTTGACGCCAAAGTAGTCAGGTCGAAATCACCAAATATAGAGGAGACAAGAGTGCCTAAAATTAAAACCAACCGGGCGGCAGCCAAGAGATTCAGGGTAACGGGGAGCGGGAAGGTCAAGAGAAACAAGGGATTCAAGAGACACCTGCTTTCGAGCAAGGGCAAAAAACGCAAGCGGCACCTGCGCCAAGGGACATTGGTGGCGGCCGTCGAAACTAAAAATATCCGAAGATTGATACCGTACAAATAAAAGTCCTGAGTGCTGAGGACTGAGATAAGGGGTCAGGAGCCCTTCCGAAAGGCTCCTGACCCCCTCTGCTGCACTCAGGACTCGTAACTCAGTACTACTTTAAGGAAGGAGTTCCAAACGTGCCAAGAGCCAAGGGTGGAAGCAAATCGAGACAAAGACGCAAAAAGATCATGAAACTCGCCAAGGGGTATGTCGGGGGCCGCGGCAGACTCTACCGGTCCGCGCGCGAGACCGTCGAGCGCTCCCTGGCGTTCGCCTACCGGGACCGTCGGGTCAAGAAACGGACCTTTCGCGGGTTGTGGATCACGCGCATCGGGGCGGCGGCCAAGCTTAACGGCATTTCTTACAGCAAGCTCATGAGCGGTCTCAAGCAGGCTCATGTCGAGCTGGATCGGAAAGTCTTGTCGGAGATCGCGATGTACGACCTGCCGGGGTTCGGACAACTGGCCCAAGCGGCGAAATCTCATCTCGGCGCCTGAGCGCTGCGTCACTAAACACCGATGAGTGATTCCCTGGAAGCTCTCCGAGGAGAAGTTCTGGAGCGCATCCAGAAATCCGACTCCGAAAAGGAGCTCGAAGAGTTGCGGGTCGGAGTTCTGGGACGGAGCGGAAAAGTTACGCTCCTCCTGCGCGGGTTAAAGGACCTGCCGGCGGAGGAGCGTCCGCGCGCGGGCGAACAGCTCAACCAGCTGCGCCGGCTCGTCGAAGAGCGGATCGACGCCCGTCTCATTGCGATTAAAGAACAATCCAGGGAGCGCGCCCTCAAAGAGGAGCAAATCGACATCACTCTTCCGGGCACGCGCTGGGAGCGCGGGCGGAGCCATCCTTTGACACTTGTCATAGATGAAATCGTCGAGGTATTTCTAGGTTTGGGCTTCGAGATCGCGCGCGGGCCGGATATTGAGGACGACTATCACAACTTCGAGGCGCTGAACATTCCCAAGGATCACCCGGCGCGGGACATGCAGGACACCTTCTTCGTATCCAACGGGAAGCTGCTCCGCACCCATACCTCCCCGGTGCAGATTCGCACGATGGAAAAACGCCAGCCGCCGCTGCAAGTCATCGTTCCCGGCGCGGTTTATCGCCACGACGACGACGCGACCCACTCGCCGATGTTCCATCAGGTCGAAGGGTTCATGGTGGACGACAACATTGCCTTTTCCGATCTTAAGGGCGTGCTGAGCCATTTTCTTCGGCAGGTTTTCAGTCAAGAAACCGGTGTGAGGTTTCGCCCCAGTTTTTTTCCGTTTACGGAGCCGAGTGCGGAGATCGATATCCAGTGTTTGATTTGCGGCGGCGAATCCAGCGCTGCCCGTCAATCCTGTCGCGTGTGCAAAGGAAGCGGCTGGCTTGAAATCATGGGCGCGGGGATGATCGATCCCCAGGTGTTTAAATTCGTGCGCTACGATCCGGAAAAAGTTTCCGGTTTCGCCTTCGGCATGGGCGTCGAGCGCATCGCGATGCTAAAATACGGCATCGATGACATCCGGCTGTTTTTCCAGAATGACCTGAGATTTTTGCGGCAGTTCGGCTAGGCGGAGAGTTGGGTGAAGTTAACTTTCAACTGGTTGAAAGAATTTGTTGCTTTCAAAGCGACGCCAGCGAAGCTCGCCGAGCTGCTCACTATGGCCGGCCTCGAGGTGGAGTCGCTGGTTCCTCTACAGGAGGAAAGGGAGGGTCCGCAAGACTGGTTAGTTGAAATTGCGGTGACGCCCAATCGCGGCGACTGTCTTGGCATCGCAGGAATCGCTCGCGAAGTCTCCGCGCTGAGCGGAGCGAAGCTGCTCGTTCCTCAGACGATCCCACCCAAGAACGCACCGAGCCTCGACCAACGGATCGGCATAAAGATCGAAGCCCCCAGGTTGTGCGCCCGTTATTCGGCGCGCATCGTCGACGGTGTGGGTGTCGCGCCTTCACCCGCATGGATACGCTTTCGCCTGGAGTCCTGCGGCATTCGTCCGATCAACAACATCGTCGACATCACCAATTACGTCATGATCGAGACCGGCCAGCCGCTCCATGCCTTCGACCTGGACCGGTTGCCGGCGCGCAAAATCGTCGTTCGACCGGCCCGTGAGCAAGTAAAATTTACCACCCTCGATGGTGTTGAGCGCGAGCTAGCGACCGATGACCTGCTCATTTGTGACGGCGAGGTTCCCGTGGCGCTCGCCGGAGTCATGGGCGGCGTGGATTCCGAAGTGGGGGCGGAGACCCGCTCGGTCCTGCTGGAGAGCGCGAACTTCGATCCGACCACGATTCGCCGAACCGCCAAACGGTTGGCCCTCCATAGCGAAGCCTCCCATCGTTTCGAGCGGGGCGTCGACCCGGAAGGGACCTTGGCGGCGCTCGATCGCGCCGTTGATCTTATGAGTAAACATTCCGCCGGAACCCCAGCGGCGGGCGTCGCCGATCGTTATCCGCGCAAGCCCAAGACAGCAACGCTCTGGCTACGCGAGGAGCGGATCGAAAAACTCCTTGGCGTGCGTGTCGATGCCAAGGAGGCGGTGAATTTACTGCGGTCCCTGGGCCTGGATACGCGGCGCGTGGAGAAACAGAAAAGGATCAGAGTCGTTGCGCAGGCGCGCCGTCCCGATCTTTCCCGGGAGATCGACTTGATCGAGGAAATCGCGCGCCTGCATGGTTACGAGCAGATTCCCACGACTCTGCCGCCGCTGCGTGCCGGCGGCCGGAACGACGACCGACTTGCGTGGGAACGCCGCCTGCACTCGTTTCTCGCCGGCGAAGGTTTCGCCGAGGTCATCAATCTTCCTTTTACCACCGAAAATCTCAACCGTTCCTTCCCGGGCCTCTGGGATCACGCGCCGACGCCGATAGCGGTCATGAACCCTCTCGCCAAAGAAAACGCTGAAATGCGCCTCAGCCTGCTCCCCGGTTTGATCGAGAACCTGCGTTTGAACCTGGCGCAAAAGGCCGAATACTTTTACGCCTACCATCTGGGGAAAACCTTTCGCGCCGGCCCCGAAGGTGAGAGCGAAGAACGGCAATGCCTGGCCGGACTGATGTACGGAGCGCGACCCCGTCTGGGGTTGCGTCACGGCGAAGCGGCCACGGCTGGATTCCTGGATTGCAAAGGGCTCGTCGAAGGCATCTTGGACCTGCTTCATGTCCAAGCGCCGGCGACATGGCCGGTGGAAGCGATCGGCATTCTACATCCGGGCAGGGCAGCGGCGTTGCACCTGGCGGGGCGAAAGCTCGGCAGGCTGGGCCAGATGCATCTTGATGTCTGTGACGCATTCGGCTTGCCGCCGTTTGTCGCCTTTGAACTTGACTTCGACGGACTGCTTGAGTATGCTCCGCGACAAATCGCCGTCCGTTCGCTGCCGCGTTTTCCATCGGCCGAGCGGGATTTCGCCGTGGTGGTCGATCGTGACTTTCCCTCCCGGCAAATCGTTGACTGGATCAAGAATCGTGGTGAAACGCTGGTCGAGGGTGTGAGTGTTTTTGATCAGTACATGGGACCGCCGATCCCCGAGAGCAAGAAAAGCCTGGCCTACAAAGTTTCCTATCGCGCCGAGGACCGCACGCTCACGGACGGCGAGATCAATTCGCTGCATCAAACATTGGTCGGGCAAATCGGCCAACTTTTCGGCGCGCAACTTCGCAGCTGAATGCGTTTGGAGCGCGTGAATAGAAAGAGGGGGAGAAAATGACTAAGGCGGAAATCATTACCCGGATTTACGAAAAGGTGGGTTTTTCCAAAAAGGACGCCACCGACGTGGTGGAAGCCACCTTCGACATCATCAAGGGTTGTCTGGAGCGCGGGGAGAAAGTCAAAGTCTCCGGTTTCGGCAACTTCGTCGTCAATACCAAGCGGCCGCGCAAAGGACGCAATCCTCAAACCGGCGATGAGATCATCATCGTCGGGCGCAAGGTTCTGACTTTCAAAGCCAGCCAGATCCTGAAGAAGAGTCTCAATAACTCGTCGTCGTCTCCTTCCACGATGCCTTCCCCATCATCGGCGGCCGACTGAGGGTAGAAAATGGCCGCTCGCTTGCCGGACAAGATCTATTTTAAGATCGGCGAGGTCAGCGAGATCGTCGGCGTCGAACCTTACGTGCTGCGCTACTGGGAGACTGAGTTCGAGTTGCTCAAGCCATCCAAGGCGCCGTCCAAGCATCGTCTCTACAAGAAGCGCGACATCGAGTTGCTTTTGGACATCAAGCGGCTTCTTTATACGGAAGGGTTTACCATCGAGGGGGCGCGCAAGAGACTCAAAGAAACGAAGAAAGACGAAAAGATACAGCTGAAACTGCCGCTCGCCGATCAGAAGTACAAGAACGCGCTGGTCAAGATCAAAAGAGAACTCCAATCACTCCGCAAACTACTATCGTAGGCAAGGCCGGGCCGTGAACCGCCGTGGCTCCTGACGCCGCGGAAGATCCCGTGGCTGCAAGCACGGGAAAGAGGCCGTGAGCGAAACTCCCCGAAATCCCTTACTGACTGTCGACATCATCATCGAGGTCGACGGCGGAATCGTTTTAATTGAGAGAAAAAACCCGCCCCATGGATGGGCGTTGCCCGGCGGGTTCGTCGATTACGGCGAGAGCCTGGAGTCCGCCGCGGTCAGGGAAGCCAAAGAAGAAACCTCCCTGGACGTGGGTCTTACCGAACAGTTTTACACCTACTCCGACCCCAGCCGGGATGCGCGCCACCATACCGTTTCCGCCGTGTTCATCGCCACGGCGAATGGCACACCCCGTGGCGAGGACGACGCCAAGACGGCGGGAATCTTTCGCGAGGATGAAATTCCCGCCCCGATAGTCTTCGATCACGCGGGCATTCTGCGCGACTATTTCCTATTCAAGAAAACCAGTCGCCGGCCAAAGCCGTGAATCCGGCGGCGCCGACCGCTCGCCAACGAGTTGAACCAAGAGCCCGCGGTGTTGAGCAGAGGGTTAGGCAAACTGACGGGAGAGTTGGGAAGAGATCGGGAGCCGCGCAGCGTAATGGAAACGCTCTGCGACAGTTTGAGAAAAGGGCGACGGCCAAAAAGATCAATAAGGTTTGCCTGCCCCCGTTTCAGAACTCAGCAGAACCCCTACGGCCTCGTCGTAAGCTCGGTGGAGCAGGCCGAGGCTTCGACAGAATCTCCAAGCAAGAAATCAGAAAGATAAGAAACTTAGCTTCTGCTGATGCCGAAAGTTGCCGCGAGTGAGTCCTTGCGTTACTGATAACTGTTCAGTTGATAGCTCCGTCCGAACATAGCAACTCTTCATAATTGTCCCATAGAGATAGAAAGTACGTGACGGACCTTCTCCGCATAAATACGCCGGTCCCGAACCCCAAATGAGTCCGCTGGGATGGGATCATAAAAGGTTAGCTTTAGAGGGACTGGATTAAGCAGGATACTTCCCCGCTTGAGGGCCTGAAAAGTCCCTTCAATCAGGACTGGGACTACGGGGATTCGGCTTCGAATAGGGAGAATGAAAAGGGCCGTCTTAAACTCTTGGATCTCTCCGTTTGGGGTCCGCGTCCCTTCGGGGAAAACAAGAACCGAAACGCCCTCCTTGAGAAGATCTGCCGCCTCTCTCAGGCTTTTCAGCGCCTTCCAGGGATTATTCCGATCCATAGGGATCTGGCCAGACCGCCTGAGAACCAAGCCCAGGAGGGGAATTGAAAAAACCTCTTCCTTGATGACGTCACGAAAATCACAAGGAATATAGGCGAAGGCCAAAAGGGTGTCGAGAAAGCTGGCGTGGTTCGGCATAAAGATATAGGTGTTCTGAGAGTTAAGACGTTCTTGCCCCTCGATATGAACCCGAAGTCCTGCTAACGCGAGGCTGGTCTTGGCCCATTGTGTAATACACCGATGCGCCAAATTACCATTTGCGTCAAAGAAGCTGGCGACATAGCCCACTACTCCCCAAACATACGTGAGCAGAAAGAAGAAAAGGATAACGAAAACCTGGTAGGGGAAAAGCAGTGCTTT
Source organism: Deltaproteobacteria bacterium (assembly GCA_030688735.1). GTDB lineage: Bacteria > Desulfobacterota > Binatia > UBA9968 > UBA9968 > JACPFE01. Next base: position 27,653 of record JAUYJC010000632.1, read on the forward strand.
GCGTAGCATACTCTTGGTAGCCATGTGAGGCAGAGTGAGCCATCCCATAGGGGAGTCAGTCCGCATGGAGCCTAAGGGCTCCACAAGCTGCTAGACCGGTCTTCTGATTTGATTGCTTATATCCGGGGCACAAAAATAAGCACGATGCGACATCCGCCATTGCCGATCTTTCCCAACCCTTGTTCCCGTTCTCCGATTGGATGCGATCCATTACCGACATTATCCTATTCCTATTTTCGGAATTGCGAAAACGTCCCCGGATTCTCGCACCAATTTCACTCCCGCCTCAGCGGAGAAATGCTACTTCTCCGCAGCGCCCTTATCGGTTCTTTTCACGATTTGAACGACTGGAACGGCTGGAACCATTTGAACAGGATCTAATATTGAGCCGGTCGCCCGAGAGCAGCTCAAGCAGGTCGTGACGAACCGGGTGTCGCAATTTTTCACCGCTGATTCTTTCAAGGTCGAGGGCAATGATCCGCTCGTGGTCAGGTTCCTGGGCGAGAGAATTACGTACATCGGCAGGACCGAAACCGAGAGAAAACCATACCAGTATCGTGTCACTCTTCAACATGTCGAGAGAACCCAGCAAAATCCGTATGGGTTGGTAGTGGCTTCGATTGAACGGAATGAGATACCGCCAACACCTATTCCTTCGCCAAGAAACTAGAGAACGTTTTACACTGGGGTGGCAGAAGAGTGCTTGGTGTTGGGGCGCGAGAGAAAACATAAGCTCAAAGGGCCGACGCCGAGAAAAAACATCTATTGCTTTCACTTTGAAAGCAACTTAGGCTGAATGGATGCGAGCGGCTACTTTTGACAGCTCCTTTTGGGTCCATGCAGTTTATCTGGATCTTGTCGAGTTCCTGATTTCGGATTTTGAGTTGGTCTGCACTAAGGCGGTGGAAAATGAGTTAGGGCGCGATAACCCGACGAGCCGCCAGCTCAAGGCATTGCTAGCTGACAAAAGCATCAAACGAGCTGCCCCAAGATCGGAGAAGATCAAATTGTATGGAGATGGGGAGAGAGCCGCTATTAATCTCGCGCTGGAGCGAAAGTTCCTATTGCTCATCGATGACTGGAGACCTTATGAGGCGGCACAGGCAGTCGGAGTTGAGGTCGTCAACTCTCTAGCCTACTTGATCGGCCTTTATGAACAGAAACGGATCACGCTAGAGCGCGTGTTACATGCCTTGGCTAGGGCGACGCGCCGCGGAACTCTGAGACCCGAATGGATCCAGTCCGCGGTGAGGGTCGTAGCAGAGATTCGAAGAAAGGGAGAAAATCGATGAAAAAGGAAAAACACGAGAAAACGACGATTACCGTCAGATTAACGGACGAAGAAGATCAGGCCTTGAGCCGTCTCTGCACGCTTAAGAAAACCAGCAAGACGGGATACCTTGCTCGCCTCGCTAAAGACCAGGCCAAGCGAGAGCTTCTCAATTACGCCGCCGAAGAATACCTGGAAGGAAAGGCGTCGTTAAGCGAGCTGGCGAAAAAGACCGGCCTGGATGTGCCGACAATTATGGATGAGGTTGCCAGCATCAAAGGGGAAGACAAGCGGGCAGTGGAGGCTTTTTTGTCCGCCGTGGAAACGCTCTCGAAGTTAAATAAAGACCCAGAGTTCTATCATCTAGCTGCCAACGCCGTCAGAGAATAGATAATGGCTACCCGGTGACCGCAAGTCGAGAAGCAGCAGGTGGTTGTCCTTGAACCGGCTTTCGACGGTAACGTTTTGAACGGAGCGCTGCGGTTGAACGATTGGAACGTTTGGAATGGGCTTCGGTATTAGTCGACGGGCTGGAACTGCCTTGTCCCGTTGGAACGGCAACCGGATCCCCCGGGTCCGCCCCAGACCGCCAACTCTCCTGACCAGCCCCGAAAATCTCACTTGGCATCCGGCCACGAATTCGCGTAGAATCATTCCATCGAACTTGGGAGACAAATATCATGCAGATTCAAGCAAATTTCGTTAAGGACGGTAAATGGTGGGTGGGTTGGACCGATGACGTGCCTGGCGCTCTCACGCAGGGAGCCACTTTAAAAGAGGCGCGTGAAAACCTCGCCGATGCCGTTCGTATGATCCGAGAGCCCATCGATCTCTCGAAACTTCCAAAGGGAAAGATCGTGATCGAACAGCTCGAGGTGTAGGTGAAGCGCAGAGAATTGATCCGGCACTTGGAGCGGTTCGGATGTACGCTTGCCGATGAAGGGGCGAAACACAGCAAGTATGTAAATCTCGCCGGGTCACGACCGTGCCGCGCCACACCGAGATTGCCGATCTGTTGGCGCGAAAGATTTGCCGGCAACTCGGGATTCCCGATCCAAAATAACTAAATCATAAAGCTCTGAGCCAACCACTCAGTTCGACGTTTCGGCAATTGCCGAAACGTGGAAGCATCCCGCCGAGTTAGTTTTTCCGCGAATCGTGAACCGCTTTAGTCCGTAACGACTTGAACCCTTGGACTGCGCTCAGGACAGACCCCGCGAAGCGATTGAACGGGAGAGTCCGCTCATGGTGAGCTAATCGAACCATTGGAACGGGCCTCGGCCATTAGCCCGTTGCACTTTGAACCTTGAACTATTGAACGTTGAACCGCCGCGAGGCGTTGAACCTTAAACCTTGAACATTGAACCGGTTAGTCTGTAACGTTTTGAACGGAGCGCAGCGGTTGAACGTCTGGAACGGCTTGAACTACGATCCGCGATTGAACTTGGAACCGCCGTAATGCCTTGAACGGACCTCACCTCCGAAGATTCCCCTTGGCATCCCGGCCCCGTTTCGACTAGTATTATTTGCGCGCCGATCCGGGATTTGGGGACTTTGACCCCGCAGGTTTTCGGAGCGGCAACCCGATCGCGCGTAGATCTCGCAAGTTAACTGACTGGAAAAGGGCCGAAGAAACTCAAGACGAAACAGTCTGCCCCCGGAAATGTGTTGAGACATGCCGGCGAATCGTCGACTGAAGAATCAAGAAAGGTCAATTAGGCATGCCTGACCCTCGTCTGGCATGTGACCCTCGTCTCTCGTCTTAAGAAGGTTAGTCAAGGAGCCGTCGTCGTACTCGAAACACCCTTAACTTGGGCTTTTCTAACCGTTTGACGGCGGGGGGCTATTTATCCTATAAGAGTGCCAGTTTTGTTTAGGCAGCATTGTCCGGCCCGTGGCTCTGGAAAAAGAGCGGTGGGGTGGCGGCGACTCATTTTTCGAGAGCTCGATTGGGTCCAACCCGGTCGGGCTTTTTTATTAGCAAGTCAGAGTCGAGATACTCTGTCAGACGAGTTCGGAGAAGGGTTGAAACACTTAAAAACATTGTTGAGTCGTAGAAGTCCGATGGCTCACTCGGCCAGAACAATCGTTTTTAACGAGTCGAACTCGACGGGATCGTAACAATGCCACGTCATAGCAAAGCAGGACGTGCCAAAGGAAGCTCAGGACGGAGCAAGGCGGTCCAAGCTCTTTTTGTCCGATATTGTTTTTTGGATAATGACGCCGAGACGATAATCGTCATGCCTTCTCCTCACGGCGAGTATAAAAGCGGTATCAGCTACAGTGACGCCCTCGCCGCAGGTGAAGTCTACGCGAGTCTTCGCAAACGCGGCCACTTGGACGTAAGAACTCCTGAGCTTTTGGGAGATGATACCCGCGAGAATCTGATTTTAATCGGCGGTAGAAAGGCCAACCCTATCGCGCGGAATTTTCAGAGGCTTGAGCAATCTAAGCTGAGTTTCGATCTAAGAGACGGTGTGATTTATGACAAACAAAAGCACATCGTGTTGGTGCCGCAATATGCGGCTGGTGAAGAAAGAACGCTTTCTAATTTGGTTGCCGATTATGGCTTGATTTCCTATACCGATAATCCCTTTGGGAAATCGACCAAAATACTTCACCTGGCAGGCATTAGAGGTTTCGGAACGCTTGCTGCCGCCATCGCTCTGGTCGACCCCCGTTCGGTTCGTACGATAGAGAAAATTCTCGCGAGGCTCATCAGGCGACACGCCTCGCAGCCCAAAAACCTGACCGTCGAGATACTGGTCAGAGTCTCGGTCTCACGCGGCAGGGCGCGGCGCGATAGCCTCGCAATCGAAAAGATCAAAGTGAGCAATGGGAGGACCAGCCGAACTTGGGAATCTGAAGCATACGGCCAATTGAAGCCGGTCAATCCACACGGCCTTTACATTGATGTGGTGAGGAGTGCTTCAAAGGCTCCAATCATCCGTGCAAGAATCGACAACGAGGAGATCACATTTACTAAAAGCAGCGACCGCATGAAAACTATTTACTTGCTGGCGAAACAGGCAATAGAGGATGATTTAAACCGGTCTGGCAATCAGGGGTGGATGAATGCAGTGCAGCTTGCCGAGAGTCTCTGGCAAATCAAGCTTACGAGTGGCGGCAGTGAGTTGATCGGCGAGCTGAGAACGGAAGTCTCCGAGGCTATTAGACGCTGGGCAAACCACCTTGAAAGACAAGGGAAATTGCTGCTTCCCGACAACGTCACAGTGGACCACCAGTACATCAACTCAGAGATCTTGATATTTGATTCGGACATAAAGAAGAAGGTCGTTGACCTTATCCACATGATCAACCATGAACAGAGTAAGAACAACACGGGATTCCAGTTGATCGAATCCAAGCCCGGCCTTGGCTACCGGATCAACATCCACCCCGCCCTTATATTCATCAACGAATCCAACTCTCCCGCTACCGATCCACAATAGGAATTATTTATTTCGCACCGCCGGTTCGGTAGTCGTACGATCGGCGAAACTATGGCGCGAAAGCCTCGCCTGCCACGACGCGCTCATAGGCGAAAGCAGGCAGAGTGGCGCGGTCGTGAGTTACGACAATGCGATGGTTCTGGGCAGCCCATGCAAGCACGACTGGATCGATTGCTCCCTCGATCCCGAGATCCTGAACTCGAACCAAGTTCAAATCGGGAAGACGAAACAACAAGCCGCGCACGATGTCGCCGTTGAAGTTTTCGTCGGTCGCTAACTGTAGCATTGAGAAGCGTTACGGATTTCGCTGGGCAAGCAGGCGGCGGCGGACCTCAGACAAATCCCCCTGGCGGGCTTCGATGTTTTGCCGAAGGGCGTCGGCTTGCCGCTCACGCTCCGCGAGATAGCGCTCGACCAGGGCGCGATGGCGCAGGTAGTACGCGATCACGGCATAGATATCCGCAAGAGTTGTTGATGGGTAGCGTTGCACGATGGCCTCCGGCGTAGCGCCGTCTTCGAAGGCTCGAATGACGAGTTCCAATAAAACCCGCGTGGCGCCGATACGAACGGCGCCGGAATCATCTTGTCTCAAGGGCGGCGTGTCGTTTCGGATTTCTAGTTGGGTGAACTGTTCTTGGGTCATTTTCTAGCTCCAAGCTCGGGTTAACTTCTCTATCCTCGCAGAAAGACGATGCTTCCCGCAAGGTCCCATGCGAAACGCAACGCATTTCGTGGTTTCTTGGATGGAGTCTTGCCTTCCATCAATGATAAGGCTTTCACCGACGTTGTCAAACCTCGGATATCCGGGCCAAAGATAAAAGGTATGAGTTGCAGGACATCGCCCCAAAGCGACGGATGCAAGTCCGTGGTACCGGGATTACGACCTCTTCACTTCAGCCTCAACCTAATCTGGCAAAACTCTTAGGTAAATCGGCGCTGATCCCGGCAACTTCCAGGGCGCCGGGCCTCGTTGGCCCCAATCCGGCGAAAAACTAGCCAAACGTATTTGAAATTCTGAACTAAATAGAACCTTGAAAAAAAACATGTCTCGCGCAAAGCATGTCCTGAGCTTTGTCGAAGGGTTCGAAATGACAATGCTCTACCTTTGCGCCTTTGTGTCCCTTCGACAGAGTTTATCCTGAGCGTAGCCGACGGGGCTCAGGACATGCCTTGCGCGAGATAATCCAATTTCTTCTTTTGCGTTCTTTGCACTGCTATACTTGAAAGTTTTCGCAGCTTGCGCAAATTTTACGGCAGTCGAAGACCCTCGGATTCGGATATTCCTCCCGCCAAGTCGCCAAGCGCGCCAAGTTCGGAGGGGAGAGATGAATTATCTTGGAAAAATTATTCACCGTTAGTCTCCGACCTTTGCGGCCTTTGCGCCTTTGCGCGAGATATTCCGAGTTTCGGTTGCGGCTCTGCTGCGCTAAGCCCTTTGTGGTTAATTTTCCGAGTCCTCAATTCCTTGGTTGCGGCTCAGCCGCGCTGGGTCTCTGTGGTGAATACTTCTTCACGGGAAACCCAGAAGAACCATTTTATATATTAACGGTGACCTTGCTTCGACCGACACTCGACACGAATCGTACCGGCTAAACGACTCCGACCTCCTGTAAAACGATTGTCAGACACGACCGCCCAGACAACGACAGGGCCAAACCAAGATCTCAACCTCGATCTTATTTCGATTGCGTTATTTGGCGCTTAAGAGCATTTTTGCGGAAGTTTACACCTTTTTCGGGTGTCACCCAGGGAAGTCGGTCGGGAGTCTGTGTGCTGCGCGGAACCTGTCAATGAAATGAGACACTCCCGTGAAAGTCGGCGACGTCGCCACGAAGCAGAAATTGTAACGAGTGGATTATGAAAAGACCCTATTTCCTCACACGGTTACGCGGTCGTGAGTCAAGAGCGCAGGCGGTTGAGGGGAGAAGTAAACTGTGGATTGGAGATTAAGGCGGGCGCTGGGAAAGAAAGTTGGTAGACGAATTAATATCAAAGGTGAAGACCCCAGAGACAGAGAGAGGGTAAGCGAATGCCATTTCAGAAAAATACTCGTGACGGAAACTCCATGCGAACTCGGCTAGAGAAAAAACTCTCACGTGTTTTTCTCTTACTACTCAATTTAAGGAAACTAACGAGTGACCTAAAAGTTATTTCCGGTATACTTTTGTCCCTAGCGTTAGGTAGTTCTCTGGCTGTTGCGGCAGTCGGCGATCAGGTACATCAGATAGGGGTGCCCGTCTCCGGCGTGTCCACCTTTTGCAGTATCGGACTGGCCTTTGACGGTACGGCACTGTATTACGACCGTTGCGGCGATAGCAACATCTACAAAGTCAATCCGATCACGGGAGCTCTAGAGGGTACATTCAACACTGGCATTTCTGAGTTTCCCAATGCTCTTGCTTTTGACAAGACAAGAAATGGGCTTTGGATTGGTTCTCAGAGCTGCAATGCCAGCGGTATGCCCATATATTTCTGGGACTTCGATGACAACTCTGTAAGCTTGGCTTTTACAATTCCATCGACTTTGATCAATCCTGCCACTGGCCAACAGTTTGTCAGCTTCTGCTTTACGGACGGGCTTGCCTTTAACCCAAATAACCCGGCCGATCCGAACGATGACGAGCTGTGGTTTAGCGACGATGTGAACGGCAATATTGGCGTCTTTAGACCAAACGGTACTTTTGTCAAAGGTCTCAACGGAGCAACCGTCGATCCAAGCCTCGGGTCAACGAGCGGTCTCGCGATTGGTGGGGCAAATCTATATTTGGCTAATAATGGTGGGGGCGACGTATTCCGCGCTGACATATCAACAAATCCGCTGACCCGCGTTGATCAATTCACGAGCGGCGATACGAGACAGGAGGACATGGAGTGTGACCCCATCACGTTTGCTCCTACCGAGGTCATGTGGGTACGCACCACCCCGCAAGGCGGTATATTTCCTGATGTGATTACAGCTTATGAGATCGAGCCCAATACCTGCGGAGCGGGAGGTGCAGTTTCTTTGCACCTTGGTTTCCCAGGTGGTACCGCGAATCCCTCCGGAAGCATCGCCGAGCCGGTCAACACCGCTACGGGCAACTACTTCTTGCAACAGATGGACGTGCAAATCCCTGGCCGCGGGCTATCTCTCACCCTCATGCGTACGTACAACTCGTTGGATACCTATTCTGGGCCTTTAGGACGGGGGTGGACTCACTCTTATAACGCTTTCTTGACTGAGAACCCCGGTGGTTCCGTGGTGATCAAGCAAGGTGACGGACGAGGCGAGTTTTACGACCCAATAGGCGGGGGAAACTACCAAGCTCGTTTTGCTGGAGTCTTCAGCATTTTAATCAAGAACTCCGATGGCACGTTTACACTTACACAGAAAGACCAAACTCAGTATCAATTTAGCGGAACCGGTAAACTTAATAGACTTCTTGATAAGAACGGTAATGCGATAGAGTTCAGTTACGATACTTCAGGCAATCTCACGACAATCGTCGATACAGTGGGGAGGAGCATTGTTCTTGTTTACGACGCCAATAGGCGCATCGTGCGGCTCAGCGATCCTGCTGGACGGGCGCTTCAATACGGCTATGATGTCCAGGGAAACCTGGTCTCACTTATCAACGCAAATGGCGGCCTCACGACTATTATATATGATAGTAGCCAGCGACTGACTAAGGTCGTCCGCCCCGAAGGTAATGTCTTGGTTGAGAATACATACGACGGAGCGGGCCGCGTGTTGAGCCAGGCTAATGGTCAAGGATTTGTGACAGCGTTTGCATATGACAGCCCTCGCTTAGGCGATACCAGCGTTACAGATTCACGCGGGGGCATAATCATACACACCCATGACGCCCAGCTCCGCCTTATTAAAGAGGTTGATCCGCTTGGGAATCAGACAAATTATAACTACGACAGCAATAACAACCGTAGCACCATTACCGACAAAAACGGCAATACCACTTTTTTTAGTTACGATAGTCGCGGTAACGTCACGTCTAAAACCGATCCTCTCGGTAATGTCACTGCGATTATCTATGACGCGTTGAATAATCCCACCAGGCGAACTGATCCGTTAGGGAACGTAACCAACTACAGCTATGACGCGAAAGGGAACCTGACTCAGGTGACCGATCCATTGGGCAACATCAGCAGGATTAGCTACGACACCTTTGGCCAGCCGATTACTCTTACCGATGCACGCGGAAGTGTTACGACCAATACATTCGATGCCCAAGGCAATCTGCTGCGGATCACCGACGCATTGGGTAATCAAACGAGCTTCGCCTACGACGCGGTTGGGAGACGAATCGGGGTCACCAATGCCAGGGGGCACACGACTAGCTTTGCCTATGACAACAACAATAATCTTCTCCGCGTTGTCGATCCCTTGGGAAACGCGACCGCCTATACATATGACGCCAACAATAACCGCATCAGGGTCACCGACCCTAGAGGGAACGCCACGATCTTTGCTTACGACGCGAACGACTTATTGAGTTCCGTTCGCGATCCGCTCGGAAACGCCACAACCTACGTCTACGACGAGGTAAATAACCGCACGGTACTAACTGACGCGAGAGGAAATACGACTCGATATACTTATGACGCAGCGAACCGCCTCCTGAGTGTTGCTGATGCACTCGGCAATCCTACGGGTTACGCATACGATCCAAACGGGAACCTCCTCGCACAAACCAATCCGCTGGGGCACGTCACGACGTTTAGCTACGATGCCCTCAATCGCCTGTTATCAACCACAGATGCTCTGGGCAACACCACACAGAATGTGTACGACGCGGTAGGACGCCTGATACAGGGCGCCGATGCTAACGGGCGCGTAACGCGGTACAGCTACGATGCCTTGGGGCGGCTCGTCGGAGTAATCGACCCGGCCGGAGGTACAGCCTCATACGCCTATGATGCCGTCGGAAACCGAACGGCCATCACCGGTCCGAACGGGAACACCAGCACGTTTGTTTATGACGCTGTTAATCGCCTTATTTCTAAAACCGATCCGCTCGGAAATGTTTACTCTTACGTTTCCGACCAGGTGGGTAATCGCGTTCAGCTTACGGATTCAAAGGGCAACCTGATCCGGTACGCTTACGATCCAAATAACCGGCTGGTTGAAATCCTTTACCCCGATCTCTCTCGCGTTAATTTCCAATATGACCCGACCGGGAACCGTACGCAGATGATCGACGCACTGGGCACCAGCAACTATCAATACGATTCTCTAAACCGCCTCACTCAATACGTTGATCCGTTCAACAAAACCGTAGGCTACAGTTACGGCCCGGTCGGTAATCGCAACGCTCTGGTTTATCCCGACGGGAAGGTCGTGAGCTACGCCTATGACGCTCTCAATCGAATGCAGGCAGTAACCGATTGGCTAGGCGGGGTCACGACCTATACCTACGACGCGGCGGGAAATCTTTTTGACACGGTAAATCCCAACGGGACTATTGCCGACTATCAATATGACAATGCCGAGCGCCTTGTGGGGCTTGGCAACTTCAAGTCCGACAATTTCCCTCTTGCAAGCTACGGACTTACACTGGATCCGGTCGGCAACCGCACCTCCATCAACAAGCTAGAGCCGCTGGCACCGATATTTACGCCGAAAAACGAAGGTCTGAGTTACGATCAAGATAACCGCCTTCTGACTATTAACGGAAGCGCGGTAAGCCATGATCCTAATGGAAATCTCACCAACAAACAGGGAACGACCTACGACTACGATTTTGCCGATCGCCTGGTGCGCGTTAACGGCGGCATAAACGCCTACCAATACGACGGCGTGGGCAACCGCCTCGTCGCGACACGCGGAGGCGTCACAACCCGTTACACCCTTGACATAGCCGGCCCGACCAGCAACGTGCTGGTGGAGAACGACAGCGCCGGTAATTCGATCGCTTACTACGTTCACGGTTTAGGTTTGATCTCTCGAATCACGCCGAGTAACGATGCTCGCTATTATCACTATGATCCGATCGGCAGCACCGTCGCGTTAACGAACTCCAGTGAAAGTGTCACTGACACTTATTCGTATGATCCATTCGGGAAAGTAATGAACTCACAGGAAAGCACAAACAATCCTTTTCAGTATGTCGGAACGTTCGGACTGATGGATGAGGGAAGCAATGTTTTGTATGTCCGAGCAAGATACTACGACGCTGCGCAGGGGCGATTCTTAACGAAAGATCCACTCACGGGTACGGGCAATGATGGGCAGAGTTTAAATCGTTATGCGTATGCGTTGAACAGGCCGGTGATTCTCAGTGATATTTCGGGTTTGTCAGCGAAGGAAGAGGCGCCGTCTTCCTCAAACCTGTCGCGGAGTGAGTGCGACAAGTTCAAGGAAATTGTGGCTAGCGAGGCAAAGGTGGGCAAGTTAGAGACCGCAAGGGAATATGCAGTGACGAACGTGAGTTCCTCCCCGCAAACTCTCATGGGCATTCCAAACCCAAGCGATGTTCCCACGGCAGAGGGTCGAATCGACCTCGACTACTTCCTAGACATAGTACAGTTTTCCTTCGGAGCGTCGCCCATTTCAGATCCTGCGTATTGGGCCGTCAAGATTGGAGCCAATGTCGTCAAGTCGTACAAGTGGGTAACGACCGGTAACCCAGAAAACTTGACGTTTCCGTATCAAGAGGAGACAGAGCGACTGGCAGTTAGACTTGCCCGACAGGGAAAAGGTTTAAAGGATCTTTGGCCTACCTGGTATCTGAATGCAAACTGCCCATAGTCATCACACTGGCTCCGTCGAACGGGCGAACGTTTATAGTAGAAGGCGTCCGAGAATAAGGAGAGTTTTGAATTTGGACTATATATCCGAGAGTCTTGATTTGCAGTGCAGATCTGCTGAACGCCAGGCAAGCTTCGCTCCTGCTCGATCGCGTATCGGCCGAGCGCGGCGAAGCGGTGGACCGCGTGGCCGAACTTGCCACAGGACGCTGTTGGTGAAAAGCCCGGCGACCGCTTCATGGATGGCTAGCGGTGTGGCCGGAACCGATGCTTTTGGTGACTTAAGATACTGAGGGGTGAACCAGACATCAGAGTGGACGAAAGGCAATAACATGAAACCAGCTGCGCCAAACCTCTTTCGCAAAGCATTTGTCTCGCTCCTACAAGCGGTTTTGATCTGCCTGTCTTTTTCCTCCGGCGCATGGGCGGATAATGTTACCTACACGTATGATGCATTGAACCGCCTTATTCGGGCGGAGTACGAAGGCAGCACGATAATCGAGTACACCTATGACGCTGCAGGCAATCGAACCAGCCAGTTGGTTGGGTCCATTGTTCCAACGCCCGTCGTCGTAAACAACTTCGTTACCTTTGCTCCTGTTACCTCTTCCTTCTCAACCACGGCGAATACTTCCGGTTGCCCAGCCGGGTTTGTGGGAAAATTTAGCTTTAATGCGAGACTTTCGGATAAGAGCAGCAGTCCCGCGCTGTCCAATCTATTGGTCAAAGTTACTGCCCTCTCAAACGGCAACCTTCTTCAGAACGCTGATGGAGGGCCAGCAGGTGTTGGGGCAACGTTAACCGTTCCAAAGACCGGCGGCTTTGCTGATGCTTTGCTTGGTCCAGGGCAGTTTGTAGATGTTCCCTTTGCCATTTGCTTGAAGACGAGAACCGCATTCAGTTTCTTCGTCGATGTGTTGGGAGTAACGCAGTAGCGAGGAGCTGCTTGGCACGGTCCGGAGACATTAAGCATATGACCAAAAAAGATAGAATTGCTGGCGTTCTGACTCTCTTCTTTTTAGGCTTCTTCATCAATCCAACTGACTTGTCGGCTCAGAACCAGCCTGCAGCAAAAGGAAAGACGGGTTTCGTCCTCACGATACAAGACAACCTCATCTCTCTTAAAGCAACAGACGCGTTGCTTCTCGAAATCTTGCAAGAGATCGGGCGGAGAATGAAGATTGAGATGGTTGCGCCTCTCCCTGAGAAGGGAAAAATCACTGCGGAATTTGACAAGCTTTCTTTGGAAGACGCGATTAAAAGACTTACTCCCCATTACTCCCATGCCATGATCTCGGAGCCAGGGGGAAAGAAGATTAGCAAGATAATCGTATTGCAAAAGGGTGGAGAAAC
>JAUYJC010000154.1 GCA_030688735.1 Deltaproteobacteria bacterium
TACTATGAATAAGAAAGAATCGCCGAAATGAATGGATGGGTGACGGCAAGAGTGATGGAGACGAACCCGGTGGGCTCGTGTTTACCCATCACCCTCATCGTCGTTGGTTTTACTGCCTAATGGCTGCGGCCCGTCTCTGCAGGTAGGCGTTACGCACCGCGCCATAGAGGTCCACGGTGGTCTCGGCGACTCGCTCGAAACGATCAAGGTTCAGCGAGCGCTCGTTAACGACATTTGTCGCTGTACTGCCGATGCTGGCGTACCAGGGTATAAAATACATGTACGGAGTCATAGCTAAATCCGCGGCGTAGCCGATGCCGTCACGTACCGTGAGCGGTGGCAAGAACGGCAGAACTAAATACGGGCCAGGGCCAGCCCCCCAAACTCCCAAGGTCTGGCCCATGTCCTCGTCGCTCTGTTCGATGCCGAAGCCAACCTTGGCCATGTCGAAAAGTCCCCCGACTCCGATGGTGCTGTTAATGGTAAAACGGGCCAGTTCGGTAGCTGTTCCGGTCACCTTGCCTTGGAGGGCATTGTTAACGACCCGACGCACCACTGCTAGATTATCGAAGAGATTTTGCACGCTTTTTTGTACGAGATCCGGAAGCAGGAAATCCCATGCGGTTGCTGCGGGCTTCAGTAAAAAGCGATCAAGCACCTCTCGGTTAAACGTAAACATCTTTTCGTTAAAGCCTTCCCAGGGGTCTTGGTCGAAATCATCGCCGGCTACCGCCATTTCCATGCTATATGCCGCGCTTGGTTGAGCAGGTTGCTGATCACCAACAAGCGAGGAGCCGGCAGTAATCTCTTGCCGATTGGAAGCCTCGTAGCTCGCTTTAATACCATCGTCGGCATAGCCCATGCCGGTTCCCGCAGACGAAACGGCGAGCGCCATCGCTAACCAAACAACTATAAACGGACGCAAAATCGACGAGTGATCATGTGTCTTCATCCAGCACTCCTTTGCCATTCAATTCAATTACATTAACTGACATTTTTGGTCAAGCCCGATTTTTTTGAAACCTATCTTCGAGAAACAACATACTCCAATTTGAGTTCTATCGTTGAAGCCAAAACCATGCCACCGTTCGCGCAACCCGGGCTTTAGGTAAGTACCTACGAATACAGGCCTTTCCCGTCTGGGGACGAAATCGCGGGCGACCCTTTGGAGTCTATTCGGTGACAAATACTAGCATCAATGGCGTTAAAATGTCATTTCCCCCATCGGGGATAGATGATTAGGCCGTTAAAAAATTTGCAAACCCCTAATTGATCGGCTATTTTCATATCATGGTTTCGGATCGGAAAAAACTGACCGCAGTGCTGGGCGTAACGGGTGGAATCGCCTGCTACAAGGCCGTCGAACTGGTCCGGCTCTTGGTCAAAGACGATTTTACCGTTCGCGTGATCATGACGCATGGGGCAAGAGAGTTCGTCACCCCTCTCACGTTTCAAACCCTTTCCGGTAATCCCGTGGCAACCGACCCTTTCGATCTAACGCAAGAATCGGAGATTGGGCATATTAATTTAGCCGACTCCGCCGACATTTTCGTCATCGCTCCCGCCACGGCCAATGTCATCGGTAAAATCGCCGCCGGCATCGCCGACGATCTCTTGACGACCGTGCTCATGGCTACTAAGGCACCCGTCTTGATTGCGCCGGCGATGAACATCCACATGTACGAAAATCCCATCCTCCAGGAAAACCTTCGGAAGTTGCGCCGGGTGGGGTATTATTTTATCGAGCCCACAGAGGGGTTCCTCGCCTGTGGCTACGAAGGCAAAGGAAGGTTGCCGGAACCGGAAAACATTTTAGCAGAGATTCAGCGCCTATTAAGAAAGAAGGATCTTGCCGATGAAAGGCTTTTAATCACCGCCGGTCCGAACCGGGAGCCCATCGATCCCGTGCGTTATATCTCGAATCGCTCTTCCGGAAAGATGGGCTACGCCTTGGCGCGCGCGGGGTTGAACCGTGGAGCGGCGGTCACGTTGGTGAGCGGTCCGACGGCCCTCGAACCGCCGGCCGGGGCCCGGCTGATTCCCGTTACCACCGCAGCGGAGATGCGGCGTGCGGTTCTTGAGGAATTTCCCAGTTGCACGGCAGTCATCATGGCGGCCGCGGTCTCGGACTATCGCCCAATCGAATACTCAAGCACCAAAATGAAACGGGGTAAAACTCCGCTGGAATTACGACTCGAGCCCAATCCGGATATTCTCAAGGAGCTCGGGGCGAAAAAGGACGGCAAGTTGCTGATCGGTTTTGCCGCAGAGACCGACGATCTGGCTGCAAACGCCAAGAAAAAACTGCGGGAAAAAAATCTCGACATGATCGTGGCCAACGACGTCACGCAAGAGGGCAGCGGCTTCGACGGCGACACCAACATCGCCACCATCGTCGACCGCAGCGGCGCCAGCCGCGCTCTGCCGCTGATGACCAAAGACGAGTTGGCGGACCAGATTCTCGATCATCTCCTGGCGCTCAAGAGCAGACGCTAAATGGGGATCCCCAGGGAACCCAGACCGGCAAAGTATTTCGCCGCCTTGCTTTCGTCCGACAGCGAACTACTCACCACCGTCGAGTCCAACCTCGCCGCGATCCTGGACGTCATCGATAGCCGCAGCGAGATCCTGCCTTGGACGGCTTCTAATTTTTACGAGAAGGAGATGGGCACCGGCCTGCGGCGACGATTCCTCTCCTTCGAGCGGTTGGCTTCGCCCAGCGAGTTGGCGCGTATCAAATTATTAACCCAGCAGATCGAAGACAGATATCGCGACAAGACCGCCGACCACCCCGGTCGGCGTGTCAATATCGATCCCGGTTACATCGATGCTTTCAAAGTCGCGCTCGCGTCCACCAAAAACGCCGGCCAGCGCATATATCTTCATTCAGGCATCTACGCGGAGGCCACGCTGTTGTACTTCGACGGCGCATTCCACGGTCTGGCCTACACCTATTCGGATTACCTGTGGCCGGCGACCCTCGCATTCTTCACGTCGCTACGGTCGGTGTATGTCGATCAGCTTCGTCGGCTCGGTTGAACGCCGAATTGCGGCCGTAACTAACCGTATCGATGTGATTGCTTCGCATCGGTCTCAAGTGCTACGATCTGGCACTGAAAGGACACGTGCCCATGTCCCAGGAAAACGACTCGGAAGAGCTGGCCACGGTGGTGAACTCGCTAAAGCGTCACTTGCAGCGGCGCGAGCGCGCGGGCATCCGGGTAATACCCCAGGGCACTATGACTGAAACGAACTCGGCCACGGCGCGCGACGAGAATCTCCTCAGTGGAACCGAGAGCGAGCTATTTTCCGATGCGTCGCCGGTGTTTCAATCCCGGAGTCTCGCAGAGCTGCGCGCGGCCATCGGCGATTGCCAGCGTTGCAAGCTTTGCGCGGGCCGAACCCATATCGTCTTCGGCGTGGGCAATCCTCAGGCGAAGCTGATGTTCGTGGGCGAAGGGCCGGGGCGCGATGAAGATTTGCAAGGAGAGCCGTTCGTCGGCCGGGCCGGGCAACTCTTGACCGATATCATCACCAAAGGAATGGGACTCAAGCGCGAGGACGTTTATATTGCCAACGTGGTCAAATGCCGCCCGCCAGAGAACCGCAATCCGGAGCCGGACGAAGTGGCGGCCTGCGAACCGTTCTTGAAAAAGCAGATCGATCTCATTCGGCCACAGATTATTGTCGCTCTGGGAAAATTCGCCGTGCAGACCTTGTTGCAGAGCAAAGTTCCGATCTCCAAGCTGCGCGGCAACTGGCATAGCTATCATGGCATCAAACTGATGCCGACCTTTCATCCCGCCTATCTCTTGCGCAATCCGGCGGACAAAAAACTCGTATGGGAAGACATCAAAAAAGTTCTGAGTGAGATGCACGGTGAAAACGCTTAAATCCATTCTATCGCTGTTTTTCATGATCGCGGGTCTGTCGGTACAGGCTCACGCCGCGTCGGCGCCCCATGTCGATCTCATCGTGATTGAGGGGAGCATCAACCCGGCGGTGGATGATTTCATCGGGGAAGCCATCACCAGAGCCAAAGCGGGGGGCGCGCAGGCATTGGTCATCCAACTGGACACTCCCGGCGGGCACTTGAGTTCGACCCAGACCATCGTGAAGAAAATACTCGGTGCCACCGTTCCGGTGATTGTCTATGTCGCGCCGTCTGGCGCGGGGGCGGGCTCCGCCGGCGTTTTTATTACCCTGGCGGGCCATATCGCTGCGATGGCGCCGGGAACCAACATCGGCGCCGCCCATCCGGTGGCCGGCGGCGGGCAGGATATCAAAGGGGCCATGGGCGAGAAGATCGAGAATTTCGCCGCTTCCTTCGCTGAAACCATCGCGCAGCAGCGCGGGCGCAACGCCGAGTGGGCGATTCAGGCGGTGCGCAAGAGTGTTTCCATAACGGAAAAAGAGGCGCTTAAGAAAAACGTCATCGATATTATCGCGCGGGACATCGACGATTTGCTCAAACAAGCGGACGGCAGAAAGGTCGATCTTGACGGGCATCCGGCGACGCTGGCGCTCAAAGACGTGCGCATCGAGCGTCATGAGATGAGCCTGAAACAAAAATTTCTCAACGCGCTGGCCGATCCCAACATCGTCTATCTCCTAATGATGGCGGGTATTCTCGGACTCTACATGGAG
This sequence comes from Deltaproteobacteria bacterium, assembly GCA_030688735.1. Classification (GTDB taxonomy): domain Bacteria; phylum Desulfobacterota; class Binatia; order UBA9968; family UBA9968; genus JACPFE01. Next base: position 4,648 of record JAUYJC010000154.1, read on the forward strand.
TTCTCCCACCCCGGCGTTGTCTTTCCCGGAGTCGCCGGCGGCATCTGTTTGCTCTTGGCGCTGGCCGGGCTGCAAGTCTTGCCGATCAATTACGCCGGCCTGGGGCTGATGGTGCTCGGCATCGGCCTGCTTATCGGAGAAGCTTTCGCGCCAAGCTTCGGCGTTCTTGGGGTCGGCGGGATTATCTCGTTGACCCTGGGATCTTTTTTCCTGTTCGACACGGAAGGCTCGGATCTGATCGTCGATCGTTCGATTATCTTTACGGCAGTGGCGACACTCGGCACCTTCGTTCTTGCCATCAGCTATCTGGTCTTTCGCTCGCAAAAATCCAAGCCGACGATGGGCTTGCAAGGACTCATCGGGGAGATCGGCGAGGTGCGCGGCAAGCTCGGTCCGACGGGCAAGATCTTCGTGCACGGCGAATATTGGAACGCCGAGGCGGACGGCGAGATTAACGTTGGCGAAAAGGTCCAAGTGGTTGGCTATGAAGGGATGAGTCTTAAAGTGAAGCGGCTGTACGAGCGAACGTCGTAAATCGGCAGAGGAGGTAACTATGTCAGGTTTTCTTAACATTCCAATATTTCTGGTCATCGTTGCTGTCGCAATAATCAGCGGCATTAAAATTCTCAAAGAGTACGAGCGGGCCGTGGTTTTTCGGCTTGGCCGGATAGTGGGCGCCCGCGGTCCGGGGATAACCTATATCATTCCAGGGATCGAGAAGATGGTGCGGATGGATTTGCGCACCGTCACGATGGACATTCCGCCCCAGGACGTCATCACCCGCGACAACGTTTCGGTGAAGGTAAACGCCGTGCTCTATTTCCGGGTCATCGACCCGAATCTGGCGGTCAGGGAAGTGGAGAATTATCTCTTCGCGACCTCCCAGCTTGCCCAGGTTACGCTGCGGAGCGTTTGCGGGCAGGGCGAGCTAGACGAGCTTTTGTCTGAGCGGGAAAAGATCAACACCCGCATCCAGGACATCTTGGATAAGCAGACCGATCCGTGGGGAATCAAAGTCGTGCTAGTTGAGCTAAAGCATATCGATCTTCCGCAGGAGATGCAGCGGGCCATGGCCAAGCAGGCGGAAGCGGAGCGCGAACGGCGCGCCAAAGTGATTCATGCCGAAGGCGAATTCCAGGCTTCGCAGAAACTTGCGGATGCCGCCGCAGTCATGGCATTGCAGCCGATGGCGCTGCAGCTCCGTTACCTGCAGACTCTCGTCGAGATCGCCTCGGAAAAGAATTCGACGACGATCTTTCCCATACCCATCGACTTGCTGACGCCGTTTTTAAAGAAAAACGATCCGACATAGCCCGGCTGGTTTCGCCTCGCCCAACCGCCTCGGACGATTATAGGGGCACGGCATGCCGTGCCCCTACGTTTATCTCGAACGATCATGGATCTCGAAGAATTTGACTACGCGTTGCCCGAATCTCTGATCGCAGCCTATCCGAGCCGGGAGCGCGAGTCGTCGCGTCTCCTTGTCGTTGACCGAAAGAGCGGCGCGCTGACTCATAGCGTGTTCGCGGAGCTGGAAGATTTCCTCGACCCAGGGGATCTGCTGGTGCTCAACGACACCAAGGTTTTCCCCGCCCGCCTGTGTGGCGCCAAGGAAAGCGGCGGCAAGGTGGAAGTGCTCTTGATCGAGCGCTTTCCGGAAAAAGACCGAAGCCTTTGGATCGCCATGGTCGACGCGGCCAAGAAACCCGCAGTGGGAAGCCGGCTCGGTTTCGGCGCAGATCTGGCGGCACACGTGATCGGCGACTTAGGCCGCGGTCGATTCGCCCTTGAGTTCTATCACCAGGGCGATTTTGACGCGCTGCTCGATGCGCTCGGCGAACCGCCCTTGCCGCCCTACGTGCGGCGCAGCCGCGAGGCGGAAAAGCTCGACCGGGAACGTTACCAGACGGTCTATGCGGCACATTGCGGCGCCATCGCCGCGCCTACCGCCGGGTTTCATTTCACGGCGGAGCTGTTCGACAAATTGCGCGCAAAGGGCATTGACACAGCTCTCATGACCCTGCACGTGGGGCCGGGTACGTTCCAAACGGTGCGCGAACAACAAATCGAAGATCATCCCATGGAAGGCGAACGCTACGTTGTAACGGCGGAGACGGCGAATAAGATCAACCGCGCCAAACAGGCCGGCCGCCGCGTCGTCGCCGTGGGCTCCACCACCACGCGCACTCTCGAATGGATCGCCCGGCAG
>JAUYJC010000155.1 GCA_030688735.1 Deltaproteobacteria bacterium
CATCGAGAGTGCCTTTAGCCAGGTGAACAATCGGATCAAGCGGGTGGGAAGGCGTTGGTCGGAACAAGGTCTACTGAATTGGCTGAAGGTAACTTTCTACAAGATTTTCAAACCAGAGCTTTGGTCAACGCTGTGGAACAGCGAGAAGGATTTTCCCAAGATCAAACTCACATCGCTTCAGATTTCCTGGCGCTGGTCCAATGTCATCACGTAACTTTCGAACAAAGTCAACTATTAAGTGACCCGCAATAGGCGACGAAAAAAGCCGGTCGGCCTATCTCCTACCACGGCTCAACCAATTAAATCCAAATCGACTGCAATATCCTTCAGATACCCCGTCTTGTCAACAATTCTGTGGCTGGCAAACGCTGCCGGATACGGCGGCCTATCTCCCTAACGACCGCCAGCCTATCTCGGCCGGCGTTCGGTTGCGCCGTGCCTCTTTCCCGCACCCACCGATTCAGGTTTTCGCGCGTCGCGCTCGGGCGCGCTCTTCTCTGAACTCGAGGTGTCATCATAGCGCAGGATCGTGCGACTGGCGATCCGGCCCGTGATTGGCGGCTGCCGTGGAGACGGCCTCGTTGAGCTTGCCATTCCGATCAAGACTGTTTTCCTTGCGGTGCTTTGCCCAGCGCGTCTCCAGCGACTTGACTTCCGCCGCAGCGACGATGCCAAAACGGCCAAGCGCGAGTATGGTGGCTCGAACCGAGACGCGCGGCGGCGCCTGCTGAGTCTGCTTCTTGCAGACCGGGCACCACATCGTCGGAGGCCGGATGCTCCGCGATGTTCGGATTTCTTGAAGCATGGCATCCAGGCGATCACGGAGAGTGATGACCTGCTCCCATGACATCTCCGAATTCCACTCCTGCCTGAGCGTGTCGATCATTTCAGAAAACCAGGTGCGGCTGGCGTCACCCGAGGCCATTCACTCGACTCCTTGCTAAAGCACAGCGACGATATGCTACCGTTACCCAAAGTCAAATGGTTATAACCGATCAGCCGGGCTATTAACCCCCCGTCCGCCTCGATTCAACACGTGCGTGTAAACCTGTCCTGAGCGAAGCCGAAGGATCATCGTGGTTCCGGAATTAGAAAGCTGCGCAATCCATACTCTAAACTGGTTCCGTCCGTCAAGCGCGCTTTTGGATTCCGGGGACATGATACTGATTTTTCAACCCTACGTGCCTCAGCCGACTGTTTTCCTCTTTCACACCGCCGCCGTGTCGTCATGCGCTTCCAAAAACCTCCGCCACGCCGAGCGCGACGGGGCGACTTTTTCCTGGAGTTTCTGCTTGCCGCCGTCGCTAATCGGAGTGAAGTGCAACGCGGCTTGGACGTTTTGTTCGAGCGGCGCCATCTGCTCGACGCCGATGATGACGGATGCGACCGGCTGGCTGAGATTGAATTGAAGAAGCTCGGAAGGCGAGGCGCGGCCGGCGCCGTTGCCGACCAGCATTCCTTGTCCCATGACTTTCATTGAGAGGATGCCCATGTTCTTTTGCAGCGCCAACGGCAACGCCGATTGCTCGAAGGCGGGGATCGCGGTCATTTTGCGCGCGGCGATGGGGTTGGCGGATTGCGCCGCATTCAATGCCATTAAGACCGTGTCGAAGTCATGGCGTTTAAGCGCTTCAGTCATAGCGGCGCCGTCATTGTGGCCGGTGATGCCGATGAAGCGCGCCACTCTCTGTTCCTTTAATTGCCTCACCGCGGTAAGAACGCCATCGGCGCTCCCGATGCGCTCCAGGTCGTTGAGATCGCTCAGGCTGTGAATCTGGATCAGGTCGAGATAGTCCGTCTGTAAAAACTTGAGACTGGTTTCTACGGAGCGGAGCGCGCCGTCACGGTCTCTGGGATCAATCTTGGTGGCGAGAAAGATTTCTTTACGGCGCGGCTTGATAAACTCACCGAGCCGTTTTTCGCTCAGCCGTTCTATCCCGCGCCGCGTGTACGATCCGGCGGTATCGAAGTAGCTGACGCCGAGCGCGAGCGCACGTTCGAGCAGCGCCTGGGCCGCGTCTTCTTCCGGTATGGAACAGAATCGAGTGCCGGAGCCAAATCCGATACAGGAAACCATCTCGCCGGTCTTGCCAAGGCGGCGTTTGGGCAGCGATTGAGTTGCGCCCAGAGCCATTTCTGCGCCGCCGATGAACATGGCGGCGGCGGTGCTTTTTAGAAATTCACGACGAGACCAGCGCGAGTTCATATCTGCTCTTTTCTCGCCAATGGCTTCCGGGCGACAGAACTTTCTTGCTTAGGCGAGAATCTTATAGTCTCCGCCCAAGTAACTTCTGCACAGGTTGACGTAGGTCGAGGAACCCATCTTGATCCAATTCAGGGCTTCGCCGGCGAGTTCCTTTTTGACTTTCGCGGGGCTGCCGGCGGCGAGAACCCGCGGCGGAATCTTGGTGTGGGGCACCACCACGCTGCCGGCGGCGATCAGCGCCTCTTCGCCGATCTCAACGTTTTCCAAGAGTGTCACGTTCATGCCGATGATGGCGCCGCGCTTGATCAGCGCCCCTTCCATGATCGCGCCGTGGCCGATGGTGCAGTCCTCTTCGATGATCGTCGGCGCTTCCCCGGAGTGGATGACGCAGTTGTCTTGGACGCTGGTGCGGGCGCCGATGAGGATCGGATTGGCGTTCTGATCCGAGCGAATGACCGCGCCCCACCACACGCTCGCTTCGTCGCCGATGACGACGTCGCCGATGATGACGGCGGTGGGGGCGATGAACGCCGTCGGGGAAATATTGGGTCGCTTGCCTTTGTACTCGATGATCATTCGTACCTTACCTCCTGAGCGTGGAGTCACGATATGGGACGTAACTGGAGAAATCAAGGTTGGTTTTCGCGCCGCCATCGTGATTCTGCTTGCAGTAACGGAGTGTTGGACTATGGGAGTGACGGGGTTCAATACACAACTCCATTACTCCAGCTTTCCACTCGAAAGCGAAGCGATTAGGCGTGACAAAGCAGGATCAGCCGTTCAACTCAAAACTTTTCGCGGCCATCTCGGCGATGCTTTGGCCGATGGTCAGGGAGGCGGTCGCGCCCGGCGAAGGGGCGTTGAGCACGTGGATAGAACGGCGGCTTTGTTGGATCACAAAGTCGTCCACCAAGGCGCCGCTCGCCGACACCGCCTGGGCGCGCACGCCGGAGCCGCCCGCAATGAGATCGCTCTCGCGGATTTCCGGCAAGAGCTTTTGCAGCGCCGTCACGAAGGCCGCTTTGCTAAGCGAACGGTGCAGCTCGCCGAAGCCCGTGCGCCAATATTTTCCCGCCATTGCCCAGAAACCCTTGAAGGAGACCGTCTGCCAGAGATCGCTCAGATTGATGTCGGTATGGCGGTAGCCTTCGCGGGCGTAGGCGAGGACGGCATTGGGGCCGGCTTCCACGCCGCCGTTCGCCATGCGAGTAAAATGAACGCCGAGGAACGGAAACGTCGGATCGGGCACCGGATAGATCAAATTGCGCACGAGGTGCTGCTTTTCCGCAGCGATCTTATAATACTCGCCGCGGAAGGGGATGACGCGGTGCTCGTGGTCGCCGGGCGCGCCGTCCCCCCGCATCATTTTCGCCACCAGGTCAGACTGAAGACCGCAGCAGTTGATCAGATACTTCGTGCGATAATCGCCCATCGATGTCTGCGCCACCAGTTCGCCATCGCGATCGAGCACGGCTACGACTCGGTGTGACGTGCGGATGTCGCCGCCGTTGGCGCGGATCTTCTCAGCGTAGGCGGCGGCAACTTTCTTGTAGTCGATGATTCCGGTTTGCGGCACGTAGAGCGCCTTGACGCCGGCGGCGTGGGGCTCGATCTCGCGCAGCCGCTCCGGCCCGATGATCTCCAGCCCCTGAAGGCCGTTGGCAAGACCGCGCTGGTGGAGATCTTCGAGGCGCGGTAGTTCTTCAGCGGAAGTTGCCACGACGACCTTGCCGCAGATCTCATAGGGCACGCCATTTCGGTCGCAAAATTCCATCAGCGCTTTGCGCCCGGCTACACAACTGCGCGCTTTGACCGATCCGGGGCGGTAGTAAAGTCCGGAATGGATGACGCCGCTGTTGTGGCCGGTCTGATGTTGCGCCAGCTCGGATTCCTTTTCGAGGATGAGAAGCTTCAGGCGCGGGTGGGCCTCGCCGATTTTGAGCGCGGTGGCGAGACCGACGATGCCGCCGCCGATGATTGTCACGTCGTAGAGCGAAGCCATGGGATGTTCCAAGTTCAAGGTTCAAAGTTCAAGGTCGGAACCCGAGTTCTGACGTTGAACCTGGAACCTTGAACGTTGAACGACTAAATGTGGATCAGCGCGCGTTACTTCTCGTCGGTGAATCGCTTGAAGCGTTCCGGATCCACCAAACCGGACACGCTCTTAAAGGCTTTACTGAGTGGCCTGAGATCGCCGCAGTAGTCCGAGTCAATGACCATATTTCCCCCAGGGCATCGATCAAGAACGCCAGCTTGCGTGCGTCGGAGCTCGCGCAATCGATCCACGCCGCCTTCTCGGAGATCCTTTCTACGCACCCTTTCCTTCCCCGAATACTCGGCAATGGCTTGCGGCGTCAAGAGAAAAGTTTGCGGATTCGTGATAGCCGGGGGGCGCTTCGACGCCAGTTCAAGGTTCCGAGTTCAAAGTTCCGGGTTTTAATGCTTCTGCGTCGCGAAACTGGCCTTGTCTTTGAGCCGACGCACCAGTTCATCGAAGGATGAATTGGAAATAACGCGATTGAACTGGGAGCGGTAATTGTTCACCATGCTGATGTTTTCCACCACGACGTCGTAGACCCGCCATTCGCCGCCGACGAAGTGGGCCCGGTAGTTGAGCGAAAACTCCTCGCCCTTGCTGGTGAGAACTTTACTGCTGATGTCGGCGTAGCCACCGTCGAGCCGCTCGCCGACGTAAACGATTTTTTCATCACCGTAGGATTCGATGGTATCGGCATAGGCGCGCTCCAACAGGTCGGTAAACAGGCGCACGAACTCCTCTTGTTCCTTGGGGGTGCGCCGGCGCCAGTTGGCGCCAAGCGAGCGCTTCGCCATCTCGGTGAAGTCAAAGCGCGTGAATAAAATCTGCTTCAGTTGCTCGCGCCTTTCCTTGGTTTTTGCGGTGGGTTTAAAGCGCGGATCTCGCAACACAACCAGAGCTTTGTCCACGGTTGATTTGATTTGATCGGTCGGAACACCCCCCGCCGCCGACCCCGGGGTCAGCCAAATGGGTAGTAAGATCAAGGCAATAACAAGGACCGTCAGATAACGTTTCATATCACTCCGGCTTTTTTTCACTTTTAGAAGTTAAATCGCCACCGATAACCTTGCCTATCAAATCAGTTATATCGGGCGGAGACTCAGTTTCAATAATCTTGCCACCGGGAACGATGATCTTGTCCGACGCTCCCGGCGTGATTAGGACGAACTTGTCGCCGATCAGCCCGCGGGCTCGCACCGATGCGATGGCGTCTTCTTGCAATTTGACCTGAGGATCGAGCCGGACGGCAATCCGAGCTCGATCATCGGCTAGGGCGAGGGATTCCACTTTGCCGACTTTGACGCCGGCAATTTCTACCGGGTCGCCAAGTTTAAGGCCGGCGACGGAGGCAAAATCCGCATAGTATACATAGCCCGCATTGCCAAACAGCTCGAGCTTGCCGAGACGGATGGCAAGATAGCCGAGGCAAATGATCCCCCCCAGGACGAAAATACCGACGAGGACGTCAGTGCGTGAATGGTTCACTTATTGGGTCTCCTACAGGACCTGGATCGGCCCCTCAGTCTTTCCCTGAATGAACTGCTGCACAACCGGATTTTGCGACGCGCGGAAAATTTCCGGCGGTGTCACCTCTTCCACGACGCCGTTGGCGAGCATAGCAACGTAGTCGGAAATGTCAAAGACCTGGGGGATCGTGTGACTGACGACGATTCCAGTGAAACCAAAATCCGCCTGCGTTCTAGCAATGAGTTGGTGAATGCTGGTCGCTAGGACCGGATCGAGACCCGTGGTCGGCTCGTCGAACAAGACGATCTCCGGGTCCATGATCAAGGCCCGGGCCAATCCGGCCCGTTTTTTCATTCCGCCGCTTAGTTCCGCGGGCAATTTATGTCCCATTGCCCCTAGCCCCACCTGTTCCAATCGCTCCGGGACCTTTTTATTGATAGCGCTTTCGCTCGTCTGGGTTTTTTCTCGTAAGGGGAAAGCGACGTTGTCAAAGACCGTCATCGAATCCAGCAGCGCCGCACCTTGGAAAAGGACGCCGAACTTGCTGCGGATCTGGTAGAGATCCTTTTGGCCCAGCTTGGTGATGTCCACGCTATCGACGAATACTTCGCCTTTATCGGGAAGAAGGAGAGCGTTCAGGTGCTTCAGGAGCACGGTTTTGCCGCACCCGCTCGTGCCCACGATAGTGGTAATTTTTCCGGTGGCGAACTCGATGTTCACGCCATTGAGCACTTTTTGGCCATGAAAGCTCTTGTATAAATTGGCGACTCGTATCATGGCCTATAACATGATCGCAGTGAGAAAATAATCCCACACGAGAATGAGGACAAAAGAAAGCACGACGGATTCGGTTGTGGCCTGACTTACGCCCGTCGCCATGGGCGGAGCGTTGAAACCTTTATAACAGCAAATCCAGGTAATGATGAGGCCAAACCAGACGGACTTGACGACACCGCTGTAGACATCGTGGAAGACCACGCTGTTTTCTATCCCTGAAAAAAAACTGCCTGAACTGACGCCCAAGATGCCCACGCCAACGACGTAGGAGCCGAAAATTCCGACAACGTTGAATATAGCCGTTAGCAGAGGCATGGCGATGAGGCTTGCTATGATTCGAGGCGAAACGAGGTATTTGATGGGATTGATGGCCATGGAATAAAGCGCATCAATTTGCTCCGTGGCGCGCATGGTGCCAAGCTCGGCGGCCATGGCTGAGCCGGTTCGTCCGGTGACCATGAACGCCGATAAGACGGGACCAAGCTCGCGCAATAAACCCAAAGCCGTGGCCGAGCCGAGCCAGCTTTCCGCATTAAACTTCCGCAGGCTATAATAGCCTTGAAAGCCCATCACCATGCCGGTAAAGAAACCTGACAAAACGACGACCGAGAGAGAGTCCACGCCGATGGTCTTGATGTGGTAGATGATCAAATGGATCTTGGCCGGCGGCCGAAAAGCTTGGAACACGGCGGCGACTAAAAAGAGGAATAGTCTGCCCATCCCGGCAATCTGATCGAGCGCAAGGCGGCCGATTCGGCCCAGTAAGGAAACCACCATTTTGGTCTTTTTCGGGGAGTAAAGCTATTGAGCTTAAATTAATTATAGAAAACGCTAAAATTTTGCAAGCATATGAGGAAGATGGTCTGGTAAACAAAAAAACCAACCTGCAAGTGCCGGAGTCCAGCGGACCGCGACATGACGACGCGGCTGCGACGGTATTGCCAACCGGCGACCGAACTTTGGACGTTCTTTTCAACGGTCAATTGCGCATCCTGCAGAGCCGCAAAGGCTACCGATTTTCTCTCGACGCCGTGTTGCTTGCCACCTTTGCATCGCCGCGCGGTGCCGACAAGGTCGTGGATCTTGGCGCGGGAAGCGGAGTGGTTTCACTGATTCTGGCGAAGTTGTATCCGAATCTTGCCGTCACCGGACTAGAAATTCAGGAAACGATGGTCGCTTGTGCGCAGAAAAGCGCCCGCCTCAATCAGTTGGAGAGGCGAGTCACGATTCTCCACGGCGATGTCCGCAGGATCGCAAAGGTCTTGCCGCCGGGAGGAGCCGATCTGGTCGTTTGTAACCCGCCGTACCGCAAGCCGACCAGCGGCCGGATAAGCCCTAACACGGAAAAACAGATTGCGCGCCATGAAGTCAAAGCGAGCCTCGGCGATTTTTTGGGTGCGGGCGCCTATCTGCTGCGCGCGAAAGGAAGGATGGCCGTTAGCTACCCGGCGGTTCGCACTGTGGATTTGCTAGCAACCATGCGCCAAGCGAATATCGAGCCTAAGCGACTGCGAATGGTCCACTCTTTTGCCGGCGCCGAGGCTTCGCTGGTTTTGGTCGAGGGAACCAAGGGCGGGAGAACGGGGATTGAGGTGCTCGCGCCGCTGGTCATCTACGAGAAAGGAAAACGGTACAGCGCGGAAGTTGCGTCGATACTGGCGGGAGCGCCGCAAACCGTTTCGCGTCTCGGCTCCAGAGTCCCGCGTTAGCCCGGAGCGCTAAGCTCGATGAGGCGACCGCGTGGCATAAACCCGAATTCCGCAGTGGGAAAGTGACGCTGTGAGCGAGGGGCAAACCTTGCGCAACGAAGACAATGCTTTTCTACCCTTGAGCTAAGGACAGATCTCGCTGCTGTGCGAATTTAGTTGGAGTAATAAGGCGTTGTGCCAAGCGGCAGAAAAGACTTTGAAACAGCACCCCTGGGTGTCTTCACCGCTCCAGGTTTGCCCCCTCTCTCATGTTCAACTGCGGAATTCGGGATAAATCGACTCGGTCACGCGTCAGTTCTTCAGTTTTCGGCGCGCGTGGCTTCTCAGAAGCCGCTTGAACGCTTGGCGGATTTCTGGGTCGGTCAGCGATTTGAGGAATTCTTCGTCGATTGCCGGCTCGCGCGGCTCAGGTGCAGACTGCGCCGCAGGCTGACTTTCGGTCTCGGCTGCGTCTGTCTCGACTCTTCCCACGACGAAAAAAATATTCTTGACCACAGGCGACCCCAACCGCTGATTGAGTTTCTCGGTGATCAATTCCTTCATGAACTGGAGCTGTTGCATCCAGACCGGGCTGGTGACCTTAACGAAAAGGGTGCCGTTGCGGATCTTCTCGGGCTGGGCGTTGCGCGCGACGGGGTTGCCGACGACGTCATTCCAAACGGGCCAGACACCGTACTCGTCGAGCCGCGGCGCCAGTTCGAGACGTTTAAGCGATTTGTCGAGAACCTCGCCAAGCCGCTCGACCTGTGGGTCTTTTTTCGCCATCGTGGTCAGCTGAGCGATACCTATCAGAAGTTGAGAGTAGACACCACTGCGGGACTTTCTCGGGCTCGCCATTTAGTTTCAGATGGCCCAAAGGCAGCAAAAAGTCGTGGAAAATTAGGGGCGAAAAAAAGATATTGACAAACATCCAAATTGCCTCTAATAGTACAAAATGTAGTAGGTTCTTAACTTCTTCACACCATATATTGAGAGCCCCAAAGGGTAAGGGAGCGAGGATCAAATGGCGAGCACGGCGTCTTTTGCGACCGATTTGAAGGTTAATCAGGAACAGGGAAAAGCTAAGGCCGGACTCCGAGTGGAGCGGTATTTTACCCGCGCCGGGGTGCATCCCTACGATGAAATCGAGTGGGAACAACGCTCCGCCTCCATCACCAATGAGAAGGGCCGGGTTGTTTTCGAGCAGTCCAACGTCGAGATCCCCAAAGCCTGGTCGATGATGGCGACTAACGTCGTGGTGTCGAAATATTTCCGGGGTCCTTTGGGTAGCCCGCAGCGGGAACATAGCGTGCGCCAGATGATCGGGCGGGTGGTCAATACCATCACGAGCTGGGGTAAAAAGGATGGCTATTTTGCCACGGATGACGACGCAGAGACCTTCGGCGATGAGCTGACCCATATTCTGTTGCATCAGAAGGCCTGTTTTAACAGCCCGGTGTGGTTCAATTGCGGGATTGAAGAAAAACCGCAGTGCTCTGCCTGCTTCATCCTGTCCGTTGAGGATACCATGGATTCCATCCTCGATTGGTACCGCAAGGAAGGGGTGATTTTTAAAGGCGGCTCGGGCTCCGGAGTGAATTTATCCAGGATCCGCTCTGCCAAGGAACAGTTGGCGGGTGGTGGAACGGCGTCGGGTCCGGTCTCGTTTATGAAAGCGGCGGATGCCTCGGCCGGGGTGATCAAGTCCGGAGGGAAAACCCGGCGTGCCGCCAAAATGGTGATCTTGAACGTCGATCATCCGGATATCGAAGAATTCGTCAAATGCAAAGTCGAAGAAGAGAAAAAGGCCTGGGCGCTGATCGAGGCGGGATACGACTCCAGCCTCGATGGGCCGGCCTACGGCAGCGTCTTTTTCCAAAACGCCAACAACTCGGTGCGGGTCTCCGACGAGTTTATGCGGGCGGTTGAAGAGGACCGCGAGTGGAAGACCCGCTACGTCACCAACGGTGAGGTTTGCGAGACTTTCAAGGCGCGGGACATGTTGCGCATGATCTCCGAGAGCACCTATTTCTGCGGCGATCCGGGCATGCAATTCGACACGACGATCAACGATTGGCACACTTGCTCCAACACTGGGCGGATTAACGCTTCGAACCCCTGCTCTGAGTATATGCATCTCGACAATTCGGCGTGCAATCTGGCTTCGTTAAACCTGCTCAAGTACCTGAGCAGCGACGGCGTATTCGATACCGAGGCCTTCCGCCGGGCGGTGGACATCGTCATCCTGGCGCAGGATATCCTGATCGATAATTCCTCCTACCCAACCGTCGAGATCACGGCCAACGCCCATGCTTTCCGCGAGCTGGGACTGGGCTACGCCAACCTCGGGGCGTTGTTGATGTCGCTGGGGTTGCCTTACGACTCCGACGCTGGCCGGAGTTACGCGGCGGCGGTCACCGCGCTCATGTCGGGGGAAGGTTATTTGCAGTCCGCGCGCATTGCAGCCGCCACGGGGCCCTTTGCCGGATATGAAGTGAACCGCCTGCCGATGCTCCGGGCATTGAACAAACACCGCGCGCACGCCTACAAGGTTTCGCCGTCGCATGTGCCGTTGGATCTGCTCACGGCGGCGCGCGAGGCGTGGGACCAGACCTGCGGGGAAGCCGAGAAGAGCGGTGTAAAAAATTCCCAGATCTCGGTATTGGCGCCCACCGGCACCATCGCCTTTATGATGGACTGCGACACCACCGGCGTCGAGCCCGATATCGCGCTCGTAAAGTACAAAAAGCTGGTCGGCGGCGGATTGTTAGAGATGGTCAATCACACCGTCCCTCGCGCGCTCAAGCGGCTCGGTTACGACCTCAAACAGATTCAAGAAATCGTCGAATATATAGACGAGCATAAAACCATCGAAGGGGCGCCGCACCTCAAGGACGATGACCTGCCGGTTTTCGATTGCGCTTTCAAACCCGCCAACGGCGTTCGAACGATTCACTATATGGGGCATGTGCGGATGATGGGCGCGGTGCAGCCCTTTATCTCCGGCGCCATCTCCAAGACCATCAACATGCCGAATGAAGCGAGCGTCGAAGATATCATGCGCGCCTACATGGAGTCCTGGAAGCTCGGCCTCAAGGCTGTGGCGATCTACCGGGACGGCTCCAAGCGCACCCAGCCGCTCAACACCTCGAAGGACAAAGAGGAGAAGAAAGCCGCCGCGGTGGAAGCAAAGGAAAGCCGGCCGCTGCGGCGTAGGCTGCCCGACGAGCGAAAATCGATCACGCACAAGTTCGACATCGCTGGCCATGAAGGGTACATCATCGCTGGCATGTACGAAGACGGCCAGCCGGGCGAGATCTTTATTACGATGTCGAAAGAAGGCTCGACGATCTCAGGCCTGATGGATTCTTTCGCCACCGCGATCTCGATAGCGCTACAATACGGCGTGCCGCTACGGAGCTTGGTCGACAAGTTTAGCCATATGCGCTTCGAGCCTTCGGGTTTTACCAAGAACCCCGACATCCCGATGGCGAAGTCGATCATGGACTATATCTTCCGCTGGCTAGCCAGCAAGTTTCTCGACGGGGACGCACAGCGGGAAGTGGGCGTCGTCAAGCCAGAGGTCGAGGAGAACGTTACGGTCAGTAAAAAAGTAATTCCGATCAATGGACAGGCGCCGCGCGGGGGCGCGCCGGTGGTGAGCATCAGCAGCATTACCAGCCTTTACCAACAGGACGCGCCGCCCTGTCCCGATTGCGGCGCGATCATGATCCGCAGCGGCGCTTGCTACAAGTGTCTCAACTGCGGCGCGGTGAGCGGCTGCTCTTGATTTACGCATAGTTAGTTTGTGTCCGGTGGTCCCCTGCTACCGTTTTGCTACCGCTTTCGGCGGGGGATTCACCGGACGCCATGTGATCTAGTTTGTCCACGGCGATCCTATTGCTACTGGGTATCAGGTGACCGTAGGTGTCCACGGTCATCTGGATAGACGCATGCCCGAGCTGGTCCTTGATGTAGACAAGGTTCTCTCCCTGCCCGATCAACAGGCTTGCAAAGCTGTGGCGAAGGTCGTGGAACCGGACCCGCCTCATTCCGGCTAGGCTTAACGCCTTGTAAAAAATTTGCCTCCTTAGATCGTTAGGGTCTAACGGCCTACCATCCGGCCTCGCGAACACCGGACTTTCCCTGACCCGGCCAATCGTGTCGTTCTTTTCTTCGTGCTGGTCGCCGACATGGTTGTGTTCGCGCTGGCCCACTGGTTAAACGACCTCGGCCCTGTCGTGAATGTCATTTTGGCCGTGGTCGCGGCTTTGTTCGCCATCGTGGTCGATCGGCGGGTGCTTCGTAGGGACAATCTGTAATGTCACGCAAGCGGCTCAACCTTGCCGGTTGGCTTGTTGTAATGCCCATTGCGTATGCGTTAGAACGCATATGAACACCTACCGCTTCGATACGATAGCGAAGGACCGATGAACACCCGCCTAGTCTCAATGTCATTTGCAGCCCTCTTGCTTTTATGCAGCGCGGTCTCTTTTGCTGGCGAATCGGAGGACGGGTCGGCAGCGTACATCCGTGGTGATTATGAAACTGCACTTGCGATGTTTACAAAGGCAGCAAACAAAGGTGATGCGAGGGCGCAATACAATCTTGGCGTGATGTATAAGAAAGGGCAGGGTGTTCCGCAGGACTACAAGCAAGCGGTGTCGTGGTATCGAAAGGCGGCGGAGCAGGGATATGTGGATGCTCAATACAATCTTGGCGTGATGTACTACGAAGGGCAGGGTGTTCTGCGGGACTACAAGCAAGCGGTGTCGTGGTATCGAAAGGTAGCGGAGCAAGGTGATGCAGAGGCGCAATTCAATCTTGGCGTGATGTACGACGAAGGGCAGGGTGTTACTCAGGACTACAACCAAGCAGCGTTGTGGTATCGAAAAGCGGCGGACCAAGGGAATGCAAAAGCGCAATTAAATCTTGGCGCGGTGTATTACGAGGGGCAAGGTGTTACTCAGGACTATGTCGAAGCGCTCAAATGATTCAATATTGCTGCGGCCTATGCGACTAATAAAGAAGATCGAGACAAGGCTACAAAGAACAGAAACCTTGTCGCAAAGAAGATGACACCCGCGCAGCTCGCGGAAGCCCAGAAACGCGCAAGTGAGTGGAAAAAGAAGTGACGATTTCACCCGCGCCTAAAAGAATCGTAGGAGATAGAGGGCCAGTGTTTGTCGCCGGTTAATGCGGGTCACTTAATAGTTAGTCACCTGAGGTATTGACGAAAGTCGGAATTGGAGAGCTTATCGTTCTTCTTGTCGTCATCCCGCCTATTTTATTCGGCGCGCGCTGGTACCTACGTAGACTTACCAAATCCGGTTATTCACGCTTACGTAAGATTTGCGCACTCGTTAATCGGAGCTGGGGTATTAGTGTGACACGTCGCGTTTTACAGCCGCGATGGCCGGGGCCGTTTGAAGCAGGATTCTTCACCGAAGTGGGCGAACGCAGAGCCCGCATTGGGCTGCACGTTGCCGCAATCGCAGCCATGCATGGTCTTGATGTGGACGGAGATTTGGCCGAAACCTTGCCGCAGAAAGATGAAGGAGCACCCTCCGTTAACGCATTCAAGGGGTCGGTGCCCCGCGTCGAGGCGCTTGCCAAGAAAAGCCGGGGCCGCGTTCGACGCAGGCGTTGACCCGAAAATGAATTACACACTCGACAACGCTGCACGAGAAGCTAAAGAAAAAGAGATTGAGGCAATACTAGCCACGCTTGCTGCAGGTCACGCGGTTCTTGATCCTCGCCAAACCCAAAAACTCATCGGTAGCTTTGTCACAGTTACTCCCCCACTGCTTCCACCACCGGTTATAAAGCGAATAACCATATCCGAGCTTGGTCGGGGTGGCGGGGATACGCGCAAACCGGGAAATGTCACACTAAATTGGAGGAAACTCTTGGAGCTTGTTCCCGACGTTACTCTAGCGGTGGCAGGTGTCGCAGGTTCACCATGGCTTATCCCACTTGCCGCATTGTATGTTTGGATGAGACTATGGAATGCGGCTAGCGTTAGCCTTGAGGAAGAAGACGCTTTCGTCGTGTACTCCCTTTGGCTCCATCGCAACGGAGAGAATAAGATCTCCGAAGATAATGCTTTCTTGAAAACGGAAACATTGGCCCACAAGCACGGATTTCCGGCCATTACGAAAGAGAAATTCACGAAGATTATAGACAAGCTTCTTTCTCTCGAATGTGTTGAGATGGAAGAAGGGATAATTTGGTTACGGGAGTGGGTCCGAATCGAATACTGAAATGGGGCTAACCATTGGGTTGAGAAGCACGCGGGGGACCGCGCCTCTCACCCAAAATGTTAACGCTGAAATAGAACGGATTTCACCTCCGACTCCATCCTGCGAGATTTGACTGAGGCGGTGCTTCTCCCGGGATCTTTCCCGAGCTTGATTACCCCCACGCTTTGGGGATAAAAGGCTAGACGTTGGCCAGGAATGAACACAAAACCCGCCAGCGTGTGCGCGTATTGCGGTGCGACGTCGCCGATGACTCGTGATCACATTCCACCCAAGGGCATTTTCCCGGCGCCTCGGCCGTCTGACCTCATCACCGTCCCATCCTGTGCCTCTTGCAATCAAGCCGCGTCCGAGAGCGATGAAGTGTTTCGTGCGTACCTGTCGATGCACGTTGGCTTCGATACACCGTCCACTCGACGCCTTTGGGAGCAGAGGGCACTGCCCGGAATCCGCAGGAGGCGACAGCTCCGCGATCATATTGTGAGAAAGTCAGAACCTGTGTGGCTTACTACGCCGGCAGGTGTGATCCTCGGGTGCTCGTATCGAATGCTCTGGGACTCTGATGTGCACGACAAGACGATCGAGCGCCTGATCCGGGGGCTATACTTTCACCACTACCAAGAGGTTCTGGGCCAACGTGTGCGCGTGAAAGCGCAATGGTTTCGCGGCCTCACACAAGCTCTGCTCGACGCCACCAGTGACTGCGAGCAGCGATCTGTCGGTAACGGTCAGTTCGTGTACCGCTTCGGTCGCGCTGTCGACGGCCCGCTCCATTCAATTTGGCTGTTTGAGTTTCACGAGCGCCACTGGGCCGGCGGCCAGACCGCTCCGGTGGCTTATGCGGCTACTGACACAGGCGCTGGCTAACCAAGTAGCGAAAAGGGGGTCAGAGAACTTTTTTCTTGACGAGCCCGGTGCTCCGATTATAAGCTCCGTTAGACTTCCCGCAGCATAGGATGTTCTATGGCACGGTCACCGCGAATTACCATTCCAGCGTACCCTCATCACATCATCCAGC
>JAUYJC010000633.1 GCA_030688735.1 Deltaproteobacteria bacterium
CATCCGCTATTTTCGCTGGGCGCCCAAGCGTTTACGCCGGCGACCGAGGATGAGTACGCGGTCATTGGCGGCATGATGGGCGAGCCGCTGCGGCTGGTCAAAGCGAAGACGGTGCCGATACCGGTGCCGGCCGATGCGGAGATGATTGTTGAGGGGCAAATCCTTCCCCATGTCCGGCGCACCGAGGGGCCTTTCGGCGAGTTCACCGGACACGCCGTGTCCAAGGACGAGCGCCCGGTGATCGAAGTCACCGCGATCACACACCGCAAAAACTATATTTTCCAGGACGTCCACGCCGGCTACACGGAGCACAAGCTGATGGGCGCGGTGCCGCGCGAGGCGGCGCTCATTAAAGCCGTTCGCCAAACCGTTCCCACGGTAAAGAGCGTTTGCATGCCGGTGTCAGGCAATTGCCGGTTTCACGCCTATATTTCGATCGCCAAGCGCACGCCGGGCCAGGCGAAGAATGCCATCTGCGCGGCGTTCGCGGCGGACATGCTGCTCAAGCATGTCGTCATCGTCGACGAAGATATCGATGTTTTCGACGAGGAGCAGGTGCTCTGGGCGGTGTCGAACCGTTTTCAAGCCGACAAGGATCTCGTCGTCATCGCCAACGCCCAGGGCAGCGAGCTCGATCCTTCCGCCGGCCCCGGCGGCGTTAATGCCAAGATGGGTCTCGACGCCACCAAGCCGCTCGACGGCTTTGCACCGGAGCTGCGGGTACCGGAGGATGTGATGAACAAAATTCGGCTGGAAGATTTTCTGCCAGGATTTTGCAAGTAGAGGTCAGCCGGTTGCCCCTGAATTGCGCAAAACCGCAAGAAACCACGCACGGAAAGTTTGACAATCACCCGAAGCAATGAGAGAGGGCCAGCGGAGGTAAAGACTTGTGAAGCTCAAGGGGGTTTTGGCTGCAGCCTGATTGCGAGTGACGATTGTTTCGACTAACGAATCTCCCGGCTTAAATTGGAGGTGAGATATGTTTGAAATCGGTGGCAAGAAAATTCCCGGTACGCTGGCGGAAATCGTCGACCCGGCGCGGAGCGCATTGCTCGTTTGGGACATGGAGTACGCCATCGGCCCCAACGCGTTCAATTACAAAGAGATCCTTCCCAAGTTGCAGGAGCTGTCAGCCTTGGCGCGCCGTGTTGGCGTGCCGGTCTTTTATTCCGTGCAGACCGGATTCGATCTGGTTAAGGAGGAAGCCGGCGTGTGGGTGCGCATCAGGATGAAGCGGGCCAAGGCAACCGAGCCCAGTCAACTTCTGAAAGAAAAAGAGAATCCTCACGACCGGGAAATCGTCGAGGAGCTGAAACCCCAGCCGCAGGACATCGTGTTTCAAAAGCGCCGACCGGACGGCTTTGTCGGCACCGACTTCGACCTCGTGCTGCGCAGTCGAAACATAAAAACGATTCTCATCGGCGGCGTGGCCACCGAAGGCGGGGTGGAAGGCACCGCGCGCAGCGCCCGCAATCTCGGCTATGACGTTGTCGTGGTGAGAGATTGCGTCGGCTCGCGCAACCGCGAGTTGCACGACATGGCCTTGAAGCTGATGGAGCAAACCCACTTCGATATCGCCAGCGCCGGTGAAATAGCCGACATCTGGCGGGAAAAATGAACTGCCGGGAGATAATGCCCGCCCCGCTGTCATAAGGAGAATCTGACCCATGATCGAATTTTACCATATGTCGCTGTGCGCCCAGAAAGTGCGTTTCGCTTTGGCATGGCGATGCTAGATAAATTGAAAGATCAGATACGCCAGGCGCGGGGAACCGATTCGCTCCTGTGGCTCGTCGCCCTAGGCCACACCTTCACGCACTGGTGCCCCGCCACTTTTTATCTCCTGCTGCCATACCTGGTCCAAGAGTTGGGGCTCACCTATAGCCAGGCGGGCTTCCTGGTCACGATCAGAGTGGTGGCCAACCTGCTCGTCAATATTCCAGCGGGAATATTGGTCGATCTCATCGGCAAGAGAGGATTGCTTATGGCGCTGGCGTTGCTTGCTACCGGCGTGCCCTATTTCTTGGTCGGTGTCAGCCGCAGTTTTTTCTGGGTGGCGCTGTTTATGGCGTTCGTCGGTGTGGGCAACTACCTGTGGCACCCGGCGGCGATCTCCACGCTGTCGGAAAAATATCCGGATAAACGGGGTTATGCGATCGCGATCCACGCGATCGGGCCCAATGTCGGCGAAAGCATCGCGCCTCTGCTGGTGGGCGTGCTGCTGCTTTTCTTGTCCTGGCGCAATGTGTTGTTCGTCAATCTCATTCCTGGAATCGTGATTGCGTTCATCCTTTGGAAGTTTCTCTTCGGCAAGTTGGAAACGCGCACTGCAGGAAAAAAGGGGCTCTCGACCGGCGAGTACTGGACAGGCATGAAAAAGCTGGCGCGGTCGCCGAGTATCTTGCTACTGGTCATCGTGGCCGGCATGCGTTCGATGACGCAGCAAGGATTGCACACCTTTCTGCCGATTTATCTGACCCACGATCTCGGATTATCTAGCGCCATGGCCGGGCTTTACCTATCGGTCACTCAGACCGCCGGCATGATCGGAACGCCAATTGCGGGGAGCATCTCAGATCGCCGGGGTAGAAAACGAGTCTTAACCGCCGGGCTTTTTTCAACCAGCGTCGTTCTAGTGGTTCTGGCCTACTTTCGGATGACCTGGTTATTCATCACCGCGCTCGCCTTCCTCGGCTTCTTTCTATACGCGGTCAGGCCGGTCATCTGGGCCTGGGTCTTGGACCTCGGTCCCAAGGAGCTGGGTGGAAGCATGGTGAGCTTTTTCTCTGGCTCTCAGTCGCTGCTCAGTTCTTTGTCCCCCGTGATCTGTGGTTTTATCGCCGACCGTTGGGGTATTCTCTCAGCATTTTACTTTCTCGCCGGCACTGTATTTGTAGCCAACCTGGTTGTGTTGGCGATCCGCGAAGAGAAGCGCGAAGAACCACCAATTGTCGAGGAACCCATTCAAGCATTGTGACGGGATGAAGAAAAAACTTTGGTTCACCCTTTAACCATCATCAGGGCGAACGGAGACTTTCTCAGCAGCGTGCAAAACATTTCTGCCGGAAACCTCAGGGTACAAAATCGCTCCCATCCATCAGCGGGCTGCTGAAAGGCTCGTTTTCGTGCTTCGAGATTCGGCATGAACGGAGAATTCCCAATGGTTTTTACCCTCCTCCGTTCGCCCAGAGGTTCTCAAAGGGTGAACGGAGGGTCTTACGGCATGCCAGTCTCGATTATCGACGTCCTGCGAGAACCCCTGTTTATAACGGCCATCCTTGGCTGATTTCTTGGCTCACCGGCTCAGTGGCCTGACAAAGATGTACATGCTTGCATAAAAACCGACAGTCTTTGGCGCTTTTGGCGACTTTTTGGCAGACTTGACAAAGATAAAAATCTTTTATAGATGGTAGCACAGTTTTTGAGGGCACAATCTCCCTGGGCTGAGCGCTATAAGTGTGGAGTTGTTAAGCGGAAATGTTGGAAGAGTATTTGTCCGGCGCAACCCTTACAATCTTCCGAGATACCAGCATTGTAAGATATCAACCCTGTTAGCGTGAGTTGCTGGTCGGTTGAGCGGGCGCTTGATTCGTTGGTAATTATGCAAACAAGAGAAGGGAGGCATGCAGATGAGCCCGCGCGAGCATCTTGAGCGGAATGCGGAAATTAGACCTGATAATGATAACGGCGGGATTGTCCAGGAAGTCTATCGGCCGCCGGTCGATTCCTGGTTTCAAAAGCGCCTCGTCTACGTCAGAAAAGAACTCAAGAAAGAAATTCAGACCAAAGTAATTCGCTTGACCAAGGATCAATGATTTAATTCACCTCCGCCTTCCACGGAACAAACTTCCGCGGTGGAATCCGTTCATTGCGCCTGCCCAAAACGGCGAGTCGTTATCCCACCATTGTCCGTGTCCGAGTAAAGCCGAAATGAGGAGCGGAGTATCAACCTCCCATCCACTTCCAACATATAATTACGGCAAACAAAACAGCCTAACGATTTCTACCGTCTGCTGGTTACTTAAAAATTCCCTCTCTTTCGAGTTTTCGCACTATGCGCTCGTCTACTAGATCCTCGGCCTTCAGTTTGCTGAACTTTGTGTCGATGCGGCTTAAAATTCGTATGGTGTTGCGCACGCCTTCGACGGTTGGAAAAATGCGCCGGCTATAGATCGGCCGCATCGCCTCGTAGCCCGCCACCGCATCCTCGGCCCGCGCCAGCCGTAGCCATTTTGACAGAACAGGGACGACGCTTTGTTTGTTTGCCGGGTCTTGAAAATAGGCGACCGATTTGGCGATCGCTTTGAGAGCGCGTTCGACGACGTCCGGCGACTGATCGATAAAACTCTTGCGCGCGACGATGCCGAGGCCTTGATAGGAAATATCTTGTTTGGCGAGGTCCGCTAAGACGCGATAGCCTTGGCGCTGCGCCACACTGCTGAAGGTGTAACCGAGATAGGCGGCATCGACGACGCCGCTGATCAACCCTTGGGCAATCACCGCCTGATCCCCCAGGATGCGGAATTGGATTTTATCCCGCTCCGGTACGAGACCCCAATGGTCGAGCGCCAGCATAGTAAAAGTCCAAACGCCGCCGCCGATGCTCTGCACGCCGAGCAGTTTGCCTTTGAGTTCCGCCGGCGTTGTGATCTTCGGTGACACCACCATGTCGCCGTCTAATTTATTGACGATGCCCGCAACGAAGGCGAGGTCGAGCCCTGCGGCCATGGCGCCGAGGCTGGCGCCGGTAGCGGACACGGAGTAAAACTGCGCTTCATTCGCGGCCATCGCCGAAACCGCGACTTGGCCGGTTCTGACCTGGACGATTTGCACGTCGAGGCCCTGCTCCTCGAAAAAGTGCATGTCCTTGGCAACGAAAATAAAACCCGAGCGTTCGTTAAAACCCGCGAAAACAAAGACGACTTTCTGAAGGGGCGCGGCGGCTCGAAGCATGGAAGCCGGAAGGATGGCGAGGAATACGAGGCTCATGCTAAGTATCCGCCATTGTCTGTTGATCATAATGGTGTACCTCCCGCGATTCATTTGAGTTGGCGCATTCTCGATCCAGTCGCATCGTTTTGTCAAGTCACGTGGTGTAGAGACAACGCTGCGCGACCCTTCGACTGGAGCCCCGGCCGTGGCCGGGGCTCTCGCTCAGGATTCCGCCCCACGGGCTTGCCCGTGGGGCTCCACCGCCTCGTTCTTATCGAATATGGCGCGCCGCTGGCACGAGAACGTAAAGCGCGATCATGCACAGAGTGCCGACGATGCTCATGGCCGCCGCCGCCCAGGGCGCGCCGATGAGCGCCGAAAGCGCTCCGATGAGCATTCCCCCGAGCAGTAAAAGCACCTGGCTCATATGAAACAGCGCCATCGTGCGGCCGCGGTATTCCCGCGGCGAGTAGGCTTGAATCACCGTTTGTACGAGGGCATGGGAGCTGACGTGGCACAGGCCGATGAACGCCATCGTCGCCATCGATAGGGAGAACCAGGGCGACGCCGAGAAAACCACCACGAGCAGGCCGTAGAGCGCGACGCCGCCGAGCATGAGGATGCCGCGCGGCAGGCGGTCGCCGACCGATGCGATGAGCAGGGAGCTGCACAGGGCGCCGATTCCCATCGCCGTGAGCAGCAGCCCTTGTCCCTGGGCGCCGACGTGCAGCAGATCCCGCGCGAATACCGGCAAAAGGGTGCTGAAAGGAATCATGAACAACGACGCGAAAACGACGACGAGCAGGCCGGAGCGCACCTCCAATTTGTACCAACTGAACTTCCAGCCCTCGACGATGCTCCGGCCGAACGACTCCTGCGTAATCGCATGGCCGTCGGCGCTGGCGGAGGGCTGGCGCTTCGCGCTGAGCCGCACGGTCCACACCGTGGCGAGAGCGAAAAACGCTGCCTGCACGGCGTAGGAAACGCCGGTGCCGCTGACCGAAATCAACAGCCCGGACAACGCCGGGCCGGTGCTACGGGCCATGTTGAAGACCACCGCGTTGAGACCGATGGCATTGGTTAAATTTTCCGCCGGCACGAGGTCGGAGATCATCGCCGCCCGGGACGGCTGCAAGAAGACTTGCACGCACGCCATCAAGAACGCGGTGACGTAGACATGCCACGGTTTAATTAGATGGGCAAAGATCAGCGCGGCGGTTACGGCGTAGAGCAGGCCATTGAGAATTTGCGATAACACCACTTGCGTCTTGCGCGAATAGCGGTCGGCGGCGCTGCCGGCGATGGGTGACAACAGGAGGAACGGAATCGCCTGGATGCCGCGCACCAGGCCCAGCTGGAGCGCCGAGTCGGTCAGTTCGTAGATCAGCCAACCGCGCGTGACCTGGTCCATCCAGGTGCCCATGGACGCGAATATCTGGCCGTACCAAAGCAGTCGATACTCGCGGTGGCGCAACGCTTCGAAGGCGCGCAGGCGAAACAAGAATTCGAGTGGATGTTTGGCGGGCGTAGTTTTGGCTCGGTCGGATAATGCTTCGGCTTTTTCTGGCTTGGCGGAGGGTGATCTCAGAACAAACTCCACAACTGGCCGAAGGGTCGAGATCTCTCGCAGTCCTAAAGCCCAATAAGATGTTCTGGCTATAACACGCGGCCGAGGACCGCGTCCACTGCCGTTCGAATATCCGCGCGAGGCTGAAAATAGATTCTAGTTACTCTTGTCTCCGCTCTCAGATTGCTCAGATGGCTTTGACGCTTGCCGAGACAAGCGATACGCCATCCAGCCCAGCGTCGCGACGCCAAGAATGAGAATGATCCACACTGCCCATTTCTTGTAATCCATCGGCGCGCGCAGCCGCACGGCGCCCGCCAGCGTTACCGGATCGCCAAGCGAGGCCGGTTTGACTTTAAATTCCGCCTCGGTGTTGTAGCCGGGGATCAGCGATTCGATCGGATAGGAGGCGGCTTTTGCCGCGCCGTTGCCGTAGGCGAGTTGGAACGGGCCGGCCCCGCGAGCCGCGAAAACTAACTTTTGCGGTATCCAACCTATTTGGATCGCCGGCACGCCCGTACCGAGCCCACCGCCCTTCTGATCCACGCGCAGCAGCAAGTAACGTTCGCCGCCAGTCAGCGAGATCTCCGGACTTGTCACCTCGGCATCGCCTTGACGCAAGCGATAAACCACCGCGCTGGTTTTTAGCTGCCACTCATCGCCGGTCTTGTGCCGCGCAAGAATCTGCGACTGAGCCAGCGTATTAACTTGCGGGAGTTCTACGCGCAGCCGGTCTAATGGCAATGCTCCGCCCAGATCATAAATATATTCACCGGCTTTGGCCGAGGCGGCCGCTCCCGCAACCGGCTGCCAGAGGCGCCGCGCGGCGATAATGCTGGCGGCGGGCTCGGCGATCAAGATCAACGATTCGAGAGGTGCTTGGTCATCCGGCCAGGTAACACGCAGATATTTGTGTTTTACGCTCGGTAGCTCGATCCGGTTTTGATTCAACTGGTAACCGCCGAACGTTAAGCGCGCCAACGCCGCATGATCGACCAGGGTTGCCCAGGCGGTGAGATTGTCGCTACCTTCTATTTTCACTTTGCCGACGAACCCCTCGGCGCCGCTCTTCCAATCGAAATTTAGCGCCTGGATCGGCTGTTTCACCGCCGAGGCGTCGACCAAATAGCCGCGCAGTTGATGATTTTGCGCGTCCTTCCGGGCCCTGCCCTGGATCGAGACGATCGTACCGTCGGCGCGCTTTGCGATGCGCACGTTCAAGTCATCGACTCTGTCCCGAGCCAGACCGCGCAAGGGAAATACCGGCACATTGACGGTGGCGCCGCCTTCCATGCGCACGGCCGCGCGCGGTCGCAAAGCATGGGGCACCACTTCTCCTTGTCCGTTAAATACCCGGATGTCGCCGAGATCGTTGCGCGATACGCCACGATACAGCGCAGCCGGGATTTCGACCTCATAAAGCGCCTCCCGGGAATCGGCGTCAATCGATATGCCATACGCATAATCTTGCGGTCGCTCGGCGGCGGCCGCGGCCAAGCTCTGAGCCAACATCAGCGAAACGACGAGCTTCTTCATTTTCCCTCCTGGGGGTTAGCGGGCGGCACCGGCGAGATATAGCCGATCACGAGCATCAGCAAGCCGACGCCGATAAACGACACGATGCGCTCGATGCCGCCGACGTTCGATAGATCGATGAAGAATAGTTTTACCACCACGACCGCCATCAAGCCGGCGCCAGTCAACCAGAGCGGCCGTACTCGCTTGCGAGTCGCGATCAGCATGGTGCAAAGCGACAACAAGCTCCAGAATATCGAGAACGACGCCTGCACTGTCATCGAACGCATCATCTCGTCGAACTGAAAGGGCACGCCGGCCCAGTGGTGCAGCGTGCGCAAGAGAACGCCGTTGAGCCAGAGAAATCCCGCGCTGCCAACGGCGATATGCGAGAGCTCGCCGGCTTGAAAGGGTTGGGGCGCAAATGGGGCCAAGCGGATACGCCGGCCCCACGCGAGCAACGCCAGGAGCGCGGCGCATTGCACGACGTCGAGAGGATTGAGCAGCGGCAAATAGGGCAGCGGGGGTGCGTCGGCGCGGTTGGTGAGGTTGGCGTAGATCATCCATAGCCAGAGAAATCCCGCCAGCGGAACCGCGCCATCAAACAGGTAGGCTTGCAGGTGACGCGCTACCGGCCAGGGGATGCGCTCGCCGCGATCGCTCCACCAGGCTAACAAGATCAACGGGATCAAGGGCCAGCCGATCAGCCGCCAAGCATCGCCGCCGCCGAAAAGTTCGCCGATTTGCCAACCGACCTCCCAAGCGCCCAGCGCGGCGAAGAGCCAGACGCCAGTGGCATGCCACCAGCGGATATGCTCCGTTTCTTCATGCCGCCAAAGCAGCCAAAGATGAGCGGCAAACGCCAGCGGCCAGACGATAAATCCGAAGTGCCTGAATGGATGCGCGACTCGATCGATTTCCAATACGGCAAAAAACACCATCAAAGGCAGCAAGGCCAGCGCAGCGTACTTCGCCTCGCGCCAATCGATGCGCCGGTGGAGCAAGCTAAAGGCGAGACAGGATGCAACCAAAAACATCAAAGCTGCGTGCGGACGATAGTCTCGCGCTACATGTTCGTAGATCTCATTGAAACCGCCGGCGCACCACCAAGCGGCGCCCCAAACAAACAGCAGGATCGCGATCGAGGCTTCGACCTCGGTGACATGCGACTGATGCCGCCTGAGGTACCAGGCGCAAAACAAACCGGCGACGCTGATAAAAATGCAGCCAAGATACAAACTGTTAAAAATCGGCAGGAGCGGGTGAACATTGCCTGCATCCATCAAGAGAGCGGCGCCGGCGGCAAATTGTAAAGAAATCCCGAAGCCGCGGGCGGCAACCTTTTTTTGCCGCATGCCGATCCAGACGATGGCGGCGCCCTCCAAAGCCCAGGCGGCGGCGGTCCAGCGCCCTTCGAGCGCGAGCGGGATGGCCAGCGTGCCGAATACGACGCCAAGCGCGATGAACGCTTCGCCCAGCAGGCGAACATTGTCGCTCACCTTGGCGAATAGAAACTTGGCGAGCAGCAAATAGAAAAAGCTCAGAACCAGAGCGCTGAAAGCGGCGCCGTATTCAAAGTCCTGCACCAGCGCGGTTTGCAGACCGAACGCGATCAACGGCGTGCCAAAAACCAAAGTGCCGTCGACCCGGCTCTTGATGGTCGCTTCCTGGCGTAAGGCGAACAGTACGGCGATAGAAACGTAAAATAGAAAAAAGACGATCAAGAACGGCTCGGTGCTGGCGAACAGCTCCGAACGATAGTAGCGCGCGCCCCACAACAGGCCGATGGCGAAGGTGAACGCGAAGCCAAGCAAATTGAGCGAACGCCAGGCCTTGAACCAGGCGATGACGAGAATGCCAAAATTGAGCAGCGCGTAAAAACTGAACAGCATGACGTGGCTGCCGCCGCCGGTTGAGGCGAGTACCGGCGCGAGGAACCCACCGGTAACACCCATCGTCGCGAGGGAACGCGAGTCCTGTAGCACCGCCAACAGCGCCGAGAAAACCGCCATGGCCGCCAGCAGCGCCAGCACCAGCCCGCTAGGGAGCAACTGGTAAAGCCTGAAGGCGGCAAAAACCGTTAGATACAACACACCGATGCCGCCGCCCTGCATGATCAAGCCATAGCCAGGACGCGAGGCGCGCAATTTCCAGCCGATGACCAGCATGACGATCGCACCAAGAGCGACGCCGATCAGCCGCGCCTCGATGGGGATTTCAATCCGCTCCGAAGCGTATTTGAGCAGAAACGCAACGCCGAAAAAGAGCACAATGACGCCAACGCGAACCAGCGTGTTGCCGCCAAAGAAGAAATTCCAGAGGGCCGGCGGCGCCGAGGGCCGCTGCGGCCACGCCGCGTGGGGCCTCGCCACGCCAGGTTCGGCTATCGCTTCGACGTGATCCACTGATGGTTGTTCATCCGGTTGGGAAAAGCCGGGAATCTCAGGCGACGAAACCGGCCCAACATCTGTATCCAACGATAAAGTCTCCTGCCGAGCCTCGATAATCGGAACATTCGCCTCTCCGTCACCGATTCCCGGGACCGGCGCCACCTGACTTTGCTCCTGGCGGCGGGCGGAAACTTCCAATTGACTCACCCGCTCCTGTAAGGTTTGCAGCGACGATTCCAAGCGGGCCAGCCGGTCCTCGCCGCCGGCCTTCAGTTTTTCCGCTACCGCCCAGCCGATGGCGGCGCCGATCAATGCTCCGGCGACGGCTCCCTGAGTGTCGCCAATCGATCCGACTATCGCGCCTATGACTAAACCGATGAACCACATGACTTACCTCCGCTGCGCGTCACTGCGTTTCATGATTATGTAACTTGCGTAGCACCGTCTACGGGGGCAAAAATTCGTTTCCGGCTCGCTCGCTATCGGATCTTGCGCGCCGCCGGCATCAGAACATAGATCGCCACCATCAGAATCGTGCCGGTGAGACTCATGGACGCCGCGGCCCAGCGCGCGCCGACGAGCGACGCCAAGCCGCCGACGAGCATCGCCCCGATCACCAAGATGACCTGAGTCATGTGGAAGATCGCCATCGTGCGGCCGCGAAACTCCGGCGGCGAATAGGATTGAATCACGGTTTGGATCAGCGCGTGGGAGGTCACGTGACAAAGCCCGATGGCGAACATCGAGATGATCGAAAGCGAAAACCAGGACGAAGCCGAAAAAATTATGACGAGGACCCCGTACAAGGCGACGCCGCCGATCATGACGATTCCGCGCGGCATCCGGTCCCCGAAGAAAGCGACCAGAACCGAGCTGAACAGCGCGCCGATGCCCATCGAGGTCAGCAACAGCCCTTGCCCCTTGGCGCCGACCTTGAGAATATCGCGCGCGAAAACCGGCAAGAGCGTGGGGAATGGGATCATCAACAGCATGGCGATCGATACCACCAATAGGCTGATGCGGACTTCGTCGCTGCGCCAACTGAATTTCCAACCCTCGATGATGTTCTGGCCGAAGGACTCGCCGCGATGAGCGTCGCCATCGGGCGCGGCCGAGGAACGCCGCTCGGGGCGCAGCATGATCGTCCAGATCGTCGCCAACAGGTAAAAAACCGCCTGCGCCGAATAGGAGCCGCCGGTGCCGAACGCAGTGATTAGCAAACCGGCGAGCGCCGGGCCGGCGCTGCGCGCCATGTTGAAGACGACCGCGTTCAGACCGAAGGCGTTGGTCAGACACTCGCGCGGCACGGTGTCGGAAACCATCGACGCGCGCGACGGATGCTGGAACGATTGCACGGTGGCGAGACCGAGAGAAGTCAAATAGACATGCCAAGGCTGGATGTTGCCCGTGATGATCATCACAGCAACCCAAGCGTATAGCAGACCGTCAACGATCTGAGCGATCAGGATCTGCGTCTTGCGCGAATAGAGATCGGCGGCGCTGCCGGCGATCGGTGACAGCAAGAGCATCGGGACCGCCTGCACGCCGCGCACCAGGCCGAGTTGAAACGATGAGTTAGTCAGCTCGTAAATCAGCCAGCCACGCGCGATGGAATCCATCCAGGTCGCCATCGACGAAAAAATCTGGCCATACCAGAGCAGGCGGAACTCGCGGTGGCGCAGCGCTTCAAGGGCGCGCAAACGGAGCAACGCTTCGAGGGGACGCCAGGGATTGGCCGCCGATTGCTCCGCGGTTTCGCCGGTTGGCGGTGCGGTCTCATCTTTGCGGCTCGTCGGTGCGCTCAGAG
>JAUYJC010000634.1 GCA_030688735.1 Deltaproteobacteria bacterium
TCCTCCCGACTACGGGCGCGGAGCGGCGCTCGCGGTGGGACTGTTGCTATTGAGCGCCGTGGGAGTGTGGATGTACACGCGCTCGACGCGTGAAAGTAAGAAGTTTCAAACGGTGACCGGGAAAGCCTTCAGGCCGCGGCAATTCGATTTAGGTCGCTGGCGTTGGGTCGGGTTCGGATTCTTGGGGACTTATTTTCTTATTGTCGTTCTGCTTCCCTTCTTAGTGCTGCTCTGGGCGTCCTTCTTGCCGTTCTTCGCGACTCCGAGTTGGGACGCGCTGGAAAAGCTCAGTCTGGAAAATTATGTTTACCTCGGCGGATTTCGGCCTTTTTGGGACGCCATGAAAAACAGCATCATCTTGGCGCTCGGGACCGCAACAGCGGCAATGGTGCTGACTTCGGTCATCGCCTGGATCGTTTACAAAAGCCGCCTGCCCGGCTCTTGGTTGCTCGACTTTTTGGCTTTTGTTCCCATTACGGTTCCGGGCATCGTGCTCGGTATGGCGTTGATTCTTCTCTACGTCGCTTTCCCTATACCCATCTACGGAACCATTTGGATGTTACTGATTGCCTACGTTACGCGTTACATTCCCTATGGAATGAGATCGGCGTCGGGATCAATTATGCAAATCCACAGCGAGCTGGAAGAGGCGGCGGCGACATCGGGAGCGTCTTGGTGGGAGACCTTTAGACGGGTTACGTTGCCGTTGCTTCGTCCCGGTTTTGCCGCCGGTTGGATTTATATTTGCATCGTCTCTTTCCGGGAGTTCTCGACCTCGGTGCTTCTTGCCACTGGCGATAGTCGTGTCCTGTCGATATTGTTGTTTACGATGTTCGAACAAGGCCAGGTGACGGTGGTCGCGGCGATAGGTATGTGTATGATTGCGGTTCTTTTGGCGATCGTCGCCGTGTTTTACAAGGTGTCGGGTCGCGTCGGTATTCAAACTTAATCTTAAGGAAACGGGCGGGATTGAGCGGTGATTGAGGTCTCAGGACTGGTTAAAACGTTTGCCGATGGCAGCGGCGGGCGAGTCAATGCGGTAGATCATATTTCGTTCAAAGTCGAGGAAGGGCGCTTCTATACCTTGCTCGGGCCGTCCGGGTGCGGCAAGACGACGACGCTGCGCTGTATCGCGGGGCTGGAAAAGCCCGACGAAGGCGAGATTACCGTTTCCGGCACAGCGGTCTTTTCATCCGCCAGCGGTGCATTTGTGCCCCCTTATCGAAGGGCCATCGGCATGGTCTTTCAGAGCTACGCGATTTGGCCGCACCTGACGGTACTTGAAAATGTCGCCTTTCCTCTGCGCGTTTCTAAAGAGAAGATCAGCAATGACGAAATCCGCAAGCGCGTCAGCGAGGCGCTGGGACAGGTCGAGATGGGCGGCCTGGAGGATCGGATGGCTACCCAGCTCTCCGGCGGCCAGCAGCAACGGCTCGCGTTGGCGCGCGCGCTGGTGCGCCGCCCGCAGGTGCTGCTGCTCGATGAGCCGCTGAGTAATCTGGATGCCAAACTGCGCGAGCGCATGCGTTTTGAGTTGCGCGAGCTGCAGCGCCGGTTGCGGATTACGACGCTCTACGTCACCCACGATCAAATCGAAGCCTTGTCCATGTCCAACACGATCGCGGTGATGAGTTCAGGCGTGATCGTGCAAGAGGGCGGGCCGCGTGAGATTTATATGCATCCGAAAACGCAGTTCGTCGCGCAATTCATCGGTTCGACCAACCAGTTTTCCGGGCAGATTACAAAGCAGACGGCCGACGACCGCGGAACCGTCAAAACTGAAGTGGGCGATCTGACCTGCGCGCTCATGAACGGGCTAAAAATGGGCGATCAGGTTGTCGTCGTTGTTCGGCCCGAGAGCGTAATCCTGCACCGGGACCAGCCTGCCCAGAACACAAACGTCGTCGAAGGCAAGATCGCAGCTGCCATGTTTCTGGGGGAGTATGTCGATTGTAGCGTCGAAATCGGCAGGGCGGCTCTGCAAACCCGCCAGCCTCACTCATTTCAAGTCCGGCGCGGCCAATCTATATGGGTTGAGTTGCCGCCGGGCGATTGTCTCGCGCTTCCCGACCAAAATTGAAACGACTGATCACCGGTTTCTCGAATCTCTAGCACGATTGCATAAGATCGGTTAACTATGGGTAGGTACTATTGTCCGAAGACTCATTCGAACAGCATGAAGGACTGATGGCGGGAGGGAAAATGACGAATATATCGCGAACCATGGCCATCTTGATGGCCGTGACCATTGGGTATTGCGGCGCTGTGTCCGCCCAGGAGCGGATCAAGCTCGACTACAGCTCGGTCGATGCCAGCAATGCGGTTTGGTATACCGCGCAAGAGGTGGGCTTATTTAAGAAGAACGGCTTGGACAGCGAGCTCATCTTCATCCCGAGCACGACGACGGCCGTGGCGAGCATCATCGCGGGAGATATACCGATCGGCAACGCGTCGGGAGGAGGCGTGGCCAGCGCCGTGGTGGGCGGGGCGAACCTGGTCATCGTGGGGTGCATGCTCAATACGCTGCCCTATGAGCTGGTGGTGCAGGAATCTATCAAGTCGGCGGAGGATCTAAGGGGAAAAAACATCGGCATCAGCCGCATCGGCAGCGCGTCCGACGTGGCGGCTCGCGTTTTGATCAAGGAACTCGGCTTGGAGCCTGTCAAGGACGTGCCGATATTGCAGGTGGGCGGTGCGCCCGAGAGGGCGGGTGCCTTTCGCGGCGGCCGGATCGCCGGTTTTCCGTCGCCGCCGGGGATCATTCAACTGGCCCAGGGCATGCCGCACCGTGTCATGATCAGCACCGCCGATTTCCAGAAGCGATTCGATTTCCCCTTCATTTGCGCGACGACGACCAAGTCGTTCTTATCGAGCCGGAGAGAGACCGTGAAGCGGGTCCTCATGGCATTGATCGAATCGACGCATTTTTTCAAAACCCGCAAAGAAGAAAGTAAGAGGATCATCGCCAAGTACAACCGGCAAAACAACCCTGCCTATTTGGAGTCGGCCTATGTCGCCGTGGCCAAACTGTATGACCGTGTGCCGCTGGTAACGCGCGAGGGCATGGAAGTTCAGATCAAAGAAGCGCTGGCGCGAAAACCGGGCGCGACCCTGCGAGTCGAAGAGGTCGTCGATGACAGTATCGTGCGCGAACTGGAAAAGAGCGGATTCATCGATAAG
>JAUYJC010000158.1 GCA_030688735.1 Deltaproteobacteria bacterium
ATCAGCTCAATCCGCTTGGGAGTTAGAAATCGTCTGAGAGCTTCCGGGCTAGTAAAGAAAAGCCTGTGGCCTTTGGGCTTTACCCTTTTGCCGGCCGACACGGCTTTTACGGTCTCCGCTGTTTCTTGCAGTGTCTCGTCGAACGCGCGAATCCCGATCTTCAACTTCCGAACCTTCATTGGTTTTTTCTCCTTACGGTAGAAACGTCGGCCTTAAAATCCGCAATCAAACGGTCAATTCCTTCGTAAGCGTAAGGGCCTTCTTGTCCAGAAACATGGCGGTGATGTCCTTTCGGCCAATGATTATCATATCCCACCAGTCGGTCTCCTTCCGGCGAAACGAGCGCCAAAGAATAATCGATTCCTTCCGGACTGGTTTTGCTCCTTGCCACCTTCCAGATCTTGACGACCATTCTCCATCCTTCGTCGTCCCATACCTCATCGTGTTGAAGCAGAACCGCCCGCTGTTTGCCCGCCATTATGGCAATAGATGCCATAATAGCAGGATTCCATCAAGCGAGCATCCGTGCGGTATTCGGAAGAATTGTGATCGGAGAAAAACCGTTCGCTCGGCCTAACTTGCCGCGCCCCTGACATTACCTTTTTTGCTATGGCCGTGAACCGTGGCTGCTCGGCGTTTTCCTGCCAGCTAAACTTCGATAAGGAACAAGCAGAACGAGAACTAAAATATCACTCCGTGGTCTCCCGCAGTCGCGGACGCAATTTGAGAAGAGGGAAGAGGAGAGCGGATGCGGAGACGACGAGAAAGGCGACGGGCGAAAGGCGGCTGATGAAGATCGAAAAATTCCCGCCGGAAATGATCAGGGCCTGACGCAGGTTGTCTTCCAGCATCGGTCCCAAGGCCAGGACCAGAGGGGCCGGCTCGAAATGGAATTTCTTCAGCGAAAAGCCGAAGACTCCGAAGAACCACATGATGATCACATCGCCGATGTTGACTCACGTGTCAGGCTTTGATTCTTTGATATTCGATGCATCGACTCTGCCCCACTAGATAAGCAAATTATCAACGCCTGGCACCAGGTCTCGCCTTGCCGATAAGCGCGTGCCCTGCGGGAAGGCGATCCTCGCGCTCATGGAGTAAAGTTCATGGAAACAACGGTACGAAAAATTGCGAACATCATAGAGCCGCAGCCGGTCGTCGAAGGAGCCGGCGTCAGGCTTAAAAGAAGCATCGGCACGCGGACTCTCGACCATGTCGATCCGTTTCTGCTCTTGGATGACTTTACGTCGAAGAATCCCTCCGATTATCAGGCCGGCTTTCCGCTCCACCCGCATCGCGGGATCGAGACCGTGACCTATCTGCTCTCGGGTGCGGTGCGGCACAAGGATACGCTCGGGAACTCGGGCGAGATCGGTGCGGGCGAAGTTCAATGGATGACCGCAGGGCGCGGCATCATGCACGAAGAGATGCCGCAGGCGCGGCCCGAAGGCATTATCGGCTTCCAGCTATGGGTCAATCTGCCGGCGAAACTGAAGATGACCGCTCCGCGCTATCAAAACATCAGCGCGAACGAGATTCCCGAAATTCGCCGCGACGGCGGTGCGACGATCCGCATCATTGCTGGAAGCGTCGACGGCGTGACCGGCCCGGTCGGCGGTATCGCAGCGGAGCCGACATACCTAGATGTCGCGCTCGCGCCCGGCGGATCGTTCATCCGCTCGATTTCTCGCGGGCACGCGGCTTTCGCCTACCTCTTCGAAGGCACGGCGAGATTCGGCGGCGACGAGTCAGCCGTTGTGACGGGACCGCGCCTTATCGTATTGGGTGACGGGGATACCGTCGAAGTGCGCGCGGACAATAGTCCGGCGCGGTTTTTATTAGTCTCGGGCAAACCGCTGCACGAACCGATCGCGCGCTACGGTCCGTTCGTCATGAATACGCGGGAAGAGATCGAGCAGACGTTGCGCGAGCTTCAACAGGGGACGTTTGTTCGATAGCTGATTTACCTGCGCACCGCGGGAAATCGGTAGCAGGTTGCTGGAAAACTCTCTCGGAGTCCTTCGACGGGGCTCAGGACGAACGGAGGGGATCTCAAATCGTTTAGGATTTTCCGTTCATGCTGAGGCTCTCGAAGCATTCCGAACCATTTTTCAGCAACCTGCTAGCACGTCAAATCAACCGACAGCGTTCAGTACCTTCCCGCCAACCTCGACCGGCTTCGCGTCGATAAGGACGAACGCGATCACGCAGGGCACGGCGCCGCGATTGACCCAATTGTGGATCGTGGCGCGCTGCACCAGCACGTCGCCCGCCTTTAGATGGACGACGGTATCGTCCATCTCCATGTCGATCTCGCCCGACATAACGACGGCGTAGTCGACGGAATCTGTTCGGTGGTTGCGCGGCGCGACGCCGGGACCGAACTCGACGACGCGAAAAACCGTGCCATTTTTCAAAGTCGTCCCGACCTTACGCAGCCCCTGGTCGGCATCGCCCGTGTTGTCAACCGGAAACGATTCCGTGGTCCAGACCACACAGGCCATCTGCGCCGGCCGAGTCGAGCCCAGGTTTTTGGAAACCTCGTCGATCTTGACGACCGCGCGCCCGTTGGCGTCATGTCCGGTGACGACCCGTCGTAGTTGAAGTGACATAGTCTTTCTCCCTCCTTGAGTTCAGCCCCGCTCAACTCTGTGTGGACGTCGTACTCGACCCCGATGTCATGCTACGCGCGCATTATCGAGTCGCCTGCCTAACGAATTTCCCGCTGAGCAGCTGGTCTGCTCCCTCGGATAATTAACTCGCACGGAATTATAGTCTCGAATAAAAGCCAGCACGGTCGTAAATTCTCTGGATTTCATCGTGTCACCGGCACGATGTTTTTATTCATCCGGAACAGGTTCTTTGCGTCCCACTTTGTCTTGACCTCAATGAGCCTTTCGTAGTTGTCCCCGTAGGCCGCGTGGATGCGCTCGTCACCCTCTTCTTCTGTCAGGAAGTTGACATACGTCCCTCCCGTGGAGAAGCTGCGTATGTCTTGCCATGCGGCGCGCGCCCACTCGACGTTCGTTCTGTCGTCCTCAGACTTCTCCCACGAAGCGGCGATATTCAGAACCCACGCGGCGTCCCGGTTGCCCACGGCGGAACAGTCCTCGGCTAGCCGGTTGAGCGCTCCGTCGAGGGGAAAGAGCAGGATCGCCGAGTGGGGCGATGGGATCGCCTTTGCGTGACTGATCGTCTTCGCTAAGAGATCGGGTTTGAGGTCAGGCAGGTATTCGGACTTCCAATAATAGCGCCGACCTTTGGGCTGGGTCGCATCGAGCAGGCTTTGCTGGGAGACATAGGAACGCCGCTGAACAATATCGCCCACGGGCTTGCCGAAGGCTTTGATAGGAGCGACGAGTTTTTCGCCTTCGGCAAGCTGCCCCGAGTGGCAGACGAAGAGAGCCACGATAGGTTTTCCGTGGATGTCCTTGGCCAACCACGGCGCGGGTGGGGCGATACGGAGTCCTGCTATGCATGCTAGCTCAGGCGGCGCTTTCTCCATCACGGCCCGGAACATTTCGAGGACCGCGCTGGAGTCTTCGGCGCGCCACGCAATCGCGCCGGCCATCACCTCGGGACCCACAAGGTGGAGCTTATACTCGAAGTTGGTCACGACGCCGAAGTTGCCGCCGCCTCCGCAGAGACCCCAGAACAAATCACTGTTTTCATTCTCGTTCGCGCGCACGATGCGCCCCTCAGCGGTGACCACCTCCATCGATAAGAGATTATCGGTGGTCCAGCCAAACCGGCGCGTAAGGTAACCAAACCCACCGCCGAGGGTAAGGCCGGCTGTGCCCGTGTTCGAGACGAAGCCGAGCACCGCGGCGAGGCCGTGGAGTTGAGTTTCGCGATCCACGTCGCTCAAGAGGCAGCCCGCCTGGGCCCGGGCCGTGCGCGAGATCGGGTCCACCCATACGCCGCGCATGAGCGACATATCGAGCATGATGCCTCCGTCGCACACGGCCAGTCCGGCAATATTGTGACCGCCGCCCTTGATGGACAATTTAAGGCTGTGGCCGCGGGCGAAGTTGACGCAAGCGACGACGTCCGCGACCCCGCGGCAACGCGCGATAATATCCGGCCGCCGGTCGATCATCGCGTTCCAGATAGAGCGAGCCTCGTCGTACCCGGAGTCGGACGGCTGTAGAAGCTCACCGTGAAGGCTTGCCTTGAACGCATCCAAGTCTTTTTTATCAATCATCATGCCCTCCTATTTCGTTGTTCGAGTAGCTCTTTTAGCGCATATCATGATTGATGCGTTATGATCTACGGCAATATCGCTTGCGTGACCGCGGTAAAGGAGCGGAGCTGTGATAGGTGTAAATAAGAATCGCTACAAGTCCATTGTCTACGATGGTAACCGCTATTTTACCCAAGTGGTACGCTACCTACACTGGAATCCGTTGCGGGTGTAGTTAGTAGCGGATGTCAAGCAGTTAGATAAATTCCCTACTGACACAACTCCCTCCGTTCCCGACAAAGCAGCAAACGCGATGGCGCACGTAGTCGCCGAACGAGTCGCGCTTCAGACGCCGCAAGGACGGGCCAGACCGCCGCAAACTTTACGCCTCTGCCCACTTAAGTTCGTGCACGCCGATGGCGTGATCGAAACCTTTGGGTGTTACTTCACCTAGGTCCGAGAACGGCAATTCTTTGCCTTGGCATTGGTCCCGTACCAACTGAGCAACTAGAATCCGAGCAGGTTCAGCGTGCGCACAAAGGCGCGCCGCCAGTTGGACAGCCTTGCCAAACAGGTCGCCATGTTCCTCAATCGGTTCGCCCGCACTCAGACCAATGCGTAAATACAGCGGCGCTTCCGGGTTTTCCTTGTTATACGCAGCGAACGCCTTCTGGATACCGATGGCACACTCGACCGCATCCGGCACGGAGGCAAAGGAGGCCATTATCCCGTCACCCGTGTGCTTGACCTCCCGACCCCGGTGCCTCTGAAGCGCAGTGCGTGTTAGGGCATTGTGGATATGAAGCAGATGCAGCGCTTTGGCGTCCCCATACAGGGTGGTCATCCGCGTCGAATCTTTCAAATCCGTGAACATAATGGCGCGGAAACCCGGATCAATGGGAATCTCACCTGTCTCTGCTGCTGAGGTACCCACGGGCGGAGGATCCTTGATCCTGCCCAGGAAGGCGTCCACCACGTTGGGATCGACCTCAAGGACCTCATTGGGGACTGAGCCGTGAGCTTCGGCATGGGCTCGCTCAATAGTTTCTCGATTCGGCGCGTCGATGAGGCAAAACGCGGTGCAGCGCATCTCATCAAACCAGTAAGTCAGAAACTTGACGTGATACTTATCTTGCAGCGCCATGTCCCGCTGGTGCGCATCTGCGAGGGCATGTCGAGTTGCTCCTTCGACGTAATGACGATCCATGTAAACAGGCATGCTTCATTTCCTTTCGTTAGAAATCGCACGGCTATTAGACGCGCGGCAAAACTTAGCGAGCCGTTTAGGCGTCGCCAGGTCTGACCGCGTATCCCAGACAGGTTCCGTCCGTTTGAGAAAAGTTAGCTCTAGAATATCCCTTGATCGCAGAAAACCTGTCAACTGATCCACGCCGGGAATCGCGGCCGCTTTCGCGGATAGGGATTAGAATCACTTGAAGCGCGGGATCAAGCCGCAACCTCGACGGTCGCATAAAAATCCACCAGCCGCAATGTGCGCCTCGGAGCAACCGAGCGATGTCGTGGGAGGGTGGTTTGATGCCGTCCTCCCGCAAGCCACGGAGATGAAGTGCGATGGCGCCTTGAATGCGTCGAAGAGTCGCGTCAATCGTCTTTCCGGTTGCAACACCCCCGGGTAGGTCAGGCACCGAGGCTCCCCAATCGCTGTCAGGGTCTTTGTTAATTCGAACTAATGTATTGCAGCTTTTTCACCGCCTCAGTCCTTTAATCTTGCCGATCGATTTCACAGCGGTTTACAGTCTGACTTGATGACGTAGCCAATTGACTTGACGACTTTCTGAAATGCCGCATCATCCAAAGCCCCCATCGGTCCCGCTGCTAAGTCGAGCTGCGCCAGATCAATCGAAAGGATGTCCTCGCACTGCGCCACACAGTCTACGGTGAACCCAAAATCCCCTGCTTGAAACGGCACGCAGTTCGACAGCTTGCTGCGAACGGCGAAGCGCGCGGACGTACAAACAACGGCCAACGCATAGCGCCCTCGATTCAGCTCCTCCCGTGACACCACGATCACCGGATGTGGACCTGCAGGGCCGAAGTCAGCCACGTAGACCTCGCCAGGATGGATCATGGAACGTCGTCTATACGGCCAGCGGCGTTACGCAGCGCTACCGCGTGAATAGCCTGTTGGCGACGATCGTCTTCCAAGAGTTCGCGGATGGATTCATAGTCCGCCTCTCGAAGAAGTATATAGCTCGTGTTGGTGCGGGGATCGATGACACGCGGCGGCTTGTCTTCTTGACTGTCCAACACCTTCTGCTGCTGCGGAGTTAG
Source organism: Deltaproteobacteria bacterium (assembly GCA_030688735.1). Taxonomy (GTDB): domain Bacteria; phylum Desulfobacterota; class Binatia; order UBA9968; family UBA9968; genus JACPFE01. Next base: position 6,476 of record JAUYJC010000158.1, read on the forward strand.
TTGGATACTCATAATATCTCCTTGGAATTATTGTACTCGCCTGGACTGATACACTCAATCCGAACAGGGTGCTCAAAAATGCCGTAGCCCTGACCCCGGGCGGTAAGCTTCGAGAAGGGTGAGGTGTCCCATTTCCGACAGCACGGAATCTTTTTTGTATCCTAACGCTGCTTTTCGCAGTCGCGAGCGCGCGCGAACATCGGTCTGCAGAAGCGAGCTGTTAGGCGCCATTTGCCGGCACGAAGCGCACCTGAAGGCCTCGGCCCAAAACTCTGGCAATCCTATCAAGCGTCTGGATTGTCACGTTCTGAGCCCCCCGCTCGATCCGCGAAACGGTCTGTTGCTTTGTCTTGAGCGCCTCCGCGAGCTCGCGCTGGCTCATTTTTCTCGCTTCGCGAGCCTTGGTGATTTCCAGTGCTACACGAAGTTCGATGTCTGCCTCTTCATAAAGGCGTCGGAATTCGGGGTCCTTCATTTCCCCACGTAAGTACTGCCGGAGAGTCGTGCCTCGACCTTTCTGCCTTTTGGCTTTCATCTTTCACCTCCAAATCGTTTCAGCCAGTCCACACGATATTTACGCGCCCGCTCTATAACTGATTGCGGGACCTTGCCCTCGTTCTTCAGGAGACCGCTAGTGACAACAATGACCGAGCGGCCGTGGAAAAAGTAGAGCAGCCTGTGTTGGTGCTGATCGATAGCGATCCGAAGCTCGTAGATATCATTCCCTAGGTAGTCGAATCCAGAAGTCCTGGATTCCGGGTCGCGCCGGCTATCGCCAGCTTGCCCGGAATGACGATCGAATTGCGTAACGAATTACCAAGAAATTACACTAATCCAACTTCACATCTACCAAGACGAACTCATCGGTGGCCAGCGCTTGCTGGAAAACCGGGATTAGCTCTTCCTTGCGTGTCACGCTGAAGCCCTTGGCGCCGTAGAGCGAGGCGAGTTTCGCCAAGTCAGGAATGAAAAGCACGGTGCCGATGACGCGGCCCTCGTATGTTTTTAGCTGGTCACGCTTCATGCCGCCGTAAGGTTGCGCAGCACCAGGACTTGACGGGGAAACATTGTCATATGGGGAATTCCATGCACTCAAACGCGTCCATAGCAGATGCTTTCCAAGGACAAAATCTGCTCTTATCTGTTCTCTGTATATTCATTGAGGGTTACGGTCCCACTCGATCACATGCTGGCGAGCCGCTCTACCGTGTCAGGGTACTGTATTACGAGATTTATCAGCAATGCGGCTTGCGCGTTCGGCTTCGCCCGGCCCTGCTCCCAATTCTCCAACGTACGAACGTTAGTGCGCAAACAGCGGGCAAACAGGGCGCGAGAGAATTTCAGGCGCTCACGCACGCGTATCAATTCCTTAGGTGTAACCTTCGGCGCCGGCTTGTACTCAATCGCGTGGGTACGCAAAGTTCGCTTGCCTTGCCGCGCCTCGGCGAGCGCCGTCATCCCTTCGCGCAATTCCCCGAAGAGGTTTCGTTTGCTGACGGGCGATAGTTTGGGCTTACTGTTCGTTTTCATATTTTTCTCCTTGATTCCAACTCGAATTTGATCATCGCCTTTAGCGCCCCCCGCTGCTTCGGCGTTAGGTCGGCCATTTCATCCTTGTCGTAGAGAGTAAAAAGCCAGAACTGAAATCCCGAACTCCACCAGTAGTAGATCACCCGCAAGCCGCCCCGTTTGCCTTTACCGCGCCGCGCGTCTCTGAACCGAAGCTTGCGTAAGCCGCCGCTGTCCGGAATCAGATCGCCAGCCTCGGGATGCTTAATCAAGAGGTTCTGAAGCGCCCGGAAGCCGTCGTCGTCCAGATAGGTCGCTCGGTGACGTTCAAAGGCTGGTAGCTCGACGAAGATGGCCTTCACGGAACAATTATACGTAACTTACGTATATACGCAAGTTGTGCAGGAGCCTGGATTCCGCAATGAAAATCGGTGAGATAAAGTCATTAATCCTCAAAAATGCGCGAAGGACGGCATTTTCGACCCGTTTCCGAGGAGAGGCAAAGGTCTCTCATTTGCAAACTCGGAAGTTTCGGGGCAGCCGTAGGCGATCGACCTTGCGCGACGCGTCGAGGAACTCGCGCTGGTAGTGATAATCGTGCGGAAGCTTGACGACATTGCGCTTGCTCTCGCGTACCAGTCGCGCTGGGAGTACCAGGAAGTCTGTACGGATGCTGTCCAACGTTGTCGTCAGATACTGTGGCGGCAAACACAGCCGCTTGAACCAGTGCACGATGTCGGCCGCGAAAAGCACCAGTTGGAAGAAGGCAACATTTGCGGTCCAAGTATCGGTTGGGATTTTGCCCAAAGGGTAGTCGTAGACGAATTCCCGGATGTTTTTCTCGATGGTGGCTCGCAGACTGTAGAAACGATACACGCGCCAAGGGCTCAGTGTGAGATTGGTGACAAAGACGTGATAGGCGTACTTGCGATCCTTGAACAGCGTAAGTTGGGCCGAGTCCTCGGGATCCTGGGGAATCGGACGGCGCACCACGACGAAGCGGTGGAGACGCTTCATTTTGTGATGGACCTTCTCGCGGAACTCGGCGACTTGCCAGCCGTTGCCGAGCGCTTGGAAGCGGCAAGCTCGGGCGCGTGCCTTGATGTTGCGATACTCCCGCGCCACCATCACATAACCGCACCCCGAGGCGTCCAGGAAGCGAATAACACGGCTGCCGTAGAAGCCCGAGTCCATGCGAAAGCGCATGCGCGAGCGGGCGATCGTCGAAGGGGCCTTCGCCAGACAGACTTTGAGAAAGGGCACAGCACCGGTCGAGGCGCCGGCGTTGCCCGGGCGCAAGCTGCCATGCCAGAACTCCTGGAAACCTTCCTCGAAGCAAAGCAAGGGATGGTAGGACCTGCACCCCGGCTTCTTGGGGTTGTATCCCACGCGAGCACCTTCGGCCCGACCGTAGATAATGATGACCGTGGAGTCCACATCGAAGACGAGGGAGTTGCGCTGATGGGGCAAGGCGAACAGATAGGCGCGCAGGCTGTCGTGAAGACGCACCAGCTGTCGAATGCTTTTGGGAGCAAGACGCTTCAAGAACCGGCGCAAGGTGCTTTGGTCGGGAAATCTCTCCAACCCGAGCATCTCCAGAAAAGCTCCGTTGTACTGCAGGATGTCGGTCTTGTTGATGCGGCGAAGTCCCATAATGATCGCGAAGAGCAGGGCCACGATCAGCTCGGCAGGGTGATACGTGCCGGTGCGGCCACTCACGTTGACATAGCGTTGGATCAGGCGCCGCAGCCGCAGCTTGTTGCAAAAACGCTGGATGAGCCACATTCCACCAAAGTGGGTAAGGTGGCTCTCGTCGAAGGAAAAACGGACTAATCGAGCTCCTTTTGGCATGTGACACAAAGTACCCTATTAGGGGTGTTTGTGTCACGAAGTTTTTAGAACCCCAATTACAGATTCTTACGCTCTGAAAATTAGCAATTTGCATGACACAAAAAGTTCGCCGTCACGCTTTTTTGAGGTTAATGGAATCGATTTGGAAAGTCCACGGGCCAATAAAAAAACCGCGTATAGTGTAAGGATCGGGGTCAGGGGCTTTCCCGTGACGGGAATTCCCCCTGCGCTAATCCAGCTTTACGTCCACCACGACAAACTCGTCCGACGCCAGCGCTTGCTGGAAAACCGGCTTTAGTTCTTCCTTGCGCGTGACGCTGAAGCCTTTGGCGCCGTAGAGTTCGGCAAGCTTGGTGAGATCTGGAATAAACAGCTCGGTGCCGATTACCCGGCCCTCGTATGTTTTTAGCTGGTCGCGCTTCATGCCGCCGTACGCGTTGTTGCGCAGGACGAGAACAAACACCGGAATTTTGTGATAGGCGGCGGTGGCGAGCTCCTGCTGCTCCATCATGAACGACCCGTCGCCGGTGACGCAGATGACGCGGGCGTCGGGGCGGCCGAGTTTGACGCCCATGGCCGTGGCGAGCGCCGTGCCGATGGCACGGAACTCACCGGCGTGAATGACCGGTGTCACCGCGTCGATGCCGCGCAGCGTGTCGCCGGTCAGGCCCGCGGAGGTCAGGATTTCTTTCCCAGTGAGCAGCTCATTCAGAGCTTTCATAACGGATTCGTGGGTCAAACCTTCTTTGGCGGTTCTTTGTTCGAGATCGTTTTTCCAGGCCTGTTTGGCTTGTTGGATCTCCTGCGCTCTTGCGCCGCTCTCAGCGGCCTTTGGTTGACGGCTCTTGACGTCGTCGATGATCGCGCGCAGGGCAACTTTCGCGTCCGCTTGGATCGACAGTTCGGTCGGATAATTGCATCCCAGCTCGCCGGCGTCGGTGTCGATCTGAATGATCTTGGCGTGCTCGGGAATTATTTTATGGCCAAAGCCTGCCGTCGTGCCTTCGCTGAATGTCGCGCCAAGGGCAAGAATCAAATCGGATTCAAGAACAAACTTTCGCGAGTAAGGCCGGCCGCCGAAAGCGAGGCAGCCCAGCGCGAGCGGATGATTTTCCGGGAAGACGCCTTTGGCGGTGTAGCTGACCGCGACAGGAAGCGACAACAGTTCGGCAAGCTCGCGCACTTCCTCGCGCGCTCCCGCCCAGTCGACGCCGGTGCCGGCGAGCACCACAGGCGTGCGGGCTTGAAGCAAGAGATCGACGGCCTTTGCGGCGGCGCGGGTATCCATCGCCGGCGCGACGGGATCGGCCGTTGGCGCAAAGCTCAGCGGCTCGGGGAGATGCGCATGCTGAAGATCTTCAGGGATAATGAGAAACACCGGTCCCTGCCGCCCGCGTGTCGTCTGACGAAACAGCGAACCCAACAGCGAGCCCAGCTCTTCCACCCGTTCGAGCTTGGCGCTCTGCTTGGTGATCGGCTGAAACAGTCGCACATGCTCCATGCCGTGAAACGACGACCATGCGCCCTTTGCCGACGCGGCGGTGCCGATGTCGGAAGAAATAACGAAGAGCGGCACGGATTCCTTGTGCGCCTGCGCGACCGCCGTCACGATATTGGTCGCGCCGCCCCCCGCCGAGACCAGGCAGACGGCCGGTTTCTTCGTCGCTCTCGAATAACCGAGGGCCATGTTGCCGGCGCCGCCCTCATGCTGCGCGTTGACGAAGCGCATATGCGGGCGCTTGGCGATGGCGTCGCCGATGGCAAACGAGGTGTGCGCCAGCACGCCGAAGATATGACGCAAAAGCCGTCGATCTCTTGCTTCAAGCCCGCACGCCGGTTGTGCTTGCCGGCACCGGCGTTGACTGGGCCGGCGCACGCGACGAAGTGCGCGAGCTCGCCGAACT
>JAUYJC010000011.1 GCA_030688735.1 Deltaproteobacteria bacterium
GCCGATTTGGCCAGCGTCACCGGTCAGTTGGAACGCGGCTTACCCAAATTGGCCGCCGACTATCAGCGCCTGCGCGGCATTACCGCATGGCCTTGGATTGTTAGTCTCAATTTAAACGCGAACTAGAATTATACTTTTATCGCCGAATCGTACGGAGGGCTCCCATGACGCAATCATCGAGTAAATACAACAACCCCGCCAATGCCAATGACCCACAAGCCGATGACGCTTATACTCGAACCCTCGGGCCTCCCGATCTGGCGCGCCTCAAAGCCGATTTCGAGGGCATGAAGCTCATTCCCTGGCGGGATATCTGGAAATCCTTGAGCGTGGCAAGAATCCCCGGCAACGGAAAAATGATCGAAGTTTTCTACGATACGCTTTTCAAGGATGCGGTCTTCGACGACCGCGGCGCCTGGTCGATCGAGACAAAAAGATCGCACTGACTGCCACTCTTATTCGCCTCAGGGCGAGTAAAATTTCCGGGGCATCCCGCCATCCGCGCTGGCCTTTCGCCGCCATGTCTGCATTCATATTCACACCTTTCGATGTGGCCGAATAGCCGAAGCGCTCCGCGATTACACCCAATCCAATAAATATTCCCGCAGCAAATGAGTCCGTTAAAACTCGCCGCGTGGCAGTATATGCGAACAGTGCGCCGCGTCTTTAATCAGGTGCGCCGGTCTAATGATCCCGGATTCCGCAGTGGGAAAGTGACGCTGTGAGCGAGGGGCAAACCTTGCGCAACGAAGACAATGCTTTTCTACCCCTGAGCTAAGGACAGCTCTCGCGGCTGTGCGAATTTAGTCGGAGTAATAAGGCGTTGTGCCAAGCGGCAGAAAAGACTTTGAAACAGCACCCCTGGGTGTCTTCGCCGCTCCAGGTTCGCCCCTCGCTCATGTCCAACTGCGGAATCCGGGATAATTCGACAAATTTATCCTTGACAGAGGTTTAAGGTTGATGTAAAAATCGATTTGCAGTGGAGAATGAACGTTTTGCAATGCAAGACACTGGTAATTGCGGTGCGCGTTCCTCGCGCCAGGGTTTCTTTTTCGGCGCCTGTCAGGAACGGCGCGCCTTTGTTCATTGCAAGTTTGGTGGGAGTGCTGCCTCGGTCGTTCGTGAAAAGATCGGTGACGATATTCTACTCCACGACTGGGATTTCTACGCGAACCGATTGTGAGTCTGGGAACGCAAAAGCCAAGCGCGTATACTCCATGAAGTATTGAGGCTGGAGATTTCGAGTGCCTGGAACAGAAATAAAAGTTTTTGACAAAATCGTTCGGGTTATTGATCTGCTTGCGACTTCCTCGCAAAGAGTGACGCTTAAGAAAGCACAGCAGTCCTTAGGGTTAAACAAAGGAACGGCCTTCAGGATTTTACGCGCCTTAGAATTGCATAGACTTGCAGCGAAAAACGAAGACGGCACTTTTGTCCTGGGCAACCGGGTGCTTTGGTGGGGAACCTGTTACCGTCAAAAGCGCGACCTCTCAAAGCTTGTCCGACCGCACCTGGAAAAGCTTCGTGATCTGATAGCGGAGACGGCTGCATTGTCTATTATGATGGGGAACCAAACAGTCGTTGTTGACCAAGCAATTAGTCCGTACGCCACAAGCACTAGATTTGATATTGGATTCTCTGCTCCCTTACACGCGGGAGCCACAGGGCGAGTAATGTTGGCGCATTTGGATCCAGAGAGGCGGAGGGATCTTTCAAGCCGACGCTTGGAACGCTTTACAGAGCGGACCATCACGGATAAAAGGCGCTTTGAACAGGAATTAAATAAGTGCTTAACTCAGGGTTTCGCCTTCAGCGAGGGAGAAAGGCTCCTTGGTACCTCTTCCATCGCCGCGCCTATTCTCGGTCCCGATAAAGAGGTCTTGGGAGTGATATCAGTGACTGGCCCATCCGTACGGCTCACACACAAGAGATGTAAGTCAATCGCTTCCACATTATTGAAAGAAACCCGGCTATTAACTCAACAACTGAACAAAGCCTGAACAACTGTTAGAGAAGAGGCTCGTTTGAAACTTGTTTACAGAACAATACTTGACGGCTGGCGCAACCTTCACCGAGAGGCCAAATACAAGAAGGCCTCCGAATCCCGAGCACGACAAAGGAACGGTTGAGAGCCGAGTTTTAAGAATACAAAGCGGAGGATGTTTATGAGCGTCGGGAGGACAGTATCCCTTATTCTTGTGATTTTGCTGATGGTTTTGGTAAGGACCGCGCCTGTCAGGGCAGCTTCCATTTTGGGCGACGACTGGGAAAAATTTTTCCGTGACAAAGTGAGCTTCGCCGGTTATCTCGAAAACGTGACGGGCCTTTCTATCGCCGCGGGCGACAGCAAATTTACCACGAGCAACCGCTTCATCATGAACCGGCTGACGTTTCAGCCTGAGTTTAACGTCGATTTCAATGAGCAGTTGCGGTTTTTCATCTCATGGCGGTTTGCCAAGGAGCCGCGCTATAACAAAGAGGCGAAAGACCGGCGAAGAAGCACGCCGCCGTTTCCTCCTCTGGACAATACATTTTACGACGAGGACAGCTTCAAGCCTTGGGAGATGATTATTGACATCAAGCCGACGGATCAACTCAAACTGCGGTGGGGGAGGCAATTTATCTCCTGGGGCGAGACCGACGGAGTCAGGCTCCTCGACGTGATCAATCCGCAGGACGGAACTTTCCCTCCGCCGCTGGCGCCCAATTTGTTCAATCTCGATGAAACCCGAATTCCCCGCTGGGGGCTGAGAGCCTTCTACACGCCGTTTCCCGCGACCAACACGACTTTAGAATTGATCGCGATGCCCGGCTTCGACGAGGAAAAGAAAAGGGTTGACGAATATGCCCCTATAGCCGCGCGGTGGACGCCTCATCCTGAGACCCGCATACGTCTCGGGCGGCTTTTTGCGGACCCGATTGCGGGAAATCTTCCTGTAGTCATCCCTCTTGCCACTAGTGAGTTCCCCGATGCCGGCGATAACTGGAAGCTCGGCGGCAGGATCACCCACACTTTCGGCAGACTCAGCGCCGGGATCGGCTACATCTGGGGCTACAACCCGCAAGCCGGCGACATGGTCTTTAGGAAAGTCGGAGCTCCATTTTTGCTCGGCCCTCCGGGGCCTGGAACTCCTACCGGAGTGCGGCTCAAGCTGATCAACGACCGCACGAGTATTTACGCGGCCCATTTCAACTATGCGCTCGAAGAGCCGTGGATGACCGCCATCCGTGGCGAACTGGCCTTCTATCCATCCAAGCCTTACAACATCTCCCAATACCCCGGCTCCACGGGTTTAAAGGCGGGGCCTCATCCCAAGTACAGCAATACCGATATCGTCGAAAAGCACACGTTGAGATACTCGCTCGGCTTCGACCGGCCGACGTTCATCCCTTTCCTCCACCCAGATGACCCATGGCGTGCGTTCAACCTTTCGCTGCAAGTTGTCCAGAGCATAATCTTCGATCACGAGGATGGCATCCGCGCCTTCGCCAGCGCTGAGAAAATCCACAAAGTCTCCACTTCCATTACCTTCAGAATCGGCACCGGTTATCTTGGCGATACGATTTTTCCGGATGTTTTCGTGGCTTATGATCCTTTGGGTTACTGGTCAGCCAACCCAGCGGTGAGTTATGTGCCGCCATGGAACGAAAAGATCCGGATTACTCTTACGGCGGCCCTGTATGGAGGCCGTAACAAGTTCGGCTCCCTCGGCGTCTTTAGCGAGAAGGATTCTGTCTTTCTCAAGATGCGCTATCAGTTTTGAGACCTCACCACCGGAGGATAAGATGAGATTGCTGAGTCTAATTAAAGCCTGTCTGCGTTTGAACACAAGGGTCATGATCTTCTTATGCCTGTTCTTATTATTTGCCGCGAAAGTCTATGCGGCGGAGGCTGAACTCAAACCCGGCGAAACGATTGGTCCCCATAACTGGGAGCGAATAAAAGACATGGTCGGGGAAAATTTTCTTTCCCGCGTTAAACAGGGCTACACCGTTCAGATCAAGCCGTCCACCAGATATCAGCCGCCCCGGGAGTACGTCGAGGCGACCAAGAAATACTCCGCAGGGGTTCGACTCGGTTCCAACGGAGAGCTTTTGAATCACGTCGCCGGGCTGCCGTTTCCGACAATTGATCCGCGCGATCCTCAAGCCGGCCAGAAGATCGCCTGGAATTTCTACTGGCGCTGGCAAGGCGATGATTACAAAGGAGGGGGCGGCACGGAAAACGGAAGAATGATCACCTACGCCATTGAAAAGGACGGATCAGAACGCCGGGCGGATGCCTACTCCTATTTCCTGTTTCCCCGGACCCGTGTCACGCTCGATCCCAAACCGGTAATCCCTGGCTATGAACATATAGACAGCATGAATATTCGTGTGAGTTCGTATCCAAGAGATAGCTCAGGAACAACAACTTTTGAGATTCGCTATTCGGATCCGAAGAGGCCGGACGACCTCTACCTCTATATTCCCAGCCTCAGGCGGATTCGCCGGTCGACGACGACCCAGAGATGTCAAACTCTCGCCCCGGGTGAATTCAACTTAGACGATGTTGACTTTTTTAGAGGCAAGATCACTGATTTCAACTACAAGCTTACGGGTGAAAAAAAGGTGCTCACGAACTATGCCCAGGAGCACGTTCCCTACCGGCGAAAGACGGGAGATTACTTGCCCGCAGAAGAAAAGTGGGAAGTGCAGGAGGCTTACGTTCTAGAGATAACGCCCAAAGATTCCAGCTATTGCTATCCGAAGAAGGTCCTCTGGATCGATAAGGTGGCCTGGGAAACTACCTGGGGAATGGTTTGGGATCGCAAGGGGGACTACTGGAAGGAGATGGCGTTATTCCGTATTCCCGGAAAGCTTGCCGACGGCCAGATCGTCTGGCAGCAAGGGACGGGTTACATTGTCAACGTTCAAAACGGCCGTTCCACTGTGATCACTACGACGCGGCAGTTCAATAGTGGCCTGTCGCCGAGCTTGTTCACTTTCGGTACGATGCAAACGATCACTCGTCAGGGGGAGATCAATTGATTCCAGCAAGGTCCGGACCGGCTCTTTTTAACCCGGCAAATGGTGATGCGCGAGGGGCAGGTTAGATAACCGACTTGAGCTTTGAACCACTACGGGTTCATTCCCAGCCGCCGCTACCGAATCTCGGGAATTTCGATCCCCCGCTGTTTGCGGCGGGGTAGTTCATTAACCTCGATAGCCAAAAATCCGCGCGATATCTGGCGGCGACGCCGAGTTTTTTCAGGGCGCTTGAAATCGATAAAGGCTCCAGCTTCGAACAACTCGAAGATGCCCCGACCTGAATCGCTTCGACAATCCCAATCGGGCCTCTTGCACGCCGTTAATAAATAGGATTTCCTCGACGGAGGAGGGATAAAACCATGATTACCGCGCAAGACTTGAAATGCGTGATGGCGATGATGCCGGCGTTTACCACGCCGGACGGCGGCTCGCCGGGGGCGAAGGATACGGTGAACACCGTGGAACTCGAACGGGCGGTGGACCGGATTATTCGCGACGGCGTCGATGTCGTCACCACGATGGGAAGCTTCGGCGAGTGCCACACGCTTTTGCCGGGGGAAAAGAAAAAGCTTGTCGAGGCGACTCTGGGCGCGGCGAAAAAGCGCGTGCCGGTCTTCATCGGCTGCACGACCCTCAACACTCGGCAAACGATGGAGGAAGTGGAGTTCGCGCAGCAGGCGGGCGCCGACGGCGTGCTTTGCGGCGTGCCTTTTTATTTCCCGTCGACGGTCGATAACGCCGTGCAGTTTTATCTCGATCTCGCCGATGCGTTTCCCAAAATGGGCATCGCGATTTATCACAATCCGCAACTGCACCGGGTTACGATTCCCGTCGCCGCCTTCAACAAGCTTGTTACCCGGCCTAACATCGTGGCGATGAAAGACAGCCACCGCCAGACCATCGCCTTCATGGAGCTGACGAGGATCACCAAAGGCAAGCTCTCCGTCTTTTGCAATCAGAGCCAGTGTTATCCCTACATGCAGTTCGGCGCCGTGGGTTGTTGGTCGATCTCTGCTTGGCAGGGGCCCTCGCCGCTGTTGCGTCTGCGCGATGCCTGCTACGCGGGAGATTGGGAGTTGGCCAAAGAGATTTGCCTGGACTTGAACGCGGCTTACAAAGCACCCGGCAGGCCGGGGGATCTCTTCTGGCGTGAGAATGCGCATAAACTCGCGATGAATGAATCGGGCTACTGCACGCCGGGGCCGCTCCGCCCGCCGTTCCGCGTCGTGCCGCAGGAGATCCTCGACCACGCCAAATACATGGCAGCGAAGTGGAAGGAGCTGTGCGAGAAGTATCCGTATAAGAACGCCGCGGCGGCGTAGCTCCAGAAGAGTTCAAGCCGTTCAAATAGTTCAAGTCGTTCAAACCCCCACCTCTTTCCCCCGCGACGCGGGGATGAAGGAGGGGGAGTTGAACGGAGAGAGTGAAGCGAGCGGTTGAACGATTTGAACGGCTGGAACCAGCGTGGGCGAGATAACCGATGACTGTTCGACTACGACTTTGGTTGATCGTTGCACTCTTGCTGTTAGCGAGTGCGCCGTCGCGCGCCGAAGCGGAGGCCTTTCGAGTCGGCTATCCATCGTTAGCCACCGGCTTCGCCGCTTCATGGGTGACGGCGGACAAGGGTTTCTGGAAAAAGCACGGGCTCGACGTCGAGCTGATCTTCTTGCGCGGCGGTTCGAGAACCGTTGCCGCCCTGATTGGAGGGAGCGTCGATTTTATTCTCGGCTCGGATCTGGGCATCACGACGGCGATTCTCCAGGGGGCCAGCCTCACTCGCGTCGGTGTGACGACCAACACGCTGGGATATTCCATCGTCGTCCAGCCCAACATCAAAACCATTCGCGACCTGAAGGGAAAAATCATCGGCATCACGCCGGGGCGCGACGCCGCCTACGCGCGGGTGGTCAAGCTCCTGCGCGATAACGGCATGGACGCCGGCAAAGATGTAACGTTCCTTTCCGTAGGCGACGGGGGACCCGCGGCCCGCGTGGCGGCGCTCTCCGCCGGCGTCATCCACGCGTCGATGTTCACGCCTCCTTCGGACCTGATCTCCGAAAAAGCGGGCATGAGAATACTATCGAGGATCGACGTGGCCAACGTCGCCGGCGGCTTGAACACGACTTCTGCTTTGATCCAGAAGGGTAGACCGCAACTGCTGCGTTTTTTGCGTGGTTACATGGAAGGGATCCACTATTTGAAATCCCACAAAGAGGAAAGCCTAAAGATTTTTTCCAAGTACGTGCGCAATTCCGATCTCGGCATCATGGCCTACCTGTACGAAGAGATATCAACCCGGGCGGAAAGGGATCTGCGGCCGCAGTCGGACGCGGTGCACGCCATGTTAGATTTGGCGGCCCTCGACTTCCCGCAGGCAAAGAAGCTGAGCGAAAAAGACAACTGGGACCTAAGCTTGATTGACGAAATTGTTAAGTCCGGCTTCGTGGAGCAGCTTTATAAGAAGTAACGCGCGCCGCCGGGTCTGAACTCCAAACGATCGCTGTCCACGTATGAGTACGCGGACAGCGCGGACAGTTAAGGAGGGCGGTATGAACCTCAGGGCTATACGCATCCTCATGTGGGCAACCTGTGTCGTTCTTGTTTCCTTGCGTCCCGATCCGCTCTTCGCCGCGACCAAGATTCGCATCGGTTACAGCGCCATCACGACGACGCAGGCGCCGCTGTGGGCCGCGGAGGACAGAGGGCTTTTCCAGAAATACGGCCTGGAGCCCGAGCTGATTTATCTTGCCGGCGGGTCGAAGATCGCGCTGGCGCTGGAATCGGAGTCGATTCAACTCGGCCGGTTCAACGTGGCGTCGGCGGTCGATGCCCGCCTCGCCGGCGCAAGCTTGGTGGTGATCGGGTCCTTTTACGACTACTATTATTTTCAAATCTTCGGCAAGCCGGCGCTGCAACGTCCGGCGGACTTGAAAGGCAAGGTCATCGCTGCCAGCAGTGCCGGCTCGGCTTCAGAGTACGGCATCCGTGATGCGCTCAGCCACTTCGGGGTAAAAGATAACGAGTACAAGATCCTCTACGTCGGCGGCACAGACGCGCGCGTGCACACGCTTCAGCAGGGGATTGCCGATGCGGCGATCCTCTCGCCGCCCTACGGCCTGATCGCGCAGAAACTGGGCTTCAGAGAAATCATCAATCTTATGGAAATGAAAATGCTCTTCGGTTACGGCGGGCTCGCCGGCAAGGAAAGCTGGCTTAAGCAAAATCGGGAGATAGTGCTGGCCTTTTTCAAAAGCTATCTGGAAGGGCTGGCGTTGCTGCGGCGCGATACCGAATACGCGCTCAAGGTCATCGGCAAGTACGCGCGCATCAACGACCGCGAAGTCTTGCTCGAAAGCTACCGCACCGGCATCCCGCACATCCCAACGCGGCCGTACGTGAAACGAGAAATCGTCGACAAAGCTCTAAAGGTCTCCAAAAACAGCAACGCGCGAAACGCCGAGCCGGAACGGTTTTACGACAATAGCTTCGTGAAAACTTTGGACGACGCGGGCTTTCTGAGTTCACTATTCGGTAGCCCGTAGGGTCCGTCGCCAGGTTAGCTGAATGAATGGTGTCTGACTTCTATTTCTTGACTTTCTTTTCAAATTATTGCGACGTCGAAATCTGACCCTGGCGACGGATCGTGGCAAACCCGCACGCAGGTGCCGAAGGACGCCGCGTTGACTCGACTTTCGCTGTCCACCGTCGTGATCATCACGAGACGAGCGCTGGCGTGAACAATCGATCCCAAGGTTCCGCGCGGACGTCTATCTTTTTTGTCACATTCAGCCCGCTCACCTCCATAGCCTCCTCGTGCGAGCTTAACTAAGGTCCGAAGCTAGCTGAAACGAACGACGCCATCAAGAAAAATTTATATTATACGATAACATGTTGAATTATCAAGATTATTTCTTATCAAGGAAAACATACGTTGTTATTGACATACGATGAAATTGGCGTATATAATTCGCTCATACAGGCTGAAAGGTAAGATCAAGTATGAAATCGAATCCCGGCGG
>JAUYJC010000159.1 GCA_030688735.1 Deltaproteobacteria bacterium
TTGACCTTGTGGTAAGCGAATTCCTCGCGACGAAAAATCTTCACGTTCTCGTCAGCGAAGCCGGGCTTCCAGCCTTTAAGGTAGCGTTCCTCAATCCATTGCCGGTGAGCGTCGGTCATCCGATTGCGTTTGAAGCTGAATGCCTTTGGCTCTTTCTCGAACTGCTGGCGGGCGTCAATGAGCATCACGCGTCCGCGATGGTTGGTGGGCTTTTCGTTTCGCAGCAGCCAGATGTAAGTGAAGATGCCGGTGTTGTAGAACAACTGGTCGGGCAGCATGACGATGGCGTCGAGCCAGTCATTCTCCAGAATCCAGCGGCGGATTTCGCTTTCGCCCGAGCCGCAGTCGCCATTGGAGAGGGGCGAGCCGTTGAAGATGATGGCGATGCGGCTGCCGCCTTCCTCGGGCGGGATCATCTTGGCCAGCATCGTTTGCAAGAAGAGCAGAGCGCCGTCGTTCACGCGCGGCATCCCGGCCTGATAGCGGGTCGGCTTCAATTTGCGCGCCTCGGTCTCGTAACCGTCCTTGCCACCCCAGGTGACGCCGAAGGGCGGGTTGCTCAACATGCGGTTGAATCGCCATTTGCCTTCTGGCCACTGGTCGCCCGGGTCGCGGCTGTGCGGGTCGTGCGGGATGAGTGAATTGCCGAGGAAAATTTTGACCTGCTGGTCGTTCTTGATGAGAAGGTCAGCCTGGCAGATGGCGTAATTGGTGGGGGACAACTCCTGGCCGTGGACGGTGAGGAATTTCTCGACGCGCTCCTTCTCCTCGGGCGTGGCGGCGCGGTCAAGCAGGTGTTCCTTGGCGACGGACAACATGCCGCTCGTACCGGCGGCGAGGTCGTATATGGAGAAATGCCGGACGGGGATCGGGATTTCCAGCAACTCGACCATGAGGCGGATGATTTCGCGCGGCGTGAAGTGGTCACCGGCCTCTTCGCCGCTTTGTTCCGAGAAACGCCGGAGTAACTCCTCGTAAACGTAACCCATCTCCAGCCCGGAGAGCTGGTCCGGGCCGAGCGCGAGTTCCTTGTATTGATTCAGGATCGGGGCAAGTCGGTTGTTCTTCACCATCGTGCCGATGGTGGCGCGGTAGTTGAAATGCTCGATGATGTCGTCGACGTTCTTGGAGAAGCCGTTGATGTAGGCGCGGAAATTTTCCTCCAAGAGCGAGTGGTCTTCCTCATAGACCTTGCGGAGCGTCAAGTCTGTCTTATTCGAGAACGGCGACTGCTTGGGATTGAGTTCGAGTTCCTTGACCAGTTTGGCGAGTTCTTTCTCGGTGAGCTTGGGCCGCTTCGCGAGCACCTCCGCACGCTTTGCCTCGCGCCATGCCAGCAGCACGCATTCCAGACGGCGGATGACGATGATGGGCAGGATGACGTTCTGGTATTCGTAAGCCTTGAACTTGCCCCGCAGCCGCTCGGCAGACTTCCAAACCTCGTTCGCGAGGTTGTCGAGCTTAGGTTTGTTAAGCGAAAGAGCCATCGTTAATCAAGCCACTCTTGGCAGACTACGGTGAAAGACCACTGGCGAGCGCTTGTCGTCGCGCAGGCGCTCGCCGTCCCAGTCGGAGATGTACTTGAGAAAAAATCAGCTTCGTAACCAAGGTTCGCGCCGTTGCTGGCCTTTTGTTTTGTCGGTTTCACTCGCACCATAATGAGAAACCTTCGTCGGAGGGTAAATTGCTGCGATTCTACGCGAATTGGCTGCGGGAGGGCAAGGGCGAATTTGGACGCTTAGAACTTGCGCCATTTCTCAATTCCATACCCATTCTTTTCGATTAGCGAAAAAACAAGTGGGCTCGGAGAGGATGTCTAACATGGAAAAATGACCGGGTCGAGCAGTCATGTTTTTTGGGTTTGACGGGACGGGGCTTTCGTTGTAGTCAGAACTCAGGAAAGCGAGGGCATCAGGGATGGAGGTCGCGACAGCGGGTGGGGCGGAACGCCAGCGCTATCCGCGCGTCGTCGAGCCAAGGCTTGCCGTCATGAACTTTTAGTCGACGTAGCGCGGATGCCAAAAGACCTTTTTGCAGTACCTCCCAGGACCTGGTGCGCTCGGTGGACTCGGGCAAATCAGGATCACCCTCGATCCACTCCCATCCCATGGTCTTAAGCTGTTCGCAGAACGGCTTTTCGACGAGGTCGTATTCCCACTCGATTTTCATTGCGCGAACCTGGCGCAAGGATGGCGCAAGTCATGTCGCAAGTTTGTCGCGATACTGGCACGACTCGTGGCGCAAACCTGGCGCAAGGATGTCGCGATTCGTGTCGCGATAATGTCGCGATACATCATAACCCTTTGACTTTCAAAGCATACTCCACAGATCTCGCCGCGCCTTTGGCCTTGAGAACACCTTTTTCAAGCATACCACTCAGGTCCCGCTGCAGGGTGCGGCGGTTTACCTTTCGGCACAACCGTTCGAGGTCATCAATTCGCAGCTTCGGATTCTCCAGCAGATACCCAACTGCCAGCGCCTGCCGCCGGTTGAGCCCGTGCTTCCGCGCAATCACATCTCTGCGGATTACCCTTTGGCCTCGTTCCCTCACCTCGTCCATCTGCGTTGCGAGTCCTTCGACGAAGTAGTCGAGCCAGCCGGTCAGGTCCATCCCTTGATCGCGCACGCCCTGAATGGCGGCATAAAAGCTCGCCCGGTCGCGGTCGTAGTATTCGCTGATCGAGAACAGTCGTTTGAAGTCGTAACCCGCTCGGTAGAGACAAAGCGTGGAGAGCAGGCGCGAGGTGCGCCCGTTGCCGTCCACGAACGGATGAATGTTAACCAACTGAAATTGCGCGATGCCGCTTACCAGCACGGGATGGATTTCCGTGGGCGAGTTGAGCCACGCGACTAGCTCCGCCATCAGCGGCGGCACGTCGAGTGGCGGCGGCGGAGTGTAAATGATCTGGCCGGTGCGCGAGTTGGCAACGTAGTTCTGCAAGTGCCGGTGTTCGCCCGGGTGCGCCGCCCCACCGCGCACGCCCACGACCAGCCGGCGATGAATCCCGCGGATCAATCCCTCGGTAATCGGCCCGCCGTCGTTCAGATAACCACTGACGAATTCGAAAGCGTCTCGATAGTTCAAAAGCTCGCGCGTGTCCTCGGGATCGGCCTCCGGCACCGCCTGACCCGCAAACAATCGCTCCGCTTGCTCCAGCGTCAGCCGCGTGCCCTCGATATGCGTAGTGTGATGCGCCTCCAACAACAGCGCGCGCGAGCGCATCGACGCCAGCCAATCTTCCGACAGCTTCGCCGCATCGAGAAATCCCCGCGCCCGCTCGATGCGCGTCAGCGCCGCCGTCACACGGTTGCTGATGCGAAACGAAGGCTGCAACCCGCCGGGATTTTTCATCCCGGCACCGCAATGCCTTCCGGCACACGCACGCGGCCTGTGAGGAGATTGTTCATGAGGCCGGATTTCAGCGCAACTAGTTTTGCCAGTTCGCGTCCCAAAGCTTCGATCTCATCGGTCACGGGAGCGATTGCGGCGAGGGTTCCTCGTTGCTCCCCGATCTCGGGATAGGTCAACCGAAACAAACGAATTACATCTTGAAAGATGGCCTTCATGCTCCCGTGCTTGAAGCTGTAGCTTCAATCGGTGTTCAAGCGTGTCGTTGTGTTCGGCTAATGCGGCAAGAGCTTTGTTGCGCACGCTGCCATGCAGGCAATCAGCGGCCGAATAGAGACGACGTTCGAGTTTTGTAAGTGATAGTTTAGGCATGTGTTGTTCGAAACTCTGATCAGCCCACTGCGCACTACGCGTAAAATATATCGTGGATTCTACGCGAATTGGCGGCCGGATAACAAGGACGAAAAATTTACGCCGTTTCTCGATGCCATGCTCAGTCCTTTCGGATTAGCCGGAAAACAAGTCGGTTTGGGGAGAATGTCTAACATGGAAATAAGACCGGGTCGAGCAGTCATGCATTTTGGGTTTGACGCTGACGGGGCTTTCGTTGTAGTCAGAACTCAGGAAAGTGAGGGCGTTGAGATGACGGTTGCGACAGCGGGTGGGGCGGAACGCCAAGTCCGCACGATGTGCCGCCTCTGCCTGAATCGATGCGGGATCGTCGCTACGATCCGCAACGAAAAGGTGGTTCGCATCGACGGCGATGCCGCCAATCCCTACAATCAGGGCAAGGCCTGCGCCAAGGGGCGCGCGGGTTTTTACACGATCGATTCTCCGTACCGCGTCACTCGTCCCCTGCGGCGCACCAATCCGCGCAAGGGTCCGGGCATCGATCCGGGTTGGGAAACTATTTCGTGGGAAAGTGCGCTCGACATCGTCGCGGCGAAGCTGAAAGAGACCGGCGCCGATGACCCTCGAAACCTCTGGCGCGTAACCTTCGACCGATCCCTGCTCGATGAAATCTGGTGCGCCGCTTTCGGCACCTCGCTCCAATCGGTATCCTCCGGGTTTTTCTGCGGCAACGCGGTCCACCCCCTCCATTTTCTCAACCAGTTCGCCGCCGAGGCGGTGCCCGATGTCCCGCTTACCCGCTATATCCTGTCGGTGGGGGGACAGTTCGGCGCCGTTGTCCACTACGATACCATGAACGGCGCCTTCGAGCTGGGGCGTAACCGCGAGCGGATCAAGGTGGTGGTCGTCGATCCGCTTTGCAGTCACGCGGCCAGCATGGCGGATGAATGGATTCCGATTCGGCCGGGGACGGATGCTGCGTTTCTATTGGGCCTGATCAATCTTCTCGTCAACGACCTGGGGATCTACGATGCTCCCTTTTTAAAAACTTTCACCAACGCCCCTTACCTGATAGGCGAAAACGGCCATTACATGCGTGATCCCGCTACGCGAAAAGTACTCGTGTGGGACATGGTAACTCAGACCGCGAAGCCTTTCGACGCCGATGGCATCGACTTCGCGCTGTTGGGGCGTTATCGGGTGTCGGGAGAAGCGGCGCGCCCAGCCTTTCAAGTGATCGCCGACAACGCGCGTGGCTACACTCCCGAAGAAGTTTCTCGCATCACCGGCATTCCAGCCGCGACCGTGAAACGAATAGCGCAGGAATTCGGCGCAGCGGCGAGCATCGGGTCAACCATTCAAATCGATGGTCGAGAGCTTCCTTACCGTCCCGCGTCCGTCACCTGGTATCGCGGTCTCAGCTCCCATAAGCACGCCCTCATGAACGGCTTTGCCGTGATGCTGCTTCAGACTCTGATCGGCGGATTGGATGTCCCCGGCGGATTGATGGGCTATCACCGGGTCAAATATCGCACAACCGAAGATGGGCTGCTTGCGACCATAGCGCATCCGGGCCGTGTGGGATCGGGGCCGGGACCCACCAATCCCTATCCACCGCGCACCGTGACGCCGCCTCAGTCGATCGACCTCTTCGAGCTCTTCCCGGTGGCCTGTTACAGCAGAACCTTTGCCGTGAAGGCGATTCTCGAGCCGGAAAAGTACCGCGCTCCCATCCGGCCAAAGATGCTGCTTCAGCGCCGCTCCAATATGGCTTTCACCGGCGCGGGACGTGAAATAATGACGGAGGTGCTGCGCAGCATTCCTTTCATCGTCTCGTTCGCCCTTGAGATCGATGAGACCGCCGAGTTTGCCGATGTGATTTTTCCGGACCTCCATTATCTCGAGCAACTCGAGCCGGGAGTGAGCGGCGAATATCACACGGGCTCTCAGCCGGCGACTTTTTATGGTTCGAGGCCGGTATTGAACCCTCCCTTCGATTCGCCTTGGGATCGACTCGTGAGTCACGACGAGATCCTCCTGGAGTTGGCCGACCGCGCCGGTTTTCTGGAAGACGTTTACGCCGCCTGCAACGCGATGTGGAAGCTGCCGCCCGCCTATGCCCTGAAGCCCGGCGAACGGTATTCGTACGAGGAATTGATGAATCGCGCTCTCAAGTCCGTGCATGGGGAAGACAAGGGGCTGGAGTGGTATAAGAAGGATGCGATTCTCGTGAAAGAACGGAGCATCGAAGCGCGCTATCCGGGGGCTTTTCCGAAGCCGAGAATTCATGTTTACCACGAATACATGCTTGAGGCCGGCCGCCAGGTGGATGCGCTGACTCGCGAACTGAACATTCCTTGGGACACCTCTGGCTACGTTCCTCTCGCCGAGTGGCGTCCCTGTCCCGCGCACGAGTCCAAGTCGCCTGATTTTGACCTTTACATGATCACTGCCAAGGCCCCCTATCACGCCCTGACCGCGACCGGCAGCAATCCGCTGCTTCGAGAGGTTGGTCTGCGTCTCGGCTACCATGAGATCGCGCTTTCCCCCGAGGCTGCGAAGCGCAAAGGGCTGAAGAACGGCGATTGGGTGGAGGTGGAGACCGATTCGGGAAAGAAGGCGGCGGGCCGGTTGAAGCTCACCCATGCGATTCATCCCGAAGTTGCGTCTGTGTGGGCCTCCGCCGGCAGATGGGCGAACAGCGCGACACAGGGGAAAGAACCCCTGGGCATCCACTTCAATTCCCTGCTCACGCTCGATGATGAGCACCTGGACTTTGTCAGCGCGGCCATAGACTCTTGCCTGCGAGTCAAAATTTCCAAGCTTGAGTCGGGCCATTGATAAGGAGACTGCGTGATCGAAGCCAGGATCCATTTCTTCGGGCCGATTCGAGGTCTGGTCAGAAAAAAGGAGCAACTCGTCGTCCTCGAAGAGGGCGCCACCGTGAGGCGCTTATTGGATGAGTTGGGGCGCGCCAACGGCGCCGAGTTCCGACGCTACCTGGTAATCGAGGGAGCCACGGTGAATCCGGCGCTGGTGGTGTTTTTAAACGGCGAAAGCCTTGACGAGATCCTCAATCTCGACGCC
>JAUYJC010000038.1 GCA_030688735.1 Deltaproteobacteria bacterium
AACCCACCGAAGAATCGTGTCCAGCTCTTGCACCGGGCGTTTTAGGAAACGATGAATGACGCGGAATTCCTTGCCGAGGCGAAGAAGGGAAATCTAGATATCAGACCAGTTATGGGCGAGGATCTGGAGAAGATCGCGAACCGCTATTTCAAGGAGTAGATGGCAATTAAGTTGCCAAGATGTCGAACTCGCAACTGTCAAAAAAACGGAACGGGACGAGTGTAACGTGTTCGGCGGAAGGATTGCGCCTGGGCATAGACATTTTCTCCGGGCCAGAGTAATGAATGTTTATACGAGTTAGGTAAAGGAAGGGTCACCGATTAGAAGGGGAGGCGGTATGAAAAGTCCTCGTTTACATGCAATCTTGCTTGCCCTATTTCTTGCTTTTGTGATGGGGCCGACACAAGGCGTGGAGGGGAAAAGCTATCTCGCCTATATCTCCGATTCTCCAACCTCCACCGCAGCTTATTGGGTAGCCAAGGATGGCGGGATCTTTGCTAAGTACGGGCTCGACCTGGAATTGATTTTTATCAGCGGTAGCACCCGCGGCATCCAGAGTCTCATCGCTGGAGACGTTAGCTTCGTGGGCGCCATTGGGACTGCGGTCATCAATGGAAGACTGGCTGGCGGAGATATTGCTATCATCAGCAGTCTCACCAACACGCTCCCCTATTACATTATCGGTAAGCCCTCGATCAAATCCCCGGAAAATCTTAAGGGGAAAACGGCCGCCGTACACATCCCTGGAACATCGGCCGATTTCGCCCTGCGCCTCGCACTGACGAGGGCTGGCCTCTCCTATAAAGACATTAAGGCAGTCACGGTGGGGGGATCTCCCGCGCGGATCGCATCGGTCATAACTGGGCAGTTGGACTTCACCATCGTGCAGGACGCGGAAAAGATTCCGGGGTAACAGGCTGGAGTTGAACGGTGTCAGGAGTTGAACGGTGTCAGGCGTCATTATAGTGATTTTATTTTCTCTACTTCCCGACAATCCATACTTACGAGGCGTTGAACCGGCTGCCTGGAGGTTCGATCCGCCAAACGGGACCACCGGGTTAACTTACGATGCGAACGGCAATCTGCTTCGCGTCACCGACGCGCGGAGCAACGCGACCGCGGAGAGTTGGATCTCGATCTCGACGCCGAGGGCGCGGGCGACTCTTTTGCGCGTCGGCAACGACACCCGATCGTAATTTCCCCCCTCCAAGCGCGCGATGTTGGGCTGTTGCATGCCGAGCCGCCGAGCGCGCGCCGCCAGGGTAAAATTCAAAACTCACGCTTTCTTTATCTGTTTGCCCTCTAGCGCCCGCAAAGTCGCCGCCAAGTCCTCCGGCAGAGGCGCGGTCCATGTTCGTTTCTTTCCCACGTAATCCAGCGTGAGGCTTGCGGCGTGCAGGAACTGGCGCTTGAGACCATATTGTTTGCGGAAGCGTTTGTTGAAGTTGAAATCGCCGTGCTGGTCGTCCATGACCACGGGATAGCCGAGCTTGGCGAAGTGCAGCCGGATCTGATGCATGCGACCCGTTTCGATCTTTACGCGCACGAGGGTCGTATCTGAAAATCGTTTTTCGACTTCGAACCGAGTGACCGCCCGGACCGGTTTGGCGTCGCGTCCCGGCAGCGGCGAATCAATGACGCCTTCGTTCTGCGGCAGCCGGCCTGCGAGCAAGCAAAGATACGATTTTTCCACCTGGCGCGTCTCAAACAAGCTTTCCAATCGATCGGCAGTCTCTTGCTCTTTGGCGACCAGCAGAAGACCCGAGGTGTCTTGGTCCAGGCGGTGTACGAGCTTGGGTGTGACGCCTTTTTCCCGATAGCGGCTTTCGATAACGCCCAAGACGGACTCGCGCTTGGTAACGGTTCTTCCCTCCTGGACGGCAAGACCGGCGGGCTTGTCGAGGATGAGCAACGAATTGTCTTCGAAAATGATTTCAATGCTAGCAACGGCTTTGCCGGGTCGTGGGTGCGCGGCGTTCGTTTCAAAAGGAATGTAGAACACGATCCGGTCGCCGGCTCGGATGACGTCGTCGGGCTTGGGATGCTTGCCGTTCAGCCTGATACCGCTTTTTCGAAATAGCTTTCTTACGTAGCCGACGGGAAATCTTTTCTTGAGAAAGTTCTCAAGTTTCTTCGGCGCCTCATCGGGCGCAAGCACCATCTCTTCGGGCATATCAAAGCATTAACGGCATAGCGGCTATGCCGTCAAGCGATGAGAATCGCATAATTTGCAATTCTCTAAAGATTAAGATAGTTTACCGTCATCGCATACAGAGTCGGCGCGCCTCGTGCGCGCTTCGGAGAGGTTGTCATTGAACCGTAACGAGTCGGTCGATGCCCTTCGCAAAAAAATCGATCAAATTGACGCCAAGATAGTCGGACTGCTAAACGATCGGGCATCCGTCGCCCTGAAAATTGGCCAGGCCAAGAGTCTAAGCAACGATCTAGTCTACGCCCCCCATCGCGAAACCGAAGTCCTCCGCAGGGTCATCGATCTCAGTTGCGGGCCCCTTCCCGACCAGGCGATCGGCGCGATTTACCGAGAGGTGATTTCGGCTACTCGGGCGCTCGAATCCGAACTGAGAATTGTCTATCTCGGACCGGAAGCGACCTACACCCATCTGGCGGCCCGGGAGAAGTTTGGCTCCGCGCCGGAATTTGTCGCCGGGAAGAACATCGGCGAAGTGTTCCAGGAAGTCGAGCAGGGACGGGCGTCGTTCGGCGTCGTGCCGATTGAAAACTCCACCGAAGGGGTCGTCGCCCATACCCTGGATCGCCTGGTGGAATCGAACCTGAGCATTTGCGCGGAAATTTTTCTCGATATCCATCACTGCCTGCTGTCCCGCAGCGGCCGCGGCGAGGATATCCGGCGGGTCGTCTCACACCCGCAAGCGCTGGCCCAATGCCGGCGCTGGCTCGAAGGCCACTTCCCAAATGCGCCTGGGGAA
The DNA here is from genome assembly GCA_030688735.1 of Deltaproteobacteria bacterium. Lineage (GTDB taxonomy): Bacteria > Desulfobacterota > Binatia > UBA9968 > UBA9968 > JACPFE01. The sequence goes on from JAUYJC010000038.1 coordinate 2,949, forward strand.
GAAGTCGCAAGCACGGCGCAGGCAGCGGCCAGGGCGGCGGCGGATCCGGCGCTCGCGGCGATATCGAGCAGCCTCGCGAAGGAAGTCTACAAGCTTGAAGTGGTCGCTGAAAACATCGAGGACCACAGCAATAATATTACCCGGTTCCTCGTGATCGGGCGCAAGGGCCCCAAGCCGAGCAAGAAGGATAAGACCTCATTGGTGTTCTCGGTGAAGGACCAGCCGGGGATACTACACCGCATGCTGCAACCGTTGGCTCGAAGCCACATCAATTTGACCAAGATCGAATCGCGGCCGCTTAAAGACAAACCCTGGGAGTACATGTTTTTCATCGACTTCAAGGGTAACAAGGAAGAGACGCGGGTCAAGCGGGCGATCCGTGATCTCGAAAAGAACTGCCTGTTTATGAAAGTTTTGGGCTCTTACCCGAGCGGCGTATGAAAACGCTTGAACAAGTCCCCGAATGCATTCGCTCGCTCATTCCCTATGAGCCGGGAAAGCCTATCGAGGAGGTGGAGCGCGAGTACGGCATCTCGAGTTCGGTCAAGCTCTCCTCCAATGAAAATCCGCTCGGACCGTCGTCGAAAGCGCTCAACGCGATTCGCGAGCGGCTGGATCAGTTGCACCTCTATCCCGATGGCGATTGCTTTTACCTCAAGCGAAGTTTAGCCGCGCGGCTGGGAGTCGCGCCGGAGAACCTGATTTTCGGCAACGGCTCTAACGAGATTATAGAGCTGGCGGCGCGGACCTTTCTGCGGGCCGGCGACGAAGCTGTGATGGCGCGCCAGGCCTTTGTCGTCTACCAGTTGATCGTCCAGGCGGTCGGTGGCAAAAGCATCGCGGTGCCGCTGCGCGACTTCACTCACGATCTCCCGGCGATCGCCGACTCCGTCACCCCGCGTACCAAGATCGTGTTCCTGGCCAATCCGAACAATCCGACCGGAACGATCTATCGCCGCCAGGAGTGGGAGAGCTTCCTGAAGAAAATCTCGCCTGAGGTTCTCCTGATCGTCGACGAAGCTTACTTCGAGTACGTGCAAGACCCGGCCTACCCGGATTCGCTACGCTATCACGAAGAAGAGCGCGCCATGCTGACGTTGCGCACCTTCTCTAAGCTCTACGGTCTGGCGGGTTTAAGAATCGGCTACGGCGTCGGGCCGAAAAGTTTGATTGCGATGATGCAGCGCGTGCGCCAGCCTTTCAACGTCAACGCTGTCGCCCAATGGGCGGCGCTTGCCGCGCTCGATGACGCCGACCATGTGAAGCGCAGCCTGGCGGTTAACGCCGAGGGGTTGGAATTTCTTGCGCAGGAGCTGAGCAAACTCGGATTGGAGTTCGTGCCGAGTTGCGCCAATTTCATCCTGGTGCGGGTGGGGAAAGGTCAGGAAGTTTTCAGGAAGCTGCTCACCCAGGGTATTATCGTTCGTCCCATGGACGGCTATCAATTTCCCGAGCATGTGCGGGTGACGGTAGGGACGAAGGAAGAGAACGGCCGCTTCATTGAGGCGCTGGGAAAAATTATCAAAACGTTTTAGGGAGTGTCACGGGTGCTGATGTTTAAAAAAATGGTGGTTGCGGGAGTTGGGCTGATCGGCGCTTCCCTGGCGTTGGACATGCGCCGGCGCCGCCTGGTGAAAGAGATCGTCGGGTACGGACGAAGCGAGCGTAATCTTCGGATCGCCAAGCGAAGAGGGATCATCGATGCCTATTTCCTGCGCGAAACCGACCTTCCTTCGGGCGTGGATTTTTTGATGATGGGAACTCCGGTGCAAGCGATCGTGCCGCTAACCGAAGCGTTCTTGCCGCGGCTTGAGTCCGGCTGCATCGTCAGTGACGTCGGCAGCGTCAAGGCCGAGATTGTCAAAGGGATGGAGCGGATCCTCCCGTCGGACATTCACTTCGTCGGCGCCCATCCGATTGCGGGCGGGGAACAATGGGGCGCGGCGGCGGCTTACGAAAATCTATTTCTGGGGCGGCGCTGTATCCTCACGCCGACGAGAAGAACCCAGCAGCCCGCTCTGCGCAAGATGGCGCGCCTGTGGCGCCAGGTCGGGGCCAAAGTTGAAATCATGAACGCCCAACAGCATGATCGCCTCCTTGGCGTAGTGAGCCACCTGCCGCATTTAGCGGCCTATGCCTTGGTCAACGCCCTGGACCAGACGAGGGTGGACGGCGTTGATGTCAAATCCTATTGCGCAACCGGCTTCAAAGATCTCACGCGCATCGCGTCGAGCCGCCCGGAGTTATGGCGCGATATATGTTTGCTTAACCGCAGGGCGATCTCCAGCTCTCTGGAGAAATACATCCGCAACCTGGAGCGAATGAAGCGCTGGATCGACAGTGATAACGGGCGCGCGCTCGAAACTGCATTTGCCCGCGCCAACGAAATTCGGGAACAGATGGGTTAGCCCATTGGGTATAAGCGAATAAGTAAAAAAAGATTTCACCGCGAAGAGCACGAAGTTAAGAAGTTTAAGAATACCAATGTCCGAAACCTTCGTGTCCTTCGTGATCTTCGTGGTGAGAAAGCGTTTTGTCGAGTGTGAATGGTTGTCGTAAAACTTGCACAAGCTGCGAAAACTTTTAAGCATAGTAGTACACGCTTGTCCCCCGACTGGGCTGGGAAAAAGAGGTTCGCCTCCGGCGAACAACTGTAATCGAAACTCGGAATATCTCCCGCAAAGACGCCAAGGCCGCAAAGGAAGAGCATTGTCATTTCGAACGAAGAGAGAAATCTTTCCTAGATCCCTCGTATTCGCTCGGGATGACAGGCTTGGGCCTGTCACTTGGCGTCTTTGCGCCCCTTCGACCAGGCTCAGGACATGCTTTGCGGGA
>JAUYJC010000039.1 GCA_030688735.1 Deltaproteobacteria bacterium
TTGAACGTTTTGAACCAGCCGTCGGCGGATGCTTGACGTGCAGACTACATTACGCCGGTATCCAGCAGTGAGAAGATAATTTTCTTCAGAGATCGATCAATGGTATCGAGCCGGTTGACCGGCGGTCCGCCATTTAAGGACTCCACGATCTCCGGCAGGTCCTCCTTTTTCACTCCGGCATACCAAACCCTTTGCGGGTGGATCACGATATTGGGGCCCTGATCGCACCCGCCGAAGCAGATGTAAGATTTCACTTCTACGTCCAGCGAGTGGGCGGTTATTTTGCCGGTCAGCTCAGTCATGAGCTGCTCGGAGCCGCGGATCTTGCAGTCGACGTTTAGACAAACGAAGCAGTTTTGTTTCATTGGAGAACGTTCCTTGCTGGCGGGTACTTTAACGCGATTGATAGCGGCCTTTCAACAGACCGGCTTGGATATTTCGGCGGCGTCGGCCATTCGAAATGAGAAACGGATTTTGCAGGAGCGCCGGTCGCTTTTGACAAGTGCCCCATCACTGTCTTTTCGGCGAGCGGGCAGCAGCCCACTGTCCAAATTACTCCATGATGGAGAAGGCTACCCGCGTTGACACGCAGCAGGGCCTCGCATAGTGTCGTTCGCGTGGTCCAGGCGCGCCATTACGCGAGTACGAGATCCTGTATGCAATTTGGTCTCAGCCCCCTACAAGGACAGGCGAGCTTTGAGGAGACCCTGCGGGAATGCGAGCGCGCCGAGGCGGCGGGTTTCGACTCGATCTGGCTCGGCGAGCATCACAACAATCCGATTTTGTATCCGGCGCCGCTCATCGGCCTGGCCGCCGTCGCCAGCCGGACGCGCCGCATCCGCCTGGGCACTGGCGTTCTTCTGCTCCCTTTGTACCATCCCATGATGGTGGCCGAGGAAGGCGCGATGGTCGACGTGATTTCCGGCGGCCGCTTGATTTTGGGAGTCGGCCCGGGCTACGCCCCGGAAGAGTTCGCGGCCTTCGGTCAATCGCTCAAGGAGCGCGGCAGCAGAATGGAGGAGAGCGCTTCGCTGCTTCACCGCCTCTGGACGGAAACGAACGTCACCCATCACGGAAAAAATTACCGGGTAGACAACGCCACGGTTGCACCCCGGCCGGTACAACGGCCAAGACCGCCGATCTGGTTCGGCGCCTGGGCCGAGCCGGCCCTGCGCCGCGCCGCCCGCCTCGGAGACGCTTGGATTGTGGGGCCATCGGCCAATCTCGAAGAGATCGCACCCTGCGCCCGGCTGTACCGAAACGCCTGCGTTGAATCGGTACGAGGAAAAGGCGAGATAGCGCTGTTTCGCTACGTCTTCGTAGCGCACAGCACGAAAGAAGCGATCGCCGCGGCAGGCGACGGCTTCATCCAAGCCTTTGAACGAATGTACTTCCGCTGGCCGCACCCGGTGGTCAAGCGCCCCTCCGGAGAACTGACCATTGAGCGGCTCGCAAGAGACCGGATCATTTTCGGCGACCCCAGAACTTGTGTCGAGGAAATCATTCGCTTTCGGAGAGAGTTGGACGCCAAGCATCTCATCTGCAGGTTCTCAGTTCCCGGCATCCCCCGCGAAGCTTGCGCGATCTCACTCGACCTATTCACCCGAGAAGTCATGCCGATCCTACGCGCGGATGAGTCGTAAGAATGAATCTTCGCGTTGGAGAAAACGCCCCGCAGGGATCCCCGAGAAAGTCCCTAGCCGAACTCGATCGGATAGAAACACCCCATGATTGAAACCGGTTCCGGAATCGGCTCCAGCATTCGAGACTTGCCCAAGTCTCTAACCCTTTCGGCCATAACCTACGGAGTGACCGCGTGGCTGTTCGCAGTGACCGGCCCTTTTCTTATTTACGTCAATGCGGCGAGACAAGGAAATCTCTCCGCCCTGGAGCTCAACTCGTGGATCTTCGGCGGGTACTTTATCTGCGGCCTGCTGAGCGTGGTTCTGAGCCTCCATTATCGCCTGCCCCTTTTGGCGGCGATTACCATACCGGGAGGCGTCTTGGTCGCGTCGGCGCTGACTCATTTGCGCTTTGAAGAAATCATCGGCGCCTATCTGGTGACCGGAGTGTTGATCACGGCCCTCGGCGCCACGGGGGCCGTCAAGCGAGGCATGGAGTGGCTGCCGATGCCGATTGCCATGGCGATGGTGGCGGGGATACTGCTGCCATTCGGCATGGGCATTATTACTTCGCTGCAACAGACCCCGCTCGTCTCGGGCATGACTTTGATCGCCTATCTTTCGGTCTCACTGGTAAAACCTCTCGCCAGAAGATTTCCCCCGGTCCTCGGTGCCATCATTGTTGGGCTTATCGCCGTGGCCGCGGTCGGACAGGCGAACTGGCGGCTCCTGACCTTCGGGATCGCGGAGTTTAAATTTTTCACACCGCAATTTACCTGGCCCGCCGCTGTGGAACTGGTCATACCCCTCGCATTGACGGTGATCGCCGTGCAAAACGCCCAGGGCATCGCGATTTTGCAGAACATGGGTTACCACCCGCCGGTGGGCGCGGTGACGATTACCAGCGGCGTCGGTTCGATTCTCGTGGCCCCGTTCGGCAGCCAGTCGGTGTGTCTGGCGGGACCGATGACCGGCATCGTCACCAACCCGAGCGTTGGTCCGAAAGAGTGCCGCTATGCCGCCGCGTTGGTCACGGGAATTCTTTGGATGGCTTTCGGGCTGTTCTCGCCCATCGCCACGGCGCTCAGCCAGATCCTTCCCGCATCGTTAGTCAATTTGCTGGCCGGCCTGGCGTTGCTGGAAGTTCTCGGAAGCTGCTTCGCCGCGGCGTTCGGTGAGAAATTTCGCCTGGGGGCGCTTTTCACATTTCTTATCACCATTTCGGGGATCAGGCTCCTCAACATCGGCGCGCCATTCTGGGGACTGGTCGGCGGGACGTTGGTCTCTGTGCTGCTGGAGCGCCGGGACTTCAAGAATCGACGATCAAACCTCTAGGACCGGTGCCTCGCGAGCGAGACTCGTGATCGATCTTTCGCGTTCGAGGACGATTGCGCGGCCGGCCGATGGGGGAGAGGTTCTCGTTCGACGGAATTGCGAATAACACAGCGCGGCAAAGCCGCAACCAAAAAGAAAATGCAACTTTTACCACGAAGGTCACGAAGAGCACGAAGTTACGAAGTTTAAAAATATAAAAGTCCGAAACCTTAGCGGCCTTCGTGTGCTTCGTGGTGAGATAGTTTTTTGATTCAGGAACTTAGGAAAAACGCGTCAGAAAATTTGCGCAGGCCGCGAAAATTCTCAAGCATAGCAGTACACGCTTTTCACCAGACCACGCTGGGGAAAAGAGGTTCGCCTCCGGCGAACAACTGTAATCGAAACTCGGAATATCTCGCGCAAAGACGCTAAGGCCGCAAAGGAAGAGCATTGTCATTTCGAACGAAGAGAGAAATCTTTCCTAGATCCCTCGTATTCGCTCGGGATGACAGGCTTGGGCCTGTCACTTGGCGTCTTTGCGCC
>JAUYJC010000052.1 GCA_030688735.1 Deltaproteobacteria bacterium
GGCGATCGTCGGCGCTTGATTCCAAGCGAAGGCCAATTCCTACGTTTCCAGAGCTTCTGCTCTCCTCGGACGTTCGGTGAAAATTCACTTTCACCGGTCACCTTGCGCGCTCTTGCCTGCTGCCACGCTTCCGTCGTAGAAGTAGTAACGGTCAGGGACGGACTGTGCAATTTTCTATTTTTATGATATCGCTGCGCAAGCCGCCGGAAAATCCGGCGCGGACCAACCGAGCAACCTTGATAGCAACGACGATATAGCCCAACCGCCGCGAAACGGCGCGACTTCGGTGAAGAATTCATGACGCGATATTAGAGGCTGGAATCTATTTGGAGGACGGCAATGGCTCAACAGGAAACCGCATTAATCGTCGGCGCCGGTCCGGGGCTCAGCGCGGCGCTCGGCAGGCTGTTCGGCAAGGAAGGCATGAAGGTGGCCTTGGCCGCCCGCGATGCCAAGAAATTGGCCGCCTTGGAAAAGGAAATTGACGGCCGCGCCTATCCTTGCGATGCCGTCAACGCCAAAGAGGTCGAAGAACTGTTCGACTCGGTGAGCCGGGACATCGGCGTGCCCGGCCTGGTGGTTTACAATGCGAGCGCCCGAGCCCGCGGGGCGCTCATCGACCTGAACCCGGCGGAGGTGCAAAAAACCATTCTCGTCACCTGTTACGGCGGATTTCTGGTCGGACAGGCGGCCGCCAAGCGGATGATTGCAGCGGGACGGGGCACGATTCTCTTCACCGGCGCGTCGGCGAGCATCAAGGGGTTTGCAAATTCCGCGGCCTTTGCCATGGGCAAGATGGGACTGAGCGGTCTGGTGCAAAGCATGGCGCGCGAACTACAACCGCAAAACATCCATGTCGCTCAAATCGTCATCGACGGCGGGATAAAGGACCCGACGCGTAGCGCCGAGATTGTGAAGTCGCGGGGCCCCGACGGTTTTCTCGATCCCGACGCGATCGCGCAGACCTATCTTCACCTGCACCGCCAACACCGCAGCTCGTGGGCGTCTTATATCGAACTGCGGCCATGGGCGGAGAAGTTTTAGCCCGGTGATTCGAGCGGATTCAATATCTCTTTCGGGGGTGGTTGAAATCCCTCGCCTACAGGCGAAGAGAAAGTCCGTCATGCCCGCGCAGGCGGGCATCCAGTGCGGTGGGGTAGGCGGCGAAGACAGTAAACCTGGATTCCCGCTTTCGCGGGAAAGACGGAAGGGGAAGCCTACTTCCAGTCGACGTTATGAAATCCTTCGGCTTCGAGCCGAGGGTAGTTGAATTCGGGTTGAGCCTTCCTGAGGAGAAATTCATGAACAGCGCGAGTCTATTGCAGGTCATAAGGAAGCGGCGCAGCGTCCGGGTGTACAAGGCGGGCAAGGTGAGCGACAAGCAGCTCCGGGCGATTCTCGAGGCGGCGCGCTGGGCGCCGTCGGGCGCCAACACCCAGCCCTGGGAGTTCGTCGTCACCCGCGACAAAGAAAAGATGAAACGTTGCCGGGAGATATTTTATAACGAGTGGCAGCAGCGCAAACGCGAGGACCCGGTTAATTACAAAGGTCTGAGCAAGTACTACGTCGGCGACGCATCTGTGGTGGCGCTGGTGTGTGCCGATCCGCGGACGCAGATGGTCTATCTCACCACGCGCCAGCCCGCCGATCGGGAAAAGCTGTTTCAAGCGAGCGTGGCGAGCGCCGTGGAGCAGATGATGCTGGTGGCGGCGAGTATGGGGTTCGGCACCGTGTGGGTTTCGGTGCGCGAGGAGATCGAGCCCGATCTACGGGATCTGTTCAAGGTGCCGCAGCCGATCCGGCTGCTCTGGGTCGTGCCCATCGGCCGCGCCCGCTTCTGGCCCGGCGCCAAGCCACGCAGAAAAATTTCGGACTTCACGCACTATGAAACTTATGACGCGAACAAACTGCGCGACGAATCCTGGATCAAAGCTTGGCCGAAGGGGTGAGGCGGTGGAAAGCAAAAGTATCGTTTGCCATGAGGGATGCGCCAGGACGGAAGGGTGGGAATGGATACCATAAAAATAGGCATCGGCGTTGCTAGTATCGGCCGTTTTCTTCCGTTGATCGGCAAGGCCGCCGGTCTCTTCGAAAAGGCAAACATCGCCGTCGAGGTGGTGAATCAACAGGACGAAGAAAAAGTCGTCGAAGACATTGTCACCCAGGAGACGCCCATCGGCACGCCCAACGCTCCGTCCCTGATTTTCTCGCTTCTCAACGGCAACGATTTAGTGATCGTCGGCGGCATCCTGAATCGTCCGGCCTTTTATCTGGCGGCCAACCCAAAGATCGGCGGAATCGCCGACCTCAAGGGGAAAAGAGTCGGCATCAATCAGCCGCGCCGCATGGCCGGCATGGTCATGCTGGCACTGCTTCGGAGATGGGGTTTGGATATCGAGCGCGACCTCACCCTTGTCGATTTTGGCCTCAACGACAGAAGCTTCGATACGCTCAGAGCGGGGGAGATCGACGCCGCTCTTTTGCCTCCGGAGAAAGCCTTTCTCATCGAGTCCGAAGGCTTTCGCGTCGTAGCGGATAGCCGCGCCCTCGACTGTCACTGGGTTCCCCTGGCGACCACTCGCCGATTTCTTTCCGCCAATCGGGAGTTGGTCATCAAGATAGCGGCCGGTTATGCAGAGAGTATCCGGTTCTTCAAGAGCGAGCCGCAGGCAACCCAAAGGGAAATCGGGAATTGGTTGCCGGCTTTGGGGAAAAACCCCCCGGTTGTGAAAAAATGCTACGAGTTGTTCGCCGAGCTCTTCGAGCCGACGTTGACGCCTTCGCTGGATTCCATCGACTCCATATTGCGCGAAGTCGCGCTGCAGGATCCGCGCGCCCGGGAAGTTCAGGCAGCGGCGCTTGTAGAGCGGCTGATCTGAAGGATGAAAGTTTCACAAGCTGAATTCGTTGAAAGTTTTTTGCCTAAGTCCTCCTACGTTCTTCCTCCTTCATCCTTTCCTCATGTGCCTCTCGCGTTGCCCTACTGGAACGGCGCTACCTATCGCGCAATCCTTCGCTCGCTCTTAACCGGCAGCGTTATTGCGGGATCGGATCTTGGGAAGCTGCGCGCTTCAGTGATCGAAAGCCTCGGCGGCGTCGACGCCTTACTCTGCGCCTCCGGCAGCTTCGCCCTGGAAATCGCCCTGGGTGCCTGCGGCGTTCAGCCCGGCGACGAAGTGGTGATCCCCACCTTTTGTTGCACGACCGTCGTCCTACCGATTCTAGCCGTCGGCGCGATCCCCGTGCTGGCGGATGTCGGCGACGAGATGAACCTCACCGCTGAAACAGTCGTGGCAGTATTGACGCACAAAACCAAAGCGATCATCGTGCCGCATCTATTCGGCAACCCGGCCGAGATCGACGCGATTGTCGGTCTCACCCGTGGCAGAAACATTCGCGTGATCGACGATGCCGCCCAGGCATTAGGGGCAACTATCGAAGGGCGGCCGGTGGGTAGTTTCGGCGACGCGGGCATCTTAAGTTTCGGCAGCGAAAAAATTTGTTCCGGTATCGGTGGCGGCGTGGTTGTTTCCCGGCACAAGGAAATTCTCAACGGCGGAGTGAAGATCGATCTGCCGGCGGCGCGGTTTTCACTTTCGCTGCGGACTCTTTTGTCTACGCTCTTTTACCGGCGCTGGCGCCGCTGGACGCTGCCGCTCTTGCGGCGATTGTGGGATGCCGCCGGTCCCGATACGCCGCCGGCGCCCTACCGAAAAGAAGCCATGGCCAACCTCAACGCGGCGGTTGCTTTAAGCCTCATGCAAGCGCTTAGCGAAAACATCGCCGCGCGCCGCGCGCGCGTTGCCGCGTATCGAGAGTTGCTCGGAAACGAGGAACGTTTGAAACTCATACCCCACCGGCCCGGCTCGGCATGTCTAACGCAGGTGGTTCGAGTCTTGCCCAAGCGTCGCGGCGAGGACTCGGCTTCGGAAATCATCCAGGCGCTTTGCAGCGCGGGTTATGAAATACAGGGAAGCTACGTGCCGATCCACACGCTTCCCAATTATGAATCATGGGTCCGGAAGCCTCTTCCACTCGCGGAACGCGTCTGGTCCGAGTTAATCGAACTCCCCTGCGAGCCCGATGTAAGCTTGGATCAGGTGGAACGAATTGCGGCCATCGTTAAGATGGCTTGAGGGGATGGTTCCAATGCCTTTTTTTATGTTGCCCGTCGCCTGCCCCAAATTCACGTTGACATGACAGGCACTGATCGCATAGTCTCTGATCCGAAACGGGAGTGAAAGGAGCGGAACATGAAAACAACAAAGCTATTGTACCTAGGCATCGTGGCAGCCGGCATCGCCGCGCTATTAACCGCCTATCCAGTCGAATTGGGAAGCCAGCAAAAGGTGGCGGTGAGCATCGATAACGACGACATCGGCGGCGTGGTGATCAGCGCCAAGGGGCCGGAGGCCGGCGTCTGGGTGATTGCCGAGACCACCGACCTTCCCACCCGGTTTGCCAGGATGGTGGTCACCGACGATCAAGGGCGCTATGTGCTGCCCGACCTTCCTAAAGCGACTTACAGCATTTGGGTGCGCGGTTATGGGCTCGTCGATTCGCCCAAAGTCAGGTCCACGCCCGGCAAAATTTTAAATCTAAAGGCGGTCGTGGCGACGAACGATGCCGCTGCGGCGCAATTCTATCCGGCGATCTATTGGTATTCGATGATGCAAATTCCTGACAAGAGCGAATTCGACGGCAAGGGAAATATTCCCAAAAATATCACGCAGGGCAGATATCTTACCGAAATCAAGAACCGAAGCTGTGTCGGATGCCATCAGCTGGGCCAGCTTTCCACCCGCACTTTCCCCAAGAACGTACCGCATCCCCTTGGCAAGTTCGCCAATTCCGAGCAAGCGTGGCTGCGCCGAATTCAGTCAGGTCAGTCGGGTGAGAGAATGTTCGCCACGCTCATCAAGGATCTCGGCGGCGTTCCCATCAAGTACTTCGCGGATTGGACCGACCGCATCGCCAAGGGGGAATTGCCCGCTACGAAGCCCACGCGCCCCCAGGGAGTGGAGCGCAACATCGTGGTCACCACCTGGGATTGGCTCAATGACAAGCATTACCTGCACGACTTGATCGCTTCGGATCGGCGCTTCCCCACCGTCAATGCCTATGGCCCGCTTTTCGGCTCCGCCGAGTACAGCACCGACATCATTCCTGTCCTCGATCCGGTAAAACACACCACCGTGAATATGGTCGGGCCGGTGCGCGATGCCAACACGCCGGAATCGCTTGGGCCGGGCCATGCGGCGAGCGACAAGTTGATGCAACCCTCACCTTATTGGGGCGGGGAGAAGATCTGGGACACCAAAATCAACAACCACAACGGCATGTTCGACCGAAAGGGACGCGTGTGGTTTGCGGCCACGCTGCGCGGCCCCAACAACCCCGAATTCTGCAAGAAGGGCTCAAGCCATCCCTCGGCCAAGCTCTTCCCGCTGGAGCGGACTAACCGCCAACCTACGATGCTCGATCCCAAGACGGGACAGTACACGTTTGTCGACACCTGCTTCGGGACGCATCATTTGCAGTTCGGTTACGACGCCAACGACACGCTGTGGACCAGCGGCGGCGGGCCGGTGGTCGGCTGGGTCAACACCAAGATGCTTGACGAAACCGGCGATCTAGCGAAAT
>JAUYJC010000058.1 GCA_030688735.1 Deltaproteobacteria bacterium
GCGCTGTATTACCAGGGCCTCATCTATACGGCCCTGGATCGTCCGGGGGACGCGCTGGCGGCTCTGGGGGCGGCGCGAAAGCTCCGGCCTGCGGATGCGGATGTCGCCTTTCAAATCGGCGTCCTCCACTTTGGCCAGAAAGAGTACGAGAAAGCGGAGCCTTTTTTAAGCGAGGTTTACCGGGCTGACCCGAAACGTCCCAACATCGGTTACTACCTCGGCTTCATCGAATTTCAAAAACAAAACTTTCGTGACGCTCTTGGTTATTTCAGAGCGAATGTCCCGAGCGATGATACTTTCGCCCAGCTGGCAAGCTTCTATTCGAGTTTGACGCTGGCCCGTTTGGGCTCTCCGGGGCAAGCCAAGGCGGAGATCGATCAGGCGCTCCGCCTCCAGCCCGCGTCACCGCTCACGACCCCGGCGCAACGGCTTGGCGAGATCCTCGGAAAGGCCGCCGAGCAAGAGAAGTTTTTCCGCGGCGAGCTGCGCCTGGGCGTCTTCTACGATACCAACGTGCCCGTGGACCCGAACCGCAGCGGTGATGTGACGGCGCAAGCCATCCGCGCAGGTCAACCGAGACAAAAGAGCGAGGGGGAGATGGTCAGCCTTGATCTTGCGTACACCTGGCTGCGGACCGTGGATTGGGAGGGGACGATTTCCCACAGATTCCAGCAGTTCTACTACAATCGCCTGACGGAGTTTAACTCTCAGAGCAACACTCCTACGTTGAGCATCGTCAAGCGCGGTTTGCTGCCCGGCGCCTTCGGAGAGCTTCCGTACACGGCGGGCGCTCAGGTCGATTATGATTACAATTCATTGGGCAACCGATCTTTCGTCCAGCGCTGGATCGCGACTCCTTACCTGTCGATCTCGGAAAACGAATCGAACATCACGACCTTCCAATACCGTTTTCAGTGGAAGGATTTTTTCCATGACCGGGACTTTGTCCGGCGGGAGATCCGCGACGCCAAGAATTACATGGTGGGAGCGACGCACTTCTTTCTCTTAGAGAACGGCCGCCACTACCTGAAGCTTGGTTACCAGTACGACGCTGAGATGGCCGAGGGAGAAAACTGGAGCTACCGGGGAAACCGTCTGCTCACGGGCTTCCAGTATACTCTGCCGTGGTGGGATGTTCGCTTCCGCTATGACCTTGACTTTCACTGGCGCTACTACACGGAGAAAAACAACTTGCTGCCAGCCGTGGCGCCCGGTACGGTTCACCGGCGCGACCGCCAGCCCATCCATCTCGTCGGCGTCGCCAAGGATTTTCTGGAAAACTTTACCGTTGCCATCGAATATCTCTCCGACCAGGGAAAATCCAACCTGGCTCCATTCGATTACAGACGCCACATAGTGACTACCAGCTTCGCCTGGCGCTTCTGATGCGTCGGTTGGCGAGACCCAACATAAAATTGGGCTACGATCTAGCGCGGAAGATCTTGGCGTGATTGAAAAGATTCGCTAAGAACCGAAGCCGCGGTTTCCTCTCACACGCGTTTCAATAGGCGCATCGATCGACCGGTCCAGGCTGTGCGTGTTCGAGTGGGCGGATTCCGCAAGGGCCCGTTGTCCGCAAGGCGACCCGGCCTGCTCGTCCGCCGTCGTTGGTCGCGCACACTCGATGTCGTGGCGCCAATCCGGCTCCAGATAGTGCTTCAATTCGTGCAGGAGGACGCGCGGGTCATCGATGGAATAGATCCGCTTTTTCTGCCTGTCGAAATAGCCCAGGACATTAACCTGCTTGTCGCCGACACTCAAAGCCGCCAAGGTGGAAAGGATCGGAGGAAGGTCTTGCGCGAGAGTATCGCGATTCTTGTAGAGCCTCACTTCTAGCTCGCCTATCCGGTAGATCTCCGGGCCCGAGGGGGTTGCGGCCGCACATGAGCTCAGCAGGAGGCAAAGGGCGGCGAGCGAGGCCGGTTTCATGCCCTACTTCCAGAGCAGAATATATGCCAGCCCGGCAGGTCCTATAAGGCGGCGCGGATTATCTCTTATGTCGCAGAGATGTCTCTATTGCGTAGATTTGTCGGCTCAACGGCGGCTGTCAAAATACTACCGGTTGACAAGTGTCGGTCTAGTTTGACAGGGATTGTCAAACAACGGGACCGGCGCTGCTCAACGACGGGCGGCCCCGCTCCCGTGCGCCGCACGTCTTGGTCATGGTATGCCGCTCATTTGTATCACCGAAAAAACTTTCCTAGGCGCAGCCGGTGAGCGCACTAGCGGTAGTCTTTCATTCCCCAGGGCGTGAACACGAAGATTTGCGTCGGCGCGGGCAGAGCGGATTTACTGACGGGAAAGATATAGTTGTTGAGGTACTTGTGCGGATAACCTTTGACGAACATGTCCAGAAGATAACTGCTCTCCCGGTAGTGCATGGGGATGGCGACCTTCGGTTTGAGTTGCTGTAGGACTTCCCGCGCAGTATCCGGCGGCATGGTGAAGGTGCCGCCGATGGGTATCATCGCGATATCCACTTTCCCGAACGCCTTGATTTGCTCTTCGGTGAGCTTGTGGCTCAGATCGCCGAGATGAGCGATGCACAATGTTCCGAGATCGAAGACGAAGGCGGCGCCCTTGAGCGCGTTGCCAAACTGTTGCTGATAAACCGGCACGGTGTAAATCAGCACGTCGCGCACGGTGGTGCTCACCTTGTTCCACTCGGCGCCGTAATTGGCCAGACCCCGCAAGATCACCGCATTGTTTTTCGCGATCTCCACGTAGTTGTGGTTGGGATGCTCTCTGCCGACGGTCACGACATGAGGTGCAACGCTGGGCGTCGGATAGAAGCCGGGGGAGACCGGGTCGGTGATAATTTTCGTGCCTTTGCTCGATGTGATCTGAAAGAAATTGTGGCCGTAAAATTCGATCACGGCGTCGGGCTGGGCGGCGTAGGCGGCGCGGGGCCAGCCGCGCACGACATCCGGATCGCGGCAGGAAGCATAGGCCGGTCGCGGCGCGAAAAAAATTAAGCCAAAGAGGAACGTGAGCAGTCTTTTCATCGGCGGCCTTATGAGAAACCGACGGAATGGCTCAACTGTTCCGCCTTGAAGAAGTCCGCGACGTAAGCGTTGGCGGGCTCGCGCATGAGCTTGGCGGCGGTGTCGACCTGCTCGAATTTTCCCCGGTGCATCACTGCGATGCGGTCCGCCAAGGCGACGCCGTCGGCCAGGTTGTGAGTGACGTAGAGCGTCGTCAGACGGTGCTCGCGATGGAAGGCCAGGATCTCCTGGCGCATCTTCAGCCGATTGGGCGGATCGACATTGCTCAACGGCTCGTCCATCAGCATGATGCGCGGCGAGGTTGCCATGGCGCGCCCCAGCGCGACGCGCTGCTGCTGGCCGCCGGACAACTCAGAGGGCTTGCGCTGAAAGAAACTCTCTTCGATGCCGAGCTTCGATGCCAGTGGGCGAAGGAATTCGGAGATTTTTTCTCTCGACCATTTTCTTATCTTAAGCGGCAGGGTCAAGTTGGTGTAGCGACCTTCGTCGAAGACTTTCATATGTGGCCAGAGCGCGAAGTTCTGGAAAATCATCTGAACGTTGCGCTGTCCCACGGGAACGTCGTTGACCGGCACGCCGCCGATGAAAATGGTGCCGCCGTCAGGGTTTTCAAGACCGGCGATGAGTCTGAGGGTAGTCGTCTTGCCGCAGCCGCTCTCGCCGACGATCACGAGAAATTCCCCGGCGTTCACGTCGAGATTGGCCTGGTCCACCGCTCGCACGGAAGCAAAGTTCTTTGTCAGCCCGCGTAGGGAGAGCGAAACCATAAGGCCATCCTAGTGAAGGGTCATTGAAAAGACAAGATCGGATTTTGCCGGCGCCAAGGCTGGCCAAGGCTGGGCGACCCTTCGACTCGAACGCGAGCCTTGCCCGTGGGTCTCCACTTGGATAAAGTGGCGCGGAGCAGTGGCTGCAAAACGACTGCACTTATAAGGCCTTTGTCCGGCCGTCGCTATCGGCGGAGACGGTTCGGGAGGTCGAAGGGCGGTTGGAGTAGCGTTCAAGGTTCCGGGTTCAAGGTTCAAAGTATGAGGGATCGGGCATGAGCGATAAAGTGATCGATCTACGTAGCGACACGGTGACCAAGCCTTCGCCGGCCATGCGCCGGGCGATGGCGGAGGCGGAGGTCGGCGACGATGTTTACATTGAAGACCCGACCGTCAATCGCCTGCAAGCGCGCGCGGCGGAGATTTTCGGACGGGAAGCCGGGCTATTCGTCCCGTCCGGGAGCATGGGCAACCTGACCTGCATCATGGCGCAAGCGGCGCGAGGACAAGAGGTTATCTGCGAAGCCGCGGGCCACATTTACAACTACGAGATGGCCGCCATGTCCGCCATCGGCGGAGTGTTGCCGCGGGTAGTGCCATCCGAGGACGGCATCATAACCTGGGAGCAGATCGCACCGGCGATCCGCGAAAAGGCGTATTACCGCCCGCAGACCGCGCTGGTGGCTCTGGAAAACACCCACAACATGGCCGGTGGCACCGTCTATCCGACTCGCTTGGCGCATAAGATTTGCGATCAGGCGCACGCCGCCGGACTCAAGGTTCATTTAGACGGCGCCCGGGTATTCAATGCGGCCGTTCGTCTGGGCGAGAGTGTCGCCGAGGTGACGAAAAAATTCGATTCCGTGCAGTTTTGCCTGAGCAAGGGCTTGGGCGCCCCTATCGGCTCGATGATCGTCGGTTCAAGAGACTTCATCGAGCACTGCCGCGTGCTTCGCAAGACGCTCGGCGGCGGCATGCGCCAGGTCGGCGTGATCGCCGCGGCGGGACTGGTCGCGCTCGAAGAGGGACCGAAGCGGCTCCATTTCGACCACGAGAACGCGAAAATCCTGGCGGAGGGTTTGGCGAAGATCCCGAGGATTCGCATCCATCCTGAGAAGGTTCAGACCAACATCGTCATATACGACGTCGGCGAGACCGGCCTCACTTCAAAACAGTACCTGGAAAGATTAGCGCAGCGCAGAGTGCTCGGCGGTCCAGTCGACGCGCGCCGGGTTCGCATGGTCACTCACCTCGACGTCGATCGCAACGATGTCGAGCAAGCCGTCAAGACTATCGGCGAGGTCGTCGGCGCGAGCTTTTGATTGTTAAACTTCGTGCTCTTCGTACTAGTGTTGTCGAGAACTTGCGCAGCTTGCGCAAAGGTTCCAGTGGCTATGCTGAGCGTATCAATCCCAAAGAGATTTCACGCGGAGGCGCGGAGGGCGCGGAGTAAAGAGTTTTTGATAAAAAAATACTCCGAACTCTGCGAACTCTGTGCCTCTGTGGTGAAATAGGGATTGGGGCTTTGGTTGCGGCGAAGTCGCACTGGGTCCGTGGTCGTGAATACTCCTCCACATTCAAAGCGGGAGAGCCAATTCTTTTAGCCGCCCAGCCCGAGTAGCTTCGCGGCGTTGCCGCCGAAGATTTTCTGCTTGTCTTCAGCTGAAATCTTGAGTTGATTTACGTTGTCCACGGCCCGCACGAGCGAGATCGGCACCGGCGGCGAGTCGCTGCCGAAAACGACGTGATCGACGCCGATGGTGTCGATGGCGCACTGCACCGCCGGCGGATGATAACAGACCGTGTCGAAGTAGAGCTGCTTGATGTAGGTTGCCGGTGGCCGGGTCATAACATCCGGTTCCCACGGGCCGAAGCTCATATCTTTTCTCAGCTCATAGCCGAAGCCGTAGCGCCCCGGCAGCATCGCCAAGGCGCCGCCGACATGCGCGCAGACCATTTTTAATTTCGGAAACCGTTCAAAGCCGCCGGTGAAAATGAAGCGCGTCAGCGAGAGCGTCGTGTCGAATGGCCTGCCGAGCATCTCCGGTAGGCGGAAGATTTCCATCTTCTCGTTGCCGATGGTGAACTTGGGCGGATGGATAAAGAGCGGCACGTCCAGGTCGCTTACCAGCTCGAAGAACGGCGTCGCCCGGGGCGAATCCAAATATTCACCGTCGACGCTCGAGTTGATCATGATTCCCTTGAGCTTGTACTCGCGAATGGCGCGCTCGGTCTCTTTTAAAATCTTGCCGCTGTCGAACGGCACCGAACAGGCGAGACCGAGTAGCCGCTTCGGATGCTTCACCGTCAGTTCCGCCGCATGCTCGTTGAACTCCTGCACGACCTTGAGAGGATCGTAGCCATCCGGCGAACGAATCCAGTTGTTGCCGAAGACGGTGATGTCGACGCCGGACTTGTCCTGTTCCTCGAACAGGCCCGGCAAATCGAAGATCGACTTCGGGGACTTCGGATGAAACCAGCTTTGCGGCACCAAATGAGCGTGGCAGTCGATGATCATAAATTCTTTCCTTCCCAAGTCAGAACATATGCGGTCAGGTGAGGGAAAGTCAAATTTGCGCGATGCTCTGGATAAGTTCCTCCACGGAAAGGCTAGGCGGAGGAACGCAGAAGCCGCACGGGTCTGGAGTTACCGAAGAAGGGAAAGAGAACGTTGGCAGCTCAGCCGCGAGCGGTGCTCTCAATCTTCTCGAATCAGTTCGACGTGTTCCCCCGTCGCCCGGGCATTGATCATATTGACGAATAGCCGATGGAGCAGTAGGCTGATTTTCGAAAGTAGTGGACTCCCGTAATCTTTAATTCCTCTGCACAGCGAACCGAAGGAGACGTCAATGGGCAAATTAAACAGCATGGCGGTTGGTATGATGATCGTTTCATCGCTCGGTTTGGCGATGAATGTGTACGGCGCGGACGCAACGAAGGCGCCGCCCACCGATAAGCAACTGATCGCGAGTGCGATGTCTGCGGCACCGGCCAAGGTTGCGAAGGACGCGACCATCGTGGTCATGGAAGCTGACGGCAAGATGCGCACGCTGCGCCAGGGAACGAACGGTTTCACCTGCATGCCGGACAATCCGGCGACTCCCGGGCCCGATCCCATGTGCATGGACAAGAACTCCTTGGAGTGGGTCCATGCGTGGGTCGCGCGCAAGCCGCCTGCCGCCGGCAAGGTCGGGTTTATGTACATGCTGGCAGGTGGAACTGACGCCAGCAATACCGACCCGTATGCAGCGAAGCCCGATCCCAATAATCATTGGATCAAGACCGGACCTCACATCATGATCGTCGGCGCCGACGCCAGCTTCTACGATTCTTATCCGAAGGGCGCGAATCCCGATACATCGATGCCCTACGTGATGTGGTCAGGTACGCCGTACCAGCACCTGATGGCAGCGGTGAAGTAAGAGCGCGTAAAATTAGGATTCCCTCCTCGTTGAGGAGGTTGAAGCGGGGCGGCGCGAAGCGACGAGTTGATGTTCGCGCGGCCGGAAAATGGTTTGTGTGGCAGGTGAGGGAAAATCAAATTTGCGGGATGCTCTTGATAAAGTCCTCCAAGGAAAGGCTAGGCGGCGGAACGCGGAGACCGGCGGGCGGGAGTTGTCGAAGGAAAAAAGCATTTGTACGCTATGTCGCTGAGCCGCTATCAAATTGAAATGACTTATCACCCAGCCTGCGTCGGTTTAAGCGGCGGGTTAGGCGACAGGGATCACCAATCGCAATTCAGCGAACCACATTTCGGGCACTCCGTCTGACCAGAACCGAGCAACTGTGTGCGGCATCGATGACAAATCCCGGCTGTGCGCGTGATGTGCATCTCCACAGCTTTAGCATCGCCAAGTTCAGTGCCTGACTGCTCACGTAGGAAACGAATAGCCTCTATATGATGGCCAGTGCGAGAGATCTCGGCAACACGGCTGCGATCTGCGTCAGGAAGCAAAGGTAATCCAAAAGTCGCGCCGCAACGCCGGCAATGAACTGCGGTGATCGTCGTCGTGTTCGTCAAATGAGTCTCGTAATAGCGGTAGTGTGATGTTCCGTATAGAACTGCATTCCTTTTCTATTTTGCGGTTCGCACCGTTGTCAGTTGGCCTGCTTTTACAATGGGGACGATGGTTTGTAAAGCCTTCTGCGATGACCCAATCCGACAAAGGCAGAAAGCTGCTTTTGTATGCTCAGAATCTTTGGGGTTCGAAGGCTAGCAGGTTGCTGAAAAAAGGTACGGAATGCTTCGAGAGCCTCATGCTTCGACAGGCTCAGCAGAACGGAAAATGCTCCGTGATATCCACACCCCTCCGTTCGTCCTGAGCACCGTCGAAGGACTCCGACAGAGTTTTTCAGCAAGCTGCTACTTTTGCAATCGGCAATCAAGACTTTGGTAAAACATTCGACTTCGTGCTACTTAGCTCGGGATGGCGCGAACAAAGACACAGATGCAACGGTTGATCCTCGGGGCGATGGGGGAGAATAAGGCTGATCTCATTATCACCGGCGACAAGCTCGTCAACGTGTATTCCGGCGAGATTCTCGATGGCATGGAGATCACCGTGATCGACGGGCGGATCTGCTACGTCGGTCCGAGCGCGCGCAATGGCTTCGCTAGGGGCCCAACTCTGTTACTTGGGGTGTCGGGTCGCGTCAACAGCGACCGCTAGCAACACCAAGGAGACGGCGACTAGCAACAAAGCGACGATGGTTTCCATGGCTAAAGCTCCCGTAGACCTTCGATTTGTCCCTCGATTCGGCGGTGCAGCAACACGATCCCCACAGTAGTTGCTACAATTGCGAAACAACCGCCAAATACCAGCAGCAGAGTGGCGCTTCCGACGTTAGAGAGAACCCAACCGAACAAACTGATATCTGTGACGACGAAGATTCCGAGCCACAACTTGAGGTATGCGATTTGCTCCTTGGCAACATCGAGTTCTGACATCGACCCTCCGAGCTGGCTCTGTGATAAGTATACACAAAATCGTTTCCGACGCCACCTAGCTATTATGCGAGTTGAAAAGGCGGCGTTATTACCCCGGCCTATCAAATTACTGGCGAGCTGCCGATTTTCCGTGTTGACGCAAGCATGGATGAACGTCGGAGTGCCAGTTGTCATTTCGGCCAACTCCGGATCGCAGTCCGGGGTAGCGCGAGCCGAAATCCAGGAAAGCTGGTTTTTCGCTTTCGCGGGGAATACGGCCGAGGTGCTCTTCTAATAAACCAACTTCGAATTCTGCGTCGGCCAACGACCCTCCGACTCGCCTTGGCCGGGGCTCTTGCTCAGGATTCCGCCCCACGGGCATACTGGAAGGTGCCACGGGCTTGCCCGTGGGGCTCCACTTTGATAAACGATTCCGCTTCGTGGTACTTAGCTCAGGATGGCGCGAACAAGGACGCAGATGCAGCGGTTGATCCGCGGGGCGATGGGGGAGAGCAAGGCCGACCTCATTATCACCGGCGGCAAGCTGATCAACGTCTACTCCGGCGAGATTCTCGACGGCCTGGAGATCGCCGTGATCGATGGGCGGATCTGCTATGTCGGTCCGAGCGCGCAGCACGCGCGCGGGGAGGCCACGGAGATTCTGGATGCGCGTGGGATGTACGTCTCGCCCGGTTTCATCGACGGCCACACGCATATCGGCCACTACGCGCGGCCGTTTGAAAATCTCCAATCGTTTTTGCCCCACGGCACCACGGCGGTCGTTGCGTCGTGCGACGAGATGGCTTCGGTATTCGGTTATCGCGGCTTGAAGTTGTTCCTGGACGAAGTCGAGAGGCATCCGCTCCGTGTTTACACTCTGGTCTCGATGGTTGCGCCGCAAGACCGTCAGTTGTGCAATACGGCGACTTTCACGGACGCGGAGGTTGCCGAGGCGCTTGCCGATCCCCGTGTGTTGGGAATGGGCGAGATCGTTTCATGGCTGCGCCTCACCCAGTGCGACGAGGAGATTCTCAATCGTCTCGATCTTGCGCATCGTAACGAACAGATCATTCATGGCCATACGGCGGGCGCGCGGGATCAGAAGCTGTGCGCCATCGCTGCCGCCGGTATTTCTTCCTGTCACGAACCGATTCGATTCGAAGAGGCACTGGAGCGCCTGCGACTGGGCTACTGGACAATGTTGCGCGAGGGATCGCTGCGCCAGGATTTAGCAGCGACGCTGAAGCCGCTGATCGATCGCGGTATTAACCTGCAGCGGCTCATCTTGGTCACCGACAGCATGTCACCGGACGATGTCGAGGAGCGCGGCCATATGGACCATGTGGTTCGGCGCGCGATCGCGCTCGGCATGTCGCCGATGCAGGCGATTCAAGCGGTGACGTTGAATGCCGCGACCTACTCCGGTCTGGAGCAGGAGGTCGGCGGGATCGCGCCCGGTAGGTTTGCGGATTTGGTGTTGTTGGACGATCTCGAAGGATGCCGGGTGCGCGATGTGATGATCGGCGGAAAGGTCGTTGCGCAGGGTGGATCGTCTCTGGTGCGAAGCACTCCATGCGCGTTACCTTCAAATATGTTTCACGCTCTTGGTCTCCGTCCGACAATGACCGCGGAGATGTTTAAAATTCCCTGCGCCAAAGCTTCGGCGAAGGTTCGAGCGATGGAGCTGGTCAATTCGACGATTACGGCTGAGCGGATCATCGAGATAAGGTCGTCTGAGGGCGCGATTGCGGCCGATCGTGAACGGGACCTTTTGAAAGTTGCGATGCTTGACCGGCACCATGGCACTAACAAGATTGCGTTCGGCTTCTTGCGTGGGTTTGGCGCAAAAATCGGGGCGGTGGGGCTGACCACGAACCTGGACGAGAACGCGCCGATGATTATCGGCAGCGATGACGCCGACATGGCTCTGTGCGCCAACGCTCTAATCGACGCCGGCGGCGGTATGGCCATCGTGCATCACGGACAAGTTCTGGATAAGATCGAATTTCCCTTGGGCGGGATATTTTCGCTCGAACCGTGGCGGGCCGTCGGCAACGGCTTGCGGCGGATTCAGGCCCGGCTAAATGAAATGGGCTCGCCCTTCGACAAGCCTGTTTTCGCTCTCAGCTTTTTACCGTTCGTGACCCTGCCCGCGCTCAGGATCACGGCGCGGGGTCTGGTCAATGCGAAAGAGCGGATGATCGTTTCGCTATTCGCTGATTAATCGTAGGTGAACTCCCAGCTCTGGCGGATTTGCATGACTATGTCCGTCTGGGTCCCGCGAAAATTTGGCTTGACAAAAAGGAACTTACCCTAATATATAAGCAGTTCTAAATCACAATTGGCCTTGAACCTGAGGGTTCAGGGGAGCAAGGAGGGGAGAATATGGAAGGCATATTGTTTTTTCTGCGTTGGATCCATTTTTTGGCGGGTGTCACCTGGATCGGAATTCTCTACTATTTCAATTTTGTGCAAACCCCGTTTTTCGCCGAGACCGAAGCGGCGGTGCGGACGGGGGCAATTACAAAATTGGTCCCGCGGGCTCTGTGGTGGTTTCGCTGGGGCGCCATGTTCACTTTTTTAGCAGGGATTTCAATGTATTTAATCAAATGGCACCAAACGGGAAGCCTGTTTTTGAGCCAGTCTTACGGCGTGACCATCACACTCGGCGGCTTGATGGGCACAATAATGTTTCTCAACGTGTGGCTTGTGATCTGGCCGGCCCAGCAGGTAGTGATCGCCTCAGCCAATCAAGTAGCGGGCGGAGGCCAGGCGTTACCGGACGCGGCCGCGAGAGGCAGACGTGCGGCGCTGGCTTCACGCACCAACACGGTCTTCTCGATTCCAATGCTATTTCTTATGGGCGCCGCGAGCCATTACAGTCTAGTGGGCTCGGGCGGCGGAGCCCCGGCGTTCTGGATTCTTTCGCTCATTATCATCGCCGCCGTGGAGGTCAATGCGTTGGTGGGCACTCAGGGTGCCACCAAAAAACCACTGGACTCCGTATCCGGCGCCCTCTGGTTCGGTTTCATCTTAACAGCGGTGTTTTATTTGCTGTCAATTGGTCTTATGAGCTGAATCCGAGCGCAGATAGGCCGCCAGGTACGGAATCTCGTCTTTCAGGAACGGGAACTGGGGCATGACCTTGGTCGGCCGTTTGGGCGTGTAGTTGGCGGGATAGCCGTTGCGCAGGACGCGAGCTTCGAGCAATTCTTTCGGCGATCCCTTGATGGCGGGGCCGATGGGGCCATCTTTTGCTGGATCGATGTTGTGGCAAGCCACGCAATTGGCCACGAAGATGCCCCGGCCTCTTTGCCAGTCTGGATCTTTGGCGGCGGGGGATGATTGATCCGATTCATTAGAACAGGCCGCGAGCATTAGCAGGCAAGAAAGCAATCCCAAGGGTATGACCGCGGTTTTCAAAATGTACGCTCTCTAGTCTGCTCTTCGCCGTAGCCTGGCTTCTACTGCCTTTTGCTATCTATTCCTGCTCCAGACAAACTCAGCGCCACGACCAAACCACTCGCTGCCCCGCCGTTTCTCACGGGAATCCATCCGGATGCGAATTACTAGGGATATCCTCCGGAGAATCGGCGCCGGCGCTTCAGTCAATGGCGCGACCTAATGGACGTTAGAGAAAGATGGGTTTGTATGTTAAAAAGTAACCGTTTTGGTGCGAAAGAGGGGAGTCGAACCCCTACGGGAATTACCCCACAGGATCCTGAATCCTGCGCGTCTACCAATTCCGCCACTTTCGCGCTGGTGTCACAGCCGACTAGAACCTTAATTTATGTAACGTGGGGCTAGAGAGTTGTCAAGATAACGATCAAGGTGTGAGCGAAACGTCATGAGCAAGATCCTTGTCGTTGAAGCGCATCGAATGTTGCAGCAGGCCATCGCGCTGGCGCTCTTCCCGGAGCATGAGGTTAAAATCGGGGCTGCGATTCCTGAATCCTCGGCGTTAAAAGATTTCGATGCGGTGATCGTCGACCTGGGACCTTTAGGCGAACCCGATGAGGCTTTCGCCCAGAGAGTCCGAGCGGTGCAAAGCTGGAAAGTCCCGACCGTTTGGGTGCAAGGTTCCTCTCATGAACCAACGCCACAACGTGAAAACCTTATTCCCATAAACATGCCGATCGAGAAAGAAGTTTTGCTGTCGGCTTTGGCGGAGTGTTTGGGTACTATTTCAAAAGAGAAGCGGCTCGATCCTTCGACTCGGGCCCCGGCCTTAGCCGGGGACTCTCGCTCGGGAGTCCGCCCCACGGGCGTAACGGAAGGTGCCACGGGATCGCCCGTGGGGCTCGACAAATCAGCCGACTCCTCTAGGGCAGAGGATAACCAGGGCGGCGCCGCAGCCGTGGCCGGCGGCTCCGAAGTCATCGAGCTGTTGGAAATTGTCGAAGAAGGCGGTGAGGACGTAATCCAGCAAGCGCAACAGAAAGACTAGCCAAAAGTATTTGAAATTCGGAAACGAAGAAGAGATCGGAAAAACCATGTCTCCCGCAAAGACGCAAAGACGCGAAGTTCAGAGAATTCGGAAGATATTTTTAACTTTGCGCCTTCGCGCCCCTTCGGCGAAGCTCAGGACATGCTTGGCGGGATAAATTTTCCTGGAGGCGTTCTGTTCAACATTTCCAAGGTAAGTAAGCGCCTAAAGCGATGGAACTAGCGAAAGCATATTCCCACAAGGAAGTCGAAGGCAAATGGTACCGCCACTGGGTTGACTCAGGGGCATTTGCGCCGGACGACCGTGCGGGTCCCTATTTTTCCATTGTCATCCCGCCGCCCAATGTCACGGGCTCTTTACACATGGGGCACGCGCTCAACAACACGCTCCAGGATATTCTTTGCCGCTATAAGCGAATGGACGGTTACCGGGTTCTGTGGGTTCCTGGAACGGACCACGCGGGCATCGCCACGCAAAACGTTGTCGAGCGCAGGTTGGCGGAACAGGGATTGACCCGCGCTCAGGTGGGCCGCGCCAACTTCATTGAGCGGGTGTGGGCCTGGAAGGAGGAAGCGGGCAACGCGATCCTGCATCAATTGAAAGCGCTGGGTGTTTCCTGCGATTGGCGGCATGAGCGCTTCACGATGGACGAGGGCCTTTCCCACGCCGTGCGCGAAGCGTTCGTCCGCCTTTGGGAGGATGGGCTGCTTTACCGGGCCGAGAGGCTGATTAATTGGTGCCCGCGCTGCAAGACGGCGCTGGCCGACATTGAAGTGGTCCACGAAGAGAGCGACGGCCAGCTCTGGCATATCCGCTATCCGCTGGCGGATGATCCGTCGCAGGCCCTGATCGTGGCGACCACAAGGCCGGAGACGATGCTCGGAGATACCGCGGTGGCGGTTCACCCCGAAGATGCTCGTTACCATAAATTTGCCGGGAAAAAGATTCGTTTGCCGATTGCCGGGCGGGTGATTCCGTTGTTGGCGGATCCATACGTCGACAAAGAATTCGGCACCGGGGCGCTGAAAATCACACCTGGCCACGACTTCAACGATTTCGAGATCGGCGAGCGCTTCGGCCTGGAAAAGATCAGCATCTTCGACGCCGATGCGAAAATCGATGCCGCGGCGTTCTTATCAAGGGGCGAGCGCGGCGAATGGGTTGAGCGCTATCGCGGCCAAGATCGATTCGCAGCGCGCAAGCTCATCGTCGCGGAGCTGAAGGAAAAAGGCTACCTGGAAAAAACCGAGCCTTACCGGAATGCCGTCGGGCACTGCTACCGCTGCCAAACCGCGGTCGAGCCTTATTTGACGCCGCAATGGTTCGTGAAAGTCAAGCCGTTGGCCGAGCCTGCCATGCAAGTGGTGCGCGACGGGCGAGTCCGCATCATTCCGGAAGGCTGGGGCAATTCTTATTTCGCCTGGATGGAAAACATCAAGGACTGGTGCATCTCGAGGCAAATCTGGTGGGGCCATCAGATTCCGGCCTGGTACTGCAAGAGCTGTGACGCGGCGAACCTTGTTGAAGCCGCGGGCGGCGAATATCTGCTCGGCAAAGAGGCTCGTCCGATCGTCGCGCGTGGCACGCCCGAGACTTGTCCCAAGTGCGGCGGGAACGAGCTGATTCAAGATCCCGATGTTCTGGATACCTGGTTTTCTTCTGGACTATGGCCGTTTTCGACCCTGGGCTGGCCGCAGCAGACCGAAGATCTGAAAAACTTCTACCCGACTTCGACGCTGGTTACAGGCTTCGATATTCTTTTTTTCTGGGTCGCGCGGATGATCATGATGGGGCTCAAATTCATGGGTGACGTGCCCTTCCGCGATGTCTATATCCACGCCCTCGTGCGCGACGAACAGGGACAGAAGATGTCGAAATCGAAGGGCAATGTCATCGATCCCCTGGACATCATAAACCAATACGGCACCGACGCGTTCCGGTTTACGCTGGCGGCGATGGCGGCCATGGGGCGGGACATCAGGCTCGCCGAAGAACGCATCGCGGGCTATCAAAATTTCGTCAACAAGCTGTGGAACGCGGCCCGGTTCGTGCTCATGAACCGAAGCGAAGATTCCGTGGCGGAAATTCGCAGCGATCGGGCGCTGGCTGGGGCGGACCTTAATTTCGCGGAGCGTTGGATTCGTTCCCGCCTGGCGACGACGATAGCGCAAGCGCGGGAGGCCGTGGACGGGTACCGTTTCAACGATTACGCCAACGTACTTTATCAATTCACCTGGCATGAGTTCTGTGATTGGTATATCGAGATGAGCAAGCTTACGCTCAACGGGACGGTGGCCGGTGACGCAACCCGAAGCAAGCGGATCCTGGTCGAACTGCTTGAGCATATCCTGCTCTTACTTCATCCCTTGATGCCTTTCGTCACCGAGGAGATCTGGCAAGTCCTAGGCGACAACCGGCCGAGCATTATGGTGCAAACCTATCCGCACGCTGAGCCGGCGTGGATCGACGCGAATAACGAGAAGCAGATGGAATTTCTGATGGGCGTGGTGCGCGCCATCAGGAATCTCCGTGCCGAGATGAACTGTCCGCCGGGGAAAGAGGTCAAGGCGATTTTCCACGGGCCCGCAGAAGATCTTGCGTTTCTCCGCCCCCATGAGCCCTATCTTCGATTGCTGGCGCGGGTGGGCGCAGCGGAATATTTAACCTCCGGGGAGCGGCCCAAGGGAGCGGCGACGGCGGTGATCGGCGCGACCGAGATATATTTGCCCCTCGGGGATCTCATCAATCTGGACGAGGAACGGGCCAGGTTGACCAAAGAGATCCGCAAATTCGAGGAAGAGTTCGCGCGCGTGCAGAAAAAGCTTGCCAACAGCGATTTTATCAGCAAGGCCAAAGAGGAAGTAGTGCGCAAAGAGCGGGAGAAGGCGGGCCAGTATGAGGACAAGATTCGTACGCTCAACCTGAGCCTGGTGCGCATCGAGCAAAGCCGGGCGGAAAGGAGCTGATCGCGATGGATATTCATGTCAGTCCGCAGATCGAGCGGTTGATCCGCGACGCACTGGATGAGGATATCGGCGCCGGCGATCTGGCGACGATGGCGACGATCTCAGCGGAATGCCAGGGGAAGGGGCTTTTCCGCGCCAAAAAAGACGGCGTGGTGGCGGGCTTGGTGCTGCTCGAGCGAATCTTTTATTTCATCGATCACAGGGTGGCGGTGCACTTGCTCGCCAAGGACGGCACCGAGGTGAAAAACGGCACGGTGGTGGCCGAAGCGGTGGGGCCGGTGCGCGCCCTGTTGCTCGCCGAGCGGACGGCGCTTAATTTTCTCCAAAGACTTTCGGGGACGGCGACGCTGACGCGTAAACTCGTGGAGGCGGTCAAAGATTTTTCCTGCAAGGTGCTCGACACAAGAAAAACCACTCCGGGACTGCGCACTCTGGAGAAGTACGCGGTGCGAATGGGCGGCGGCATGAATCATCGCATCGGCCTATACGACGCCGCTCTGGTCAAGGACAATCATATCGAAGCGACCGGTTCGATAGCCGAGGCCGTCAAAGCGGTGCGCCGCCACGCGCCGTTCATGGCCAAAGTGGAAGTCGAAGCCGGCAGTCTCAAGCAAGTTCAGGAGGCGATCGACGCGGGCGCCGACGTCATCATGCTCGATAACATGACGCTGGCGCAGATGGCCGAGGCGGTGCGTTTGATTGACAAACGGGCCTGGGTGGAAGCTTCCGGCGGCATTACCCTGGCGACTATTCGGCAAGTCGCCGAGACGGGAGTTGATTTTATTTCTTCAGGCGCGCTCACGCACTCGGCGCCGGTTGTCGATTTTAACATGAAGATCACGATGAATGTCTAGCCTGGACTATTCACGGTTCAAGGAACAATCGCGCCTCGATTGCTATGACGTGTGAATAATGCAGGCTAAGGATCCCGACAGAAGACCGGCGGCGGTTGAAATTAACCCGCTGAACCTGGACGAAATTCAGGGCGCGCTCGGGACAAAACGCCTTGGCACCAGGTTTCACTACTTCCAGGAGATCGATTCTACCAACAGCCACGCCCGGCGCCTCGCCGAAACAGGTGCTCCCGAAGGCGAAGTAGTGATCGCCGAGCATCAAACTGGCGGCCGCGGCCGCCTGGGCCGGAGCTGGGTGTCGCCGCCCTACAGCAATCTTTATTGTTCGCTAATACTCCGGCCCGCGCTTGCGCCGGCTCATGCACCGCAGATTACCTTGACGGCAGCCGTTGCCCTGGCGGACACGGTGGCGGCGTTCGTTGCTGAACCGCCGGCGATCAAATGGCCTAACGATATTCTGCTCCAGGGCAAGAAGCTGGCGGGAATCTTGACGGAGTCGTCTTGCGACGCCAAGCGCATCGACTTCGTGATCCTCGGCATCGGCGTCAACCTCAATTTTCCGCGCGAACGGATGCCGGAAGCTATACGGGATCGGGCCACTTCGTTGATGGAAGTCGGCGGACAAGGCGTCAGCCGCGAGAATTTCCTCCGGCGATTGATTCAAGACCTCGACAGATGCTATGGAGTTCTCGAAGACTTTGGATTCGACGTCATCGCACCCCGCTGGCAAGCCCGCTTCGGGTTCAAAGGAAAGACGGTACGGGTGGAGATGGAGGGAGACGTGCTGATCGGCCAAGCGGTGGGCATCGATCACGATGGCGCGCTGCTCGTGGAAAATGATCGGGGCGAACGGCGGCGAGTCGTCGCCGGGGATGTGACCGCGATCGAGGATTGACCTTAACCCTATGCTGCTCGCCATCGACATCGGCAATACGAACATCGTCCTCGGCCTCTATGAAGGGCGAAAACTGATCACCCACTGGCGGCTGCGCACTCAGGCAGAGCAAACCGCCGACGAGTACGGCGTCACCATTTCCCAACTGATCGCGGCGAAGGGATTTCGCTGCGATCAGATCCGCGCGCTGATCGTTTCCTGCGTCGTGCCGCCGATGATGAGCATGGCCCATGAACTCGCGCTCAAGGTTTTCCACATCGAGCCGCTGATGGTCGGGCCCGGCATCAAAACCGGCATGCCCATTCTTTACGACAGTCCCAAGGATGTTGGCGCCGACCGCATCGTCAACGGCGTCGCGGCCTATGAAAAATTCCGCGATGCCTGCATTGTCGTCGATTTCGGCACGGCGACCACCGTGGACCATATTTCGAAAAAGGGAGAATACGTCGGCGGCGCCATCGCGCCGGGGCTTTCCATCGCGGTGGAGGCGCTGTTTCAACGCGCCTCGAAGCTGCCCCGCGTCGAGATCGTCAGGCCGACCGAAGTCGTCGGCCGCAACACGGTCCAATCGATTCAATCGGGCATATTTTTCGGCTATGTTGGTCTGGTCGACGGCATCGTGCGGCGGATGCAAAAAGAAATCGGCACGCCCGCCAAGGTCATCGCCACCGGTGGTTTGGCGCCGCTCATCGCTTCGGAGTGCTCAAGCATCGATGCAGTGGACGAATTCTTGACGCTTGAAGGACTCCGGATCATTTATGACAGAAATTCACTACAGGAAGTAAAAGTAAAAGCGCAGAAATAGCACAAGGAGGGATTCCACAACTATGGCTGCAGCGGAACTCGATAAACTTCGTAACGTCGGCATTCTGGGTCAGGGCGGGTCGGGAAAAACTTCTCTGGGCGAAGCGATGTTATTTGCCGCCGGGGCGAGCCAACGACTCGGGCGGGTGCAGGACGGTACCACGGTACTGGATTACGAGCCGGAAGAGATCAAGCATCACGTGTCGATTTCGACGGCGTTTCATTCCTTGTCGTGGAAAAAGCACGCCGTAAGCCTCATCGACACACCGGGGTACGCGGCCTTTTTAGCCGACTCGATCAACTGCATGCGCGCTTTCGGCAACGCGGTTTTCGTGCTCAATCCATCGGTCGGCTTGCGCGTGGAGTCGGAGCGCTTATGGGTCAGAGCCAATGAGAACCGGATCAGCCGCCTGCTCTTTGCCGCCAAAATGGACCACGAACAGGACAATGCGTCCGAGCGCATCAACGCGATGCTGCAAACCCTCGAAGCCAAGGGAGTCTATCTCCAACTGCCTATCGGCGTCGAAGCCGCCTTCAAGGGAGTTGTCGATCTGCTTTCGATGAAAGCCTATCTCTATGAAGGCGACAGCGGCAAGTTCACCGAGAGCGAGATTCCGGGCGATTTGAAAAGCGCCGCCGATGAGGCGCGCCAGCAGTTGCTGGAAAGCGTTTCGGAGATCGACGACGAGTTGTTGGAAAAATATCTCGACGGCAAAGAGCTCTCCTTGGAGGAGGTGAAAAAGGTACTGCGCGAGGGCACGCGCCAGGGAAAACTCTTCCCGATCCTCTACGGTTCCGCCACCCGCCAGATCGGCATCGTGCAATTGCTGGACGCCATTGCCGATTACTTGCCGGCGCCCGCGGAAGAGGGCGAAATGGCGGGTAATAATCCGGTCACTGGCGAAGTCGAAAAGCGGCCCCAAGACCCGTCGGCGCCCTTCTCCGCCTACGTGTTTAAAACCATCAGCGATCCCTTCGCCGGAAAGCTCTCCGTCATGCGCATCGTTTCCGGCAAAATCGCTTCGGACATGACATGCTACGTTCCGAACAAGCAGGCGAAGGAAAAGATCGGCCATATGTTTCACCTGGAGGGCAAAAAACAAGACGGGGTCAAGGAAGCTTCGGCCGGCGAGATCGTCGCGGCGGCCAAGCTCAAAGAGGTTACCACCGGCGATACGCTGTGCGATGAACGGGCGCCGATCCAGTACGACGGCCCGGCGCGCTTTGCGCCGGTCATTTCCTTCGCCCTGGAGCCCAAGACCAAGGCCGATGAAGAAAAGGTGCCCCAGGGTCTGCACCGGATGATGGAAGAGGATCAGACTATCGAGCTGCATCGCGACGAGGAGACGCGGGATTTTATTCTCTCGGGTATGGGGCAGCAGCATATCGAGATCATCGTCGAAAAACTCAAACGCAAATACGGCGCGGAAGTCGTTCTCAAGGCGCCCAAGGTGCCCTACAAGGA
Organism: Deltaproteobacteria bacterium; assembly: GCA_030688735.1. Lineage (GTDB taxonomy): Bacteria > Desulfobacterota > Binatia > UBA9968 > UBA9968 > JACPFE01. The sequence continues at coordinate 20,131 of JAUYJC010000058.1, forward strand.
AACCATTCGCGGCAGTGCCAGCGCGCAGGGGCGGTTGAAGAAACAGACCGGAGGCCGCGGCCAGTTTGGCGACACCTGGATCAAGGTCGAGCCGCGGCCGCACGGCGCGGGGTTCGAATTCGTCGATGAGGTCGTCGGCGGCGCAATCCCGCGGAACTACATCCCCGCGGTGGAAAAGGGCGTGCGCGAGGCAATGGCCGGCGGTCATCTGGCCGGCTATCCGATGGTGGACGTGCGCGTCACGCTTTACGACGGCTCCTATCACGACGTGGATTCCTCCGACATGGCCTTCAAGATCGCCGGTTCTTTAGGATTCAAAAACGCCGTCGAGAAGGCGAAGCCGGTGCTGCTCGAGCCGATGATGAACATGGACGTCACTGTGCCCGACGAGTGCCTGGGCGACGTGATCGGCGATTTGAACAGCCGGCGCGGCAAGGTGCTCGGTATGGAAACCAAGGGACACACCCAAGTCATCAAATCCAGAGTTCCCATGGCGGAGGTGCTGAAGTACGCGCCGGACCTGCGCTCGATCACCAGCGGCCGGGGGGAATTTCAGATGGAGTTTTCCCACTATGAAGAAGTGCCGCCGCACATGGCCGAGAAGGTCATCAAGGAAGCCAAGGCGCGCAAGGCAGCCGAGCAAGAGGGCGAGCACAAGGCGTAGCTGGCCGGCGATGGAGCAGTCCTTCGATCAATTCAACGCGGCGCTGCTTTATTGTAACAAGTGCGGCAAAGCGATGCCGGTGCGGGAGCGCTTGCTTCTCGTGCTTCCCGACGGTGAACTTTACGACTACACCTGTCAGGGTTGTAACAGTTCGGTGGGTTCCAAGACGGCGCGCGCCGGTCCCAAGCCGGCAGTAATGAAAACGCGGTCGGGAGGATAGGCGTATGGCGATCATCGATGCCGATGCCCATGTTTTGGAAACCGAGCGCACCTGGGACTACATGCTAGAATCGGAGCGCTCCATGAGACCGCGCATCGTGGCGACACCCGGCGATTCGGCATCCGGCGGCGAATTCTGGCTCGTGGACGGAACCACTATCGGTAAGGCGCGCAACGTCGGCCACGAGACGCCGAAGGAAAGCAGAGAGATGGACGATATCCAGGCGCGCCTCAAGCACATGGACGAGCTCGGCATTAACGTTCAAGTGTTGTATCCGACCATTTTTTTGCGCCCCTTCACACGCCGTCCCGAGGTCGAGTTGGCGGTGACACGGAGCTACAACCGCTGGTTGGTCGATATCTGGAAGCAAGCGCCCGAGCGGCTGCGTTGGGTAGCGGTGCTGCCGCTGCTCTCCATGGACAAGGCGCTGGCCGAGGCGCGCTTCGCCAAGGAGAACGGCGCCTGCGGCATTTTCATGCGCGGCCTGGAAGGAGACAAGCGGGTAAGCGACTCGTATTTTTTCTCGCTGTACGAAGAAGCGGGCAGGCTCGGCTTGCCGGTCTGTATTCACTCGGCGACCGGCAGCTTTGCGCTTCATGAATACTTCATCGACGAATGCGGCTTCAACAAATTCAAGCTCGCCGTGGTCGGCTCCTTTCACTCGCTGATCTTCAACCGTGTTCCGGAAAAGTTTCCCGACACGAAATGGGGATTCATCGAAGTCAGCTCGCAATGGGTGCCTTACGCGATTCACGACTTCGCCCGGCGCTTCGAACGGCAGGGCAGGGCGGTGGACAAAACCGCGGTCCTGCGTAAAAACAAAATCTGGGTCGCCTGCCAGACCGACGACGATTTGCCCTACGTGCTTAAATACTCAGGCGACGACATGCTGGTGATAGGCACGGATTACGGACATAACGACACGTCGTCGGAAATCCTGGCACTGCGCAAGCTCAAGGAAGACGGCGCCGTGCCGTCTCAGGTCGTTAACAAGATCCTCGACGGCAACGCTAGAGCGTTATACGGCCTCTGAGGAAACCAAAGCCGTTCAAGGTTCAATGTTCCAGGTTCCGAGTTGATCCGAAACCTTGGACTTTGAACGTTGAACTTTGAACTGAGCATTGCTGTGATCATCGACTTTCAAGCGCATATTTTCCCCCCATCCTACCTCGACGAGATGAAGCGGCTGGACGGCGCCGTGATTCTCGAAGAACCCGATCCGCATAGCGGCATGAGCTATTTTTACGACAAGAAGCTTAAATGCCGCATCAACACTGCGACCTTTCAAGGTCAAAACATCGAGCGCCGGCTGGAACACATGGACCGCCTGGGCGTCGATATCCACGTGCTGACGATTCCGGCGCCGGGAGCCGACCGCTTCGAGGGCGACGCCGCGATCAAAATCGCTCAGGTCGCCAACGATGCCATCGCGGCGATCGCGCGCAAGCATCCCAAGCGCTTCATCGGCTTTTTCACCCTGCCGACCTGCAACGTCAAAGCCTCGCTCGATGAGCTGGAGCGCTCGGTCAACGAGCTGGGACTGAAAGGGTTCGGTTGCTTCGCAAACTTAAATGGCCAGGCGCTCGACCGTGAGGAGCTGTTTCCGATCTACGAGCGACTGGCGAAATATAAACTTCCCGTCTACATTCATCCGACCGCGCCCTTGGCGGCGGAGGCGACGGGCATCGACATCATGCCGACGCTGATCTTCGGCTGGGCCTTCGACAGCACGGTGGCGATGACTCGACTCGTGTACGGGCGCGTGCTGGAAAGATTTCCCGAGATCGATTTCGTCGTCGCCGACGTCGGTGGCGTGCTGGCGTTTTTCGCGCAGAGAGCGATCAATATTTACACGGGTCGCACGGAGGAAATTCGCCACAAGTACGGGTTAAAAGAAAATCCGTTAGATTCCTTTAGAAGATTCTATGTCGACACGGCGGACCATCCGGCATCGACGCTACGCTGCGTCAAAGACTTCTTCGGCGCCGACCGGATGGTGTTGGGCACCAATTATCCCTACGGCCCGGAGGAGGGTTGCCTGTTGGTCAAGAATAGCCTCAAAGCGATCGACGGTCTGGAACTTAGCCCGGTGGAAAAAGAAAAAGTCCTCGCCGGCAACGCCGCGCGGATTCTTGGATTCTAAGTAAACCCCGCCTCTTGAGGCGGGCACAATTAAATGGGGTTTCCAAAGGGGGCGAGCATCCCCTTTGGTCGCGTGCGGGGTCCAAACCCCGCTCGCGAATTCACTTGATTAGGAGCGCGATGAACTTCGCTAAGGCGGCAAGACCCGTCATGATGGGTCGCAACGGCATGGTGTCATCGGGGCATGCGCTGGCATCCCTCGCCGGCGTAAAAGTTCTTCAAGAGGGCGGTAACGCGGTGGACGCCGCTCTGGCCGCTGCGTTCGTCATGGCGGTGGTGAAGCCGGAGGCGAGCGGGCCCGGCGGAGATCTGTTCGCGTTGGTTTATATGAAGAAGACGGGAAAGGTCGAAGCGCTCAACTCCAGCGGCCCGGCGCCGGCCAAGGCGAGCATCGAGTATTTTCGTGAGCGGGGTCTGAACGGCGTGCCGACGTCGGGGCCTCTCAGCGTCGCCGTGCCGGGCGCGGTCGATGGTTGGCTGGAGCTGCATAAGAAATACGGTACCAAGGACTTGCCCCGGCTCATGGCCGACGCGTTGCGCATTGCCCGGGAGGGCTTCCCGATTTCGCTGGAGTTCGCTGAAGCCGTCGATGAGATCAGCGCGGAGTTTCCCTGGGTGGAGCGTTGCTTTCGAGAGCCGTTGGGCGTTCCCAAACCGGGCAAGCTCTTGATGCAAAAGGGGCTCGGTGAGGTTTTGGAAAAAATCGCGTTCAAGGGACGCGAAGGATTTTACGCCGGCGAAGTCGCGGAGAAAATCTGCGCGACGATCAAATCCGAAGGCGGCATTCTTGCGCAAGAGGATTTGCAGTCGGTCGTTTGCCAGTGGCTCGCCCCGCTAAACTCGATTTACCGGGATACGTTAGTTTACGAGCAGCCGCCGGTCTCTCAAGGGTTCATGGTGCTCGAGATGCTCAACATCGCCGAGGCCTGGCCGTTTCACGACGGCAGCATGAGCCGCGCCGACGTCATCCACTACCAGGTGGCGGCGAAGAAACTCACCTTCGAGGACCGCATCCGCTATCTCGAAGATCCCAAGTTCGGCGATCCCAAGATCGCCAGGCTGATCTCCAAAGAACATGCGGCGAAGCGGCGCGCGCTCGTCGGCGAAATCATGAATCGCCCGCAAGCGACGGCGGTCAACCAAGGTAGCGACACGACCTATCTCTGCGCCACGGACCGCGACGGCAACGCGATCTCGTTCATCCAAAGCGTCTTCGCGCCCTTCGGCTCGCGCGTCGTCGCCGGGGACACCGGGGTCATCTTGAACAACCGGTTGTGCAGCTTCGGCCTCGATCCGAGCAAGGCGAATGCGCTCAAGCCGGGGAAACGGCCGGCGCATACTTTGAACACCTATATGCTGTTCCAAGGCGGTGAAGTGTTCGCCGTCGGCGGCAGTCCGGGAGCCGACGAGCAACCGCAGACCAATTTTCAAATCATTCACGACCTGGTGGACTTGCAGATGGACCCGCAAAGCGCCGTCGAGGCGCCGCGCTGGAGCCACCAGCCGGGCACGCCGCCGCGCGACCAATTGCCTGAAGCGCTGCGCATGGAAGAAGGTTTCGAGGCGGCAACGCTCGATGGCTTGCGCGCTAAAGGACACAAGGTTACGGTTGTGGACCGTTGGTCCTTCGGCAGCGCCAAGGTGATAGTGAGAGATCGTGAGAACGGCTGTTGGCTCGGCGGCGCCGATCCGCGACGGGTCGCCTACGCGCTGGGGTATTGAGAACGCTCAATAGTGGGGCGCCCCAGACAGGCTGGCGATGGAGCAGCTGGTGGCGGCGGTGATGCCGAAGCTGTAAGCTCAACGAAGCCCACGGAGCACATGAAGTAAGAGAGAAATTATTAACCGCAAAGGTCGCAAAGTGGGAACCGGTTTAAAATCCCGCCCGACATTTTTACGTTCTATGCGTTCTATGCGGTTAAATAATTTTATCTTTGGAGGTGGTCTTGTATGGAAGAGCTGACCGAACAGAAATGCGAAGCCTGCCGGGTGGGCGCGCCGTCGGTGACGCCGGAGGAGATCAAAGAGCTTCAGCCCAGGATTGCCGATTGGCAGATCATCGACGAAGATGGTATCCCCAAGTTGGACCGACTGTTCAAATTCAAGAACTTCAAGGATGCCATCTCGTTCACGGACGCCGTCGGAGCCGCCGCCGAGGAACAGGGGCATCATCCTCGCATTACGACTGAGTGGGGTAAAGTCGCGGTGACCTGGTGGACGCACAAGATCAAGAACCTGCACAAGAACGACTTCATTATGGCGGCGAAGACCGATGTGATCTATTCGAAATACCCGCAAGCATAACGAAAAAAATTGGCATGATGGGCGGAAAATCCTGAAACTTTGGAGGTTACGATGCTAAAGCAACTTATTGGCGTTTTGGTCTTGGCCTTGGCGACCGTTTCGTATGCAGAGCTTGGGCGCGCGGCGTCCGCCGTCGACGGTTTCTACAAAGGCAAGACGATCCGCTTGATCGTTGCGTTCTCTGCCGGTGGCGGCTACGACACCTACTCGCGCACCATCGCGCGCCATTTGAGCAAACATATTCCCGGCAATCCGGCCATCGTGGTCGAGAACATGACCGGCGCCGGCGGCATCATTCACGCCAACTTCATGTATCTGCAAGCCAAACCGGACGGCCTGATCATCGGCAACAACGCCGGTGGGCTGATTCTCCAGCAAATTATGGGCGCCAAGGGGATCCAGTTCGACGGCAAGAAATTCGAATATCTGGGCGTTCCCGGCTCGGATCACGTCGCTTGCGGTATTTCCAAAGCGAGCGGCGTTACCTCCGTGGAGAAATGGTTTGCGGCCAAGGAGCCGGTCAAGTTCGGCGGCGTCGGGCCCGGAGGAACGGCGTCGGATGTCGCGCGCACAGTACAAACCGCGCTCGGTCTTCCCATCAAGGTCATTGACGGCTATAAGGGGACCGCAGATATTCGCCTCGCCGTGGAGAGCGGCGAGCTCGCCGGCGTCTGCATCGCCTGGGAGTCGTTTAAAACGACCTGGCGCAAGGCCATCGAGACGGGCGACGTGAATGTGGTGCTGCAGACCATGCCGAAAAAGCACCCGGACCTGCCCAACGTCCCTTTGGCCATCGACTATGCCAAGACCGATGATGCGCGGCGGCTCCTCAAATATGGCGTTCAGGACACCGCGGTGATCACGCGCCCTTACTTCTTAGCGCCGGGCACGCCCAAGGCGCGGGTGCAATTGCTGCGCAAGGCGTTCGCTGACACGTTGAAAGATCCCGAGCTGCTCGCGGAAGCGAAGAAGGCCAACCTGGAGATCGAGTATGTTTCGGGGGAGGACGTAGACCCCGTAGTTCAAGGATTGTACAAGATCGAGGCGCCGTTCGTGGCGAAGCTGAAGCAGATGCTGGTGCCGTAGCGGGCAGCGCGATTGAAAAATGGTTCGCGGCCAAAGAGCCGGTGAAGTTCGGCGGCTTCCAGCCCGGGGTGAGGGTGTCGGATTTCGCTCGCACGCTGCAAGCGGCCCTCGGTCTCCCCATCAAGGTTATAGATGGCTATAAGAGGACCGCGGACATTCGCCTCGCCGTCGAGAGCGGCGAGCTTGCCGGTATCTGCATAGCCTGGAAGTCTTTGAAAACGACCTGGCGCAAGGCCGTCGAATCCGGCGACCTAAACATCGTTATTCAAGCCATGCCGAAAAAACATCCGGACCTGCCCAACGTTCCGCTGGCCATCGATTACGCCAAGACCGACGAGGCGCGGCGGCTGATAAAATACGCCATCCACGACACCGCGGTGATCACGCGACCCTACTTCTTAGCGCCGGGGACGCCCAAGGCGCGGGTGCAATTGCTGCGCAAAGCCTTTGCCGACACGTTGAAAGATCCCGAGCTGCTCGCCGAAGCAAAGAAGGCCAACCTGGAGATCGAGTATGTTTCGGGCGAGGATGTCGATGCCATTGTTCAGGGCTTATATAAGATCGAGCCGGCGTTCGTGGCGAAACTAAAGCAGGTGCTGGTGCCTTAGCGGCCACCGCAAATTATCCCGGCATGAATGCCGGCCAGGTTTACCCTCCTTCGCGTAAGGCTGCGCCAGGGCAAACCATTGGTATTCATCCGAGCCCCGCGTTCGCTACGATTAACCCCGCGGCGCCTCTTTGTCCGTTTAATAGGTTAGGGCCCCGATTTCGTCGGCCGGCTCGGTCCACTCCCGAAGCATGATGCAGAGCGCCACCGACGAGGAATTGATGCTCGCTTATACGGCAGGCGACGCCGCGGCGTTCGACACGCTTTACGGGCGCCATCGCGCGCCGCTGTTTCGCTACGTTCGCCGGCAAGTGGGCGAGGATCGGATTGCCGAGGAGATTTTTCAGGACACTTGGATGCGGGTGATCAAGGCACGCGACCGCTATGCCGCTTCGGCAAAGTTTACGACGTGGCTCTTTACGATTGCGCACAATCGGTTGATGGATCACTTTCGGTCGGCTCGCGCCAAGCCGGAAGAGGTTCCCTTGCTCGCTAACGACGAAGACGATCCTGAAGTGACGCCGTCCGATACGGACAATCCCGAGTCGTCGCTCACCCGCGCACGCATCGCCGAGCGAATCCTCGAAGCGCTCGACGCGCTGCCCGCGGTTCAGCGCGAGGCGTTCGTCCTGCAACAGGAAGGGGATTTGACGGTCGAAGAGATTGCCACGGTTACGGGTGTGACCCGGGAGACCGCAAAGAGCCGTCTGCGCTACGCACTTGCCAAGCTGCGACGGGATTTAGAGGACATGCGATGACGGATACCGCCAAGAATTCGCGCTCACCGCGAACAGCCGATGATCTCCGGAGCGAGCTCCTGTCGCGTGCTTACTGGGAGGCCGTCGAAAATGGCGGGGTCGAGCCGCCTCGATTGGTCGACGATGCCGTTCGAGTCGCCGCGCACAAAGCGGTGCAGGTGCATTCGCGCGGCGTTGACGCAGGCTGGCGTCGGCTGGGGTCCCGTCGCTGGCGGGCGCCGCTCGCGCTCGCCGCGACGGTTTTGCTTGCGGTCGGCATCGTCCTTCGGCTTTACAACACAGGAGAGATGGAGTTAGGTCCGCCTCAGGCGCCCCTAGCAACGCCAAGCGTCCAAGAGGAACCGGGCGCCGAGAATGAGGCCGAGAGGCTTCAACCAGGGCTCAAGGAAGAGCGCCGAGCGAATGGAGCCCGCGGCGCCCGTTCCAGAAGTGACGCCCCACGATCGAGCGGGGAGACACTAGGCCGGGGTGAGGAGATTGTGGGGAGGGCGGGGGCAGTTGGAAAGGACGCTGCGCCACCGGCCGGCTCCACCGATAACATGGAGCGCAAGCGCAGCGCAGAAAACAAAACGGCGCAAGCAGTGCAAACTGAAGCGCCAGCCGAACGGCAAGAGGCGCAGCCCGCCCCGAACGCGTTTCCTGCCGCGCCTAACGCCGTGCCGGGAGCACGGTCCGTCCCCGAGCCAGCCGGTTTACAACGCGAGATAGCGCCGAGGAAAATTCCCGCGGCGCCGCCGGCAGACTTTCGTGACTCCCCTGCGCGGGGTCAAATCGAGCGGCAGGCCGATAAAGCCGTCGCTGCTCCGGTGATGCCGGCGCCGTTGCTTGCGAAGCGGCTCGAGGGCCGCCCTCCCGAGGTGTGGATCGAAGAGATCCGTGCCTTAAAACGTGCGGCACGCGGCGTCGAGTCCGCCGAGCTGCTCGCCGCTTTTCGCAAACAATTCCCCAATTTCATCCTGCCGGACGAGCTCAAATAGCTTTTAACCCCACTCGGTAACGGCGTCCGTTTAACAAGTCAGCCACTGGTAAAAAAGGAGATGCCCGATGAAATTTGCCGCGCGCGCCATCGCCGTTGCCTTGTTGTTCGCATCCACGTCCGCGTTCGCCGGGACGCTTGCCGATATTTACATTCTCAATCGCT
>JAUYJC010000064.1 GCA_030688735.1 Deltaproteobacteria bacterium
CGTGAGAGCGACTTATTCCGACGCCGAATGGGAGGCCGCCGCCAAAAGAATTCCCCTCGGCCATGCCGGCGAGCCGGAAGATGTGGCCGAAGCCGTGGCATTTCTAGTGAGTGACGCGGCCAAACACATGACGGGCCAGACTCTGCACGTCAACGGCGGCAGGATCGTGACGTAGCCACAAGCCGGACGCCATCACCGGACAACGGAATGGAAGGTTGAATAAAATGAATTGACGGGCTGACTGGTTGAAAACTCAGGCTCTCGCTTCACGAGAGCCCGGCAGGATTCACGAAAAGTTCAACTCGCCGCGTTTTTGGCCGCGGCAATAATTTTAAGCATTTCGTCGTCGCTGGCGTATTTATGCTCCCAGAAGTTGCGCTTCTTGGCTTCTTCTCTTTCCTTTGCTTCGAGCACCACGACATCGTCCTTGGTAACGAAAGTGACTTTGTTCCCTTTGAGCTTTTCCATGACTGCCTCGATCTTTTGATCGACGGCGGTTAATTCGAATCCTTCCTTCGCGGCGAGATCGGCGTTGACGACTTTGATGCCCAACTCCGCGTCTTTCTTGGCAATGCCGACGAGGCCGACGCTGGCGTTGCGCGACCAGCCCATAAGATAGATGCCTTCTAGCACTTGCTTGGTGGCGGGATCATACGATTGGTAATGTGCGGGGTTGGGATCGCCGGGCAGTTCGGCGGGGTTGGTCACAAAGGCGCCGCGCGAGAACGGCAGTCCGAGGGAGGAATCGACTTCATCGCCGATGGCGTAAATGACGCAATCGAGCGGCAATTGGGTTTGCTGGCCGGTGCCTTTGGCCACGGTTCGACCCTTCTCAAGGATGAGTTTGTTTAACTCGACTTCCAAACCGGCGGTCTTGCCATCGCTATTGGCAACGACCTTTGTCGGCGAACAGAGATAGCGAAAGCGCAACTTCTGGTTCGGCGGGGGCGTCGTCGATTTGACAAACTTCTGCATGATCTCGTCAACATTTTGCCCGACGTTTTCGAGGTCCGGCCTGATGCGCTCGATCTCCTTACGCAGATCGTCGTTGTCGAGATACTTTTCTACGACCTCGAATTCGCTGTCGTCATAGGCTTTTTCCTTGGGGCCGCGCCGAGCGACCACCGTGACCTCGGCGCTGTTCATGTAATTGAGCAACCAGTTGGCGACGTCAACCATGACGTTGCCCATGCCGATGATGGCGACTCGGGTGCCGATTTCGAAATGGCGCTGGCTAAACGGCGGCAGTTTGTTGTAATGATACACAACGTCTTTGGCGTGGTAGACACCGATGAGATCTTCGCCTGGAAGACCGAGCTTCTTGGTCCCCTGGGCGCCTGCCGATACGACGATGGCGCTAAAGCCGATCTCCTGGAGATCTTTGAGCGTGAGCGATTTTCCTTCCCCGACTGTGACATGGCCGAGATAAGAAATCTTCCCGTCCGCGAGAATGCGCTGGAATTGCTTGCGCAATCCCGTTTTCATTTTTTCCTTGTCGAGAAAGATGCCGTATTCGGCCAGACCGCCCGGTTTGATATCCCGATTGATGAGCAGGACCCTGTGCCCCGCTTCGGTGAGTTTGCGCGCGCCGTAAATGCCCGCCGGGCCGGCGCCAATGACGGCGACTAGGTGTTGCTTTGACATGCGATGTACCTCTATCTCTAATGTCGGGAACTACGATATCGAGTGGGAAACCTGATTGGAACCCAAAGAAAGGAAAACGGCGAGGTTTTTACTGCAATTCCCTTTTACCTTCGTATTCCAACTCGGTGCCGCGGGAATCCTTATGAGTGAAAGAAACCAGTTCCCAGGAGCCGTCCCCAAGCGGTCCCTTGAGGATATAGGAGTTCTCGTCATCGCCAAGGACGCGAAAATAACAGGCCTGCTCGCCGAACCAGCGATCCACCACGGCGCTTATCTGTACGCTTTTTGCGCCCAACATGAACCGGGTCGGGCTTTCCTGTCCTTTGGAGTCGGCGTAAGATTCAACGGTAATCTTCAAAATCGGATCTCGTTTCCAAGAAATCGGAACGATTTAATATAGCGTAAATCCAAAAAAAATTAAAGGTGTCCAATGGCCCATACCCCGCAGCTAAGAAAAGATATCGTCAGCGCTTGCCGCATTCTCTCGCAGCAGAAACTCGTCGAAGGTTTCGGCCACGTCAGCGCGCGCATTCCCAATTCCCAGCGCTTTGTTATGACCCCGAGGATCAGCCTGGCACTGGTCAAAGAGAAGGATCTGCTCACCGTGAATCTCAAGGGCGAAGTCATCGAAGGCAGCCAACCCGCGCCGTCTGAGACCTGGCTCCACGCCGCTCTCATGAAAGCCAAGCCCAAGGTTCACGCGATCGCGCGCATCCACGCGCGGGTGGCCAATATGTTTTCCGTGACCGACCGCAAGCTCGAGCCGGTGCACAACCACGGCAGCTTTTTTGCCAACGGCGTCCCGGTGTTTCAAAGACCCGACTTGATTACCACCGCAGAATTGGGGGCGGCAGTGGCAGCAAGGTTGGGCGACAAGCCCGCCGTCCTGCTCAGGGGTAACGGTCAAGTGACGGTGGGAAGGACGATCCCGGAGGCGGTCATGATGGCGATTTACTTGGAGGAAGCGGCGGAGATTCTTTACGGCGCGCTGCAAATCGGCACGCCGATTCCGCTGACGACTGATGAATCTGCGCAGCGGCGGATAGAAGCCCTACCCCCGGTGGACTTGGAGCGCGCCTGGAACTTTTTCAAGAGCAGGGTCGAGAGCGATTAACTATGCAGAAACTCGACCGATATTAAGAATGGCACCACGAAGGACCCAGCGCGACTACGCCGCAACCAAATTCGGAATATCTCTCGCAAAGACGCAAAGCGAAAAGATTGTCATTTCGAACGAAGAGAGAAATCTTTCCTAGATCCCTCGCATTCGCTCGGGATGACAGGCCTTCGGGCTGTCGCTTAGCGTCTTGGCGCCTTGGCGAGAGGCAAATCCGAATCCGAGAGGTCTTCGGAACTCAGAAAATTTGCGCGAGCCGCGCAAATTTTCAGCTATAATAGTAGTACGAAGACGACGAAGTTTAGGAACAAAATTTCCGAAACCTTCGTGTCCTTCGCGATCTTAATGGTAAGAACGAATTTCGTCGGTTAATGCAGCTGTAAGGTTCTGGACGCCAAGAAAACACGGCACCCGGAGTCCGGGTGCCGTGCATGTAACATTGGGTTGGCGATCTACTTGCCTGCGATTTCGAAGTTGGCCTTGGCCTCTTCTTTCGCTTTGACGGTCACTTTCTGGCTGCTTTTGCCGAGCTTCTCATGCCAGACTTCCACCGTGTAGGTTCCCGCCGGCACATCGGTCAGCTTGAAGCTGCCGGAATTATCCGTTACCGCGAAGTAAGGATTCTCCGTGGCTACCAACCAACCTTGCATCCAGCCGTGCACATCGCACTTCATCTCGACGGCTTCGGGCTTTTCGATCTTGACGTCCATGGTCTTTTTGAATTTCGGCTGCGCCATGTTAAACGCGCTGTTGACCTTGCTATAGGAATGGACGTTGTGGAGAATTCCGTCCGGATTTAGAATTTGAACGGTCGATCCCGCCGGAAAGGCCAATACATGCGGATGATACTCGCAGCCCTTTTGATCCATGGTAACTTTCTTAAGCTCGATTTTCTTCCCTTTTTTGATATCCGTGATCGTTACCACGGCGTTCACTAGGTTGCCGCCGTTGACGATCAAAGACTGATCCGTCTTGGGTGACTTGTCGCAGACCTCTTTGTCCTTGCCGACATCCAGTTTTTTGGGCGCTGGGGCGCTGCCCTTGAATTTTACGCTACCAGAGATTGTACCGCCGTCTTTCACATCACCGCCTTCGTAAGCCGCCATGCCGCTAACCGGCAAAGTCACCAACACCGCCGATAACACCAAAAACCCTAACTTATTCATAGGTTCCTCCTTAGATATAGCTCGCTATTCTTTTGACGACAAAGAGCGCTATAAATTCACCGCTTTGTTGGCTTTGCCTTGGCGACTTCGGCGCTTACAGCCGCCGGGGCGCCTTTCCCGATGCTCATTAAATAATCGCGCAACGCCTGGATCTGACGGTCGTCTTTGCCGCCAAGGATATTATCCGGGCCTCCCGGATAGAACGACGGCATCTTGGTTCCCGGTTGAACTTTCTGCGGATCTTGCAGCCATTTGATGATCCAATTCGGATTGAGACGTTGGCGGGCCAGGGCTAAGTCCGGCGCCCAACCTTCCATGGGCCCGTCAGGTTTCCGCTCGCCCTGCAGGTGACAACTGAAACAGTTAAAAAAGTCCTTGGAAACAAGAACCCGCGCCGCCTCCAGATGTTCTTTGGGGATTTTTTTGTCATCGACATAGGTGTAGGGGACATCCACTTTGGCAAGACCGTTGAAATAGCTCACGAGCTGATTGGCATGCTCGTCAGATAAACCGAACGTCGGCATTCGGGTCTCAAGCCACGGACGGATCGGGATAGGCGCTTTTAGGAAACCAAAGAACCAATTCGACTGGACCTTCTCACCCTGGCCGTTGAGAACCGGCGGGGCGAGACTTGGATTCTCTTTATAGTATTTGCGGATGAATCCGCCGCGTTTCTCGATCTCGTGGCAGCCAACGCAGTTGTACTGCTGCATGATCCGCCGTCCTTCGACGACCTGTTGGACCCGCAAGCCTTGATCGGCTTGATAGCGCTGCCCAACCTTTCTTTCGCGAAAACCGCCCAACAGTACGCGCAATGCTTTGATGTCGTCATCGGCCAGATTGAACTGCGGCATCAACTGCTCGATACGTTCCGTCGCATAGATCCGGGGTGTTTTGAGCTTGTTATAAGTCCAGTCGTCCCAGGTTTCCTTGATATCCGTGCGGTTACCAAAGAAGAGTTCCTCTTTAGGCTTGGAACCGAACGTCGTGAGCTCGGCGCCGATGCGGGACTCTTTCTCAAAACCCTTGATATCATGACAACCATAACAACCCCATCGACGCACGAGTGCTTCTCCGTGCTTGACGTTCTTGGCGTCGGCGAGTTTTTCCTCTATACCAGCCATCGCCTCGGGCTTGGCGCCCAGCGTCATCAAATAGTTGGTAATGGCCATCGCCTCCTCGTCGGTAAGGCGCAGGCTCGGCATGTTCGTGTTCGGAGAGTAGCCGCGCGGATTTTTGATCCAGTGATAGGTCCACTGGGCGCCGGTTTTTGAGGCGACATCCTTGAGATTGGGAACGAGGTCCTTTTCCTTCCCCACAGGCGTCGAGAACTCGCCATCAGCTAAGCCATGGCACCCTTTGCAACCGATGCTTTCGACGAGCTTTTTCCCTTTGGCGATCTCAGCCGCATCCCCCTCGCGGAAGCCCGCCGGGAGCGGATGTTCCTGGGTCCACTTGTCACCCTCTTCTTTGGCTAACGACCAGAGGAACGCGGCGATGGCCACCGCATCGTCCTGCTTCAAGTCGAAGCTCGGCATGCGTGTGCGCGGACGCATCTTGTGCGGGTTTTCGATCCAACGCACCATCCAGCTCGGATCGACTTTCGCGTTGATCTTGCGCAAGCTCGGGGCGATTTTGGGGAGGTTCTCGTAACCTTTGACGAGGTGACAGCCCGTGCAGCCGACCTGCTCGAAGAGTCTTTGCCCCTGAGCCAACAGCGGCGCTTCGGCCTCGAACTTTTGCACGTCGAGATGGCACGAAGTACAACTCGACTGTGATTTTGTTCCGCGCAGAAGCGGGAATTCCCATAGATGCACTTCGCCGTGGGCATGTTTCGCGCTGTTGACGGCGACGCCTTGCCCTTCATGACAGCCCGTGCAGCCGAACGTTCCCGGCGGATGGGTGTTGTCGGCGAGGAAGATTTCCCGTTTCGGATGGGTTTTGAAAGGATTGGCCTCCTTTTCAAACCCCGGACGATTTATCGCCAAGTGGCAGGTTTGACACCGATCCACGCGCGCGATGGGCTGATTGAAATTGTTGCGGTCGAATTCTTCGAGAGACACTTGTTGGATCTTCGGAATCTTATAAACGGAGAGCGGCCCGATGGTGAGTGTGACGTTTTCCATGACTCGGACCCACTTGTCTCGTTCCGCAGTGAGCTTCTCCAGCTCGCTTTCGATTTCCTTGGTGCTATTACGAATCGTCTTAATTTCTTCCTTGATCAGATCGCGTTTTTGGCGCGCCTTCTCCAGTTCGGGGTCGAGCTTCTCTTTTTCTTTGTCGAGATCTTTAATGTGATCCAGGTAGGGCTTGACGTTGCGCTTTTGCTGTACCGCATGATCGTGCTCGTACCAAGCCTCCTCCAGCTCACTCTTGACGTTCTTGACCTCTTGATCGATATCATTAAAGCGAACCGTAGCCGCGGTTTCTTGTTTTTCCAACGACGCGAGCTTTTGACCCAACGCACCGCCGCTTAAACTCGCCTGCGCGGCGGCCAGCTTCTTGGAAAGTTCTTGGTAAGCGCCATTGGCTTGCAGCTTCTTATTCTCTTCGTCATAGGCAGCCTTGGCCTTACTGTAGTCGAGATGGTAGAAGCGCGCTTGAATCGTTTTCCACGGCCGGCGCGTAATGTTGTCGTCCCAGAAGGACCAGCCCGTCAAAACCACCAGGAGGGCAATCCCGTTGAGGAAAACACTCCCGTAGGATTTCTTTTCTTCTTGTTTATCGATTCCTCGTTCCGCCATCCCCGTTACCTCACACGACCTTGCGCTCAAGCGCGCGGCCCAAGGAAAAAACCCCGAGACCGATGAGTGACAACACGATTTCCTCCGCCATCGAAGAATTTTTCGTCATGCCGACAAAAAGAGCGTAGCCGACGTCGGCAAGCCCTAAGGCTTGAAGTATCTTGGCGACGTAAAACATCAAATGTTGATCCAGGGGGTGACCAGGACGTACTTGACGTTAAAGACAAGTCTGAGAAACATTTTCGCGGGAAGAGAAAGCATCAGCGCGACGAGCACGGCGGTGATGGTAAACCGCACCGTCCCCCAGCGCTCCATGAACTCCTGCCCCTTCACCCGCAACACCCACCAATAAAAGCCCGCGATCGTAATGACGAAATAAGCGCCGATGACAATCAAGCCAAAGACGGCGGAGATCCAGTAATCCCTAAAACCGAGCAGATAGGGCAAATCGACGTTGGTCAATGCCACAACCTTGTGCGGGTCCCATCTCTGCCAAGGCCAAAAAAGGTTCCACCCTGGGCCGCGGAAAAACGTGCCAATAATGATCATCACGATCCACAAGATGTGAAACCCGAAGATGAAGGTCAGAATCTCGTACTTTCTTTCCTTAAAGCAATAATAACCGTTCCCTTTGGGGTTGATATCGATAAACGGAATGACCATCAGGCCGACGATGATCAGGCTCGGCAAAACAACCCCGGCGTTCCAGGGGTCGAAGTAGACGAGCATCTCCTGGAGCCCCAAAAAGTACCAGGGCGCCTTCGACGGATTCGGCGTGCGGGTCGGGTTCGCCGGCTCTTCCAACGGCGCATCGATCGTAAGCGACCAGATAGTCAGCGCGATCAGGACGAACAGAGCGACCAGAAACTCCAGGCGCACCAGATGCGGCCAGGTATGGACCTTATCGTCGATGGGTAGTCTTTTTTCTTTGGCGGCCTCTGCCATCTTTTTCCTCGCTTCTACCTACGATCAGAGGGAAGGACCCGAGAAGCCGTCGCGCCGGATGCGCCAGAAGTGAACGGCCATCAGGATACTGGCGACCATCGGTATGAAAATGCAGTGGAGTATGTAGAACCGCAGCAAAGTATGAGGGCCGATCTCACCGCCGCCGAACAAGAACGCGCGGGCGTCGTAGATCGGGTTGGCGCCGACGAAATCAGCAAACGGTCCTTCATAGCCGAGCAGGGGTGTGGCGCGCGCCATGTTCGATCCGACCGTGACCGCCCAGATCGATAGCTGATCCCACGGCAAGAGATAACCGGTGAAACTCAGAAGCAAAGTCAGCACGAGCAGCAGCACGCCCACGATCCAGTTAAATTCCCGCGGCGGCTTGTACGAACCGGTCAGGAAGACGCGAAACATATGCATCCAGACAAAAACGATCATCGTGTGCGCCGCCCAGCGATGCATGTTGCGCATGAGCATGCCGAAGGGCATGTCGAACTCGAGGTATTTCATGTCGGCGTAGGCGTACTCGGCGACCGGCCGGTAGTAAAACATCAGATAGATTCCCGTAACCACCGTCACCAGATACATGAAGAAGGTCAGGCCGCCCATGCACCAGGTGAAACGCATGCGCACGCCATGGCGCCGAACTTTGGCCGGATGAAGGTGGAGAAAGACATTGGCCGTCACCATCAGGACGCGGTTGCGCGGCGTGTCTTCGTAGCCGTGGCGAAAGATCGCCTTCCACACATGGCTTTCGACGATATCGTTCTTGATCTTGTCGAATAAATTCTTGTCCATAGGGTACTTCCGTTAGGCGCTTACCATCGAATTGTTAAACAGAACGACTTCAACAAATTTACCGCGCAACATGCCTGCGAAAAAAATCCGAAATCCGAATATCGAAATCCGAAACAAACGCACAGCGTTAAATCCCAATTACGAAATCCGAAACGGGCCTGTTTGGAACATTGAAGACTTAGTTTGGGTCATTCGGATTTGTTTCGGATTTCGAGTTTCGAGTTTTTTCTCTGCTTCTCATTCCTTGGCGCCCTTTGCGCCCCTTCGACGTTGCTCAGGGCATGCTTTGCGCGAGTCACAGAATGCCCGACCTCATTTTCACGAACCAAAAATTTCAAATCTCTTTGGCTAGGCTTTGAGGATGCTTTCGGGGTACTGCTCGTCGGGTTCGCCGCTGGGCGCCATCTTGAAAACTTTGCTCTTATCAACAATGAGCTGGCCGTCGTCGCCGATGGTCACCTTGAAGCGGTCCAGCGGGCGCGGCGCCGGTCCTTCGAAGTTTAAGCCGGATTTGAAAAAGCCGCTGCCGTGACAGGGACACTTGAATTTGTTTTCGGCGGCGAGCCAGCGCGGCGTGCAGCCGAGATGCGTGCACTTGGCGAAGATCGCATAGACCCCGGTTTCTTCGCGCACGATCCATACCCGTTGGTCCTGTTTGTATTTTTCACTGACTTCGCCGATGGCATAGTCATTGACGAAGCC
>JAUYJC010000069.1 GCA_030688735.1 Deltaproteobacteria bacterium
CGTGACTTGCAACTCAGACAACACTTAGGCTATGAACAAATTCCCAGCGTCGCTTCGCTCCGACTTCTCGGACTGCCGATTTGCTCCGGTATGCGTGCCGGTTTGCTTCGGAATCGGTGGCGATTTCATCGGAATACGCAGATGAGCGGGGTAGTGGCTGAAGACACGTTGCGTCGAGGGCTGAAGGCGATCGATGAGACATCTGGGGTTCAGTGGCTATCAGGCCACATCGGGCACACGGTGTTGGGAGTGTTAGATGCGCCGTGGATCTTGGATGCGGATGTGACGGTCAAGCCGTTGTACGGCAAACAGCAAGGGGCGGTGGTGGGCTACAATCCGCACAAGCCCGGTCGTCCATCGCATGCGTATCATAGTTATCAGGTATCGGGACTGAGACTGATGCTGGGAGTGGACGTGTTAGCGGGTAACCAGAGCCATGCCAATCACACGCTACCAGGGTTGTTGCGGATACTTGATGGATTGGCGCCGCACCAGCGCCCTCAACTGGTGCGAGGGGATGCGGGATTGGCCGGTGAGCCGATGTTCAAAGCCCTGGAAGATCGTGGGCAGAGGTATTTGTTTAAGCTCAGATTGACTCGCAACGTCAAGCGCTATATCAAGCAGCGTTTCTGGGAGCAGGGCTGGAACCCAGCGGGACAAGGTTGGGAAGGAAAAGATGGGGAACTTAAACTCGACGGTTGGAGTCGAACGCGCCGGGTCATTGTGCTGCGTCGTCCGTTTAGCGGCGAAGCGCTGCTGGCCGATGAATCACAAGGGGTGCTGGATTTTGTTGAACTGAACGTTGCGGCCAAGCGCTACGAGTATGCCGTGCTGGTGACCGATCTGAACCATGAGTTATTGACTATCGCCCAACTGTATCGCGATCGGGCCGACAGCGAGAACACCTTCGATGAATTTAAAAACCAATGGGGTTGGGGTGGGTTTACCACTCGTGACCTGGCACGCTGTCGACTCTCGGCGTCGGCCGTCGCACTGATCTACAACTGGTGGAGTTTATTTGTGCGGCTGGGAAATCCCAAGGTCCGCATGGAAGCGATCACCAGCCGGCCGTTTCTGCTCTCGGCAGTGGCGCGTCAGACCACGCATGGCGGCGCAAGGCATCTCACCATTACCTCTCAGCATGCCGAGGCCGACAAAGCGAAAGTACTGCTCACCGCTATCCATGCGCTGATCGACAAGTTCAAAAGTGCTGCGGAGCAGTTCAAAGTCAAATCGGTCTGGCAACTCGTCTGCGAGCATATTGTGGCCACCGTCGCGCGCTTCAGACGCAAAATTGTCTTGCCTCTCGCTCCGCCAACTCCAATTCTATCAACCGTCAACTGCTGTTTTTAGGTTCAAAGCGTTGGAAGATCAAGAGCATGGAGAGTCAAGAACGCGAGACGCGATCGTGAATAGTAGACTGATAGAAAGGTGCCTGGTTGGATGTCGGCTTTCAGCCCGGCGGTTCCATTTTATAACATAGTTGTTTCGACTCTTGTGTTTTGACATTTCGGATTTTCGTCGGTCTCACCACCTGGTCAACGACTATTCCCTAGCCCGCGCCGCCATCCAGCCGGCGAGCAGGGCTCCCGTTACTGCGGCGAACTGCACCGCCGCCATCGGCACCCAGGTACCGTCCGCCAGCAACCCGGTGAGCTGCTGCAGCGCGGCCGGCCAGAAAAACTGCGAGAACACCACCGCGCCCGAGGCTGAGCCGGCAAGCTCGGCGTCGACCGCCATCGCGCCGGCCTGGGCGTAAGGCATGGAGAGGCCTTGAGCGAGGCTGACGAAAGTTCCCGGGATGTAGAGCGCGGCCATCGAGACGCCGCCAAAGTAGAGCCAGCCGACGAGCAAGGCGCCGCTAGCGACGCCGACCACGCCGCCCAGGATGGTCATGAATTCGATGGAACGGTTGGCGCCGATGCGGCCCGAGATAAAACTGCCGGTCATGAAACCGATCGGGAAGGCAAAGAACCACAGGCCGATCTTGGCGGCATCGGCGCCAAGATATTCGGCGGCGAGGAACGACACCGCCGTTGCCTGGGTGTAGAAGGCCGCCGACAGTAGTCCGGGCTGCAGCATGAAGCCGACGAAGCGCCACCGCCGCAATAGCGACCGGTAGCCGGCGAACATGCCATACGGCAGGGCAGCGTTGCGAGCGCGGGTTTCCGGTACCGCAAAGGCCACCGCAAGTATCACCAGCAGCCCGACTGCCGACGCGACCACGAACAGCGCACGCCAACCGAAGAGGGCGGTCAGCTGGCCGCCGATCGGCGGCGCAAACATCGGTCCGAGCACGTAGGCGGCGGTGAGATAGGCGATCACCTGGGCAACGCGGTCCTGCCCATAGACGTCACGGGCGATGGCGCGCGCGAGGACGACGCCGCAACCCGCCCCCGCTCCCTGTAGAATGCGGCCCGTGAGCAGCATAGGCATGCTAGCGGCGGCCATGCAGCTGGCAGCCCCGCAGGTAAACAGTACCAGCCCGCCGAGCAGCACGCGCTTGCGCCCGAAGCGGTCGGACAAGCCGCCATAGAGCACCGTGAAGAAGGCCATCGACAGCATCGCAAGCGACATCGTAAGCTGCGCTATGTTGGTCGAAACCCCGAACGCCTCCTTCACCGCCGGCATGGCCGGGATGAAGAAATGGAGCGAGAGAGGACCGATGAAGGTGATGGAGACCAGCGCGATAAAGAAATACCAGCGCGGCCGAAAGGGAATGGTCATGTGATAGCTTAAGCACGGATTGGGCAAACAGGTCTAGTTTCAGAGAACATATAGGTGACGGGCTACTTTTTCTCTCGCGTAAGGTCTTTGCCCGGCCCTCACCTTCTCCCACTTTGTTGGCGAGGGAATGATTTTTGAGTTCTCGCTTTTCGCACCTCACTGCAACGGCAGCGTAAATAACTTCTATCATGGCTAGTATCATGGCTAGGGTCAGGTCTATCATCGAAGCACAAGGGAGCCGTCTGCTCTTCCGGATCGACGGCACGGTGTCGAACCCTGGGTCGAATCGTTACCTGTGATATTCAACTGATCACGACCAACGAAACCGAGCGTCGGCTCTGAAGCAAGGTGAAGTTGTCTCGATTCCTGATGTACAACGTTGCGCCGAGGGAGCGAGAGGGGAGCCTCGAGGGCAAATCTTTGTCTTTGACATTCACGCAGTCACGGAGAGGGGACCGGCGTTCGAACTTCCATGTTTCCGGAATTCCGGAATTCCGGAAACGTGAAAATGCGGGCGGCTACCTGTCGCGTGCGCCCACCGCGGAAGCGACCTTCACGAAACGGGAAAGCGAGGCAAGAACGCTGCGGACCTCCCGGGGGTGTTTGAGCCGGTAGCGGTTGCGCTTTCCGTCGCTGTCGTAGCGCACGACCTCGGCCAAGCGGAGCGCGCCGAGCACGGTGCTTACCCGTTGCACGCTTCGGCCGACCGCGCGGGAGATCTCGCTCGGGTTCAACTCGCTATTATTTGCCAGCAGTTCGACGACGGCGAATGCGACCGGATTGCCGAGCAGGCGGCACAGACGCGACTGTCTGTAGCTGTCCTCTTCCATGCGCCTTCTCTATCACGTTTCCGGAATTCCGGAAACGTGGAAAATCGATGCCTGATGGAGGGGGAAGGAAAAAGGAACGCGAGCCTATTTGACGGAAATGGGTATCCCCTTCACACACGTCGGCACCAATGATAGCGTTGAGGGATGGAAAGCCCAAGGCATCCCGTCGCCGGGGTTGACTACCCTCGGACCTTTCAGGAGTTCGACGCATGGTTTGGCAGCGAGACGGCGTGCCGGGAGTATATCCGGCGGCTTCGCTGGTCGGATGGCTTTGTCTGCCCCCACTGTGCGGCAATGGGCGAGCCGTGGGAAATGTCGCGCAGCCTGCTGCGCTGTCGAGCCTGCGATCGGCAGGTATCGCTGACGGCCGGAACTGTGTTGCAGGACACGCGCAAGCCGCTGCGGATGTGGTTACACGCCAAGTGGTTCGTCACCAGCCAAAAGAACGGCGTCAGCGAGCAGGGCCTGCAGCGGGTACACGGCCTGGGCAGCTATGAGACGGACAGGACCTGGCTGCATAAGCTGCGCCGGGGGATGGTCCACCCCGGCCGCGACGGGCTCTCCGGCGAGATCGAGATCGATGAGACCTACGTTGGCGGCCCGGAAGAGGGGACACGCGGACGCCAAACCGACGACAAGGCCAT
>JAUYJC010000084.1 GCA_030688735.1 Deltaproteobacteria bacterium
TCTGCTGATGGTTATCGGAACCGTCAATCACAAACTGTCGCCGGTGCTAAAGCGAGTTTATGAGCAAATGTGTGAACCAAGGTGGGTCATGGCATTCGGGGCTTGCGCCGCTAGCGGCGGCTTCTACGACAACTACGCCACAGTGCAAGGGATCGATCGAATCATACCGGTGGATGTTTACGTCCCCGGCTGCCCACCGCGGCCTGAAGCGGTGCTCGACGGTCTCATGCAGCTTCAAGGCCGGATCGCGACCCAGAAGCATCCCCTCTAAATAGTCTCGCATTTTTTCCTCGCCCGCGCGGTAACGCCGCTGACTCTTGTAGCAGAGTGTTCGCTAGCAAGACTAGGTAACTATCGGAGCTGAATTTGTCATTAAGTGAGCCTGCGAGCGACGGGCACTTGACGCTTCGGTCCAGAAGGTTCTAAATAACTTTCATGAACGAGACCAACGATCATCCCGGAACAATATACCCGAACGACCAATACCATCATGGAGTCGTGACCAAGCTTTTCCCGTCCAATAACACCGGGATCGTTCGCACCGAGAGCGGGCGCGAGCTTACCTTTTCTTATGAGCTGGTCATTCTTTTTGGCGAGGCAAAAACCCCCGGGGATTTAATAGAAGGGGAGCCCGTGGGTTATGATCTGGGCTGGACGTCAAGCGGTCTTAGAATCACGAAGATCAAAACCTATCCCAAGCGAGCCGAGTAAAGCGGGCGCCAATCCTACAGCGGGAGAGAAGTTAGGGCCAATATCTGCCTGCCCAATATTTCACCGACGAAAACGCCCAGTAGAGCCATATAAAAAAGACCCGTGGCCGCCATGGTGTGCGGGATTTTCAGAGTTCGCCAAATCATTCCAGACAAAATCAGCGGCGCGATCTGACCTACCAGGACCCGAAGTGCCCAAAGGGTCGCGTGGTTGGTCCAGAGCCGGGCAAAGCCGGCATCGATCTGCGGTGAGCCGTGAAAGTAAAGCACCGGTAGGACTAGCACAAAACAGGCGGCTTGAAGCAACAGGGCGACGACGAAAAATTTGTAGATGCGGACGAACGGATCGAGGCTTTGGCCGGTATCGATCAAATACCAGTGGCCGATCAGCATGCCGACGGTGACGCTGCCCAACAACAGGGAAGAAAGAAAAAAACTCGCGGGGTAGATCACGCTCTCCAAGGAAAAAACAGACGCGGAGTGAAAGCCGCGGGCGGTCAAGATAAGGCCGATCAGGCCCGTGATAATGGAGGCGGAAAAGCTTCGTGCCCTAAACCGTTGCCAATCGGTCCACAAGGAAGTCATATAGCAAGCGAATGTCACCACGAACGCAACGTGAAATGAGATCTCGGCCGCGATCCCCCAGGTAAAAACCTGCGAGATACTCTCCCAATAAATTCCGCTCTTGCCCCACAGCCCGAGCAAAGCGATGATGAATAAAACCCCTCCGGTAGATTTATAGAAAGCCCTTTCGAGCTCGTGAAAGGGCGTCACCGATATGGCGAACAATCCCCCCAGCGCGATTTGCTGGAAGAAGATAAGGAAGCTGCTCGAGAAGCCTTGCATGATTCACGCTGGGATACCGGATGAATTCGGCCTCTCCGCGACATGCATGCAAACCGACCCGCACAAAAATTTGCGCCACCTGATATGCTCAAAACCGGTTTGCTTTAGGATCTTAGCCACCATCATGGGGGAGTGAAAAGTTCTTACCGATTCCGACAGGTATTGATACGCATCGCGATCACGGGCGAGCAGCGCGCCGATCCACGGCACAAGGCGGTAAAAATATAGGCCGTAAAATTTTGCGAACAGACCGGTCGAAGGCGGGAACATATCCAAGGTCACTATTCTCCCCCCCGGCCGCAAGACGCGAAAAGCCTGGCTAAAGAAAAGCGCCAAATCCGAAACATTTCTCAAGACGAACGCGCTCATGACGCCGTCAAAGACGGCGTCGCGAAACGGCGCCACCAAGGCGCTGCCTAGGACAAAGTGAGTTTGTTCGCCGTGCGGCAAGCTGCGGCTTTTTGTTTGCGCCAACTTCAACATCTCCAGGGAGAAGTCCAGCCCGACGATCCGCCCGCCGCCGGTCGCCCCTTCGACGCGAGCCCCGGCCTTGGCCCGGGGCTCTTGCTCAGGATTTCGCCCCACGGGCTTGCCCGTGGGGCTCCACTTCAACGCGGAAAAAGTAAGGTCGCCGGTTCCGGTGCCGAGATCGAGAATGAGAGGGTTGTCAGCGGTCCATATGCTTTGAATCGCCTGCTTTCGCCAGCGGTTATCGAGACGGAAACTGATCACGCGGTTAAGCAGGTCGTAACGCCGCGCAATCCGATTGAACATGTGTTGCACGGCGCGGTCACGCGGGTTTTCAGACGCGGCCATTGTTTGATAGGTAGCGTGAGTTGCCGATAGCTCCCGGTCGGATCAGCCACGGACGTGGCGGGCCGACCTAGAAATCTCTGTCGATAATCAACTGGACGAGTGTCTTGAGCCCGTTGCGATAGAGCGAAGGCGGAAATTTTCTTAGCGATTTCAGCGCGTCTTCGGCATACTGCCGTGAAAGCGCTTTGGCTTGTTGGATGGCGGGACCCGCCTTGATGGCTTCCAGCGCCGTCGAGATCTGATCCTCTGACGGTCGCGCCTGCTTGAAGACTTCGCAGACCGCGGTATCGCCAGCAATTAGCGATAAAATGATCGGCAAAGATGGATTCCCGTCGCGCAAATCCATGCCGGTGGGCTTACCGAGAAGTTCCAAATGGCCGACGACGTCCAGAATGTCGTCGATGATTTGAAACGCGATGCCCATGTTAAGGCCGTAGCTATGGGCCGCGTCAATCAGAGCGGAGTTCGCCCCCGCGAGATAAGCTCCGATCTTGGCCCCGGTTTGGAACAGGGACGCGGTTTTCCTTCTGACAATTTCGATATAGTCGTCAACGGTTACGGCTTGGTTGCGGTTGAAAATCCCCTGAAGGATCTCCCCCTCGGTCAACAGCGCGCAGGCGTCGGCCGTCCATTGAACCACCGTCTCGTCGAATTTTCCCGCGAACTCGAAGGCCTTGATGAAAAGAAAATCCCCGGCCACCAGTGTCGATTTGAGGCCGAATTTTTTGAATGCCGAATCCTTGCCGCGCCGGGTTTCCGCCCCGTCGAGGATGTCGTCATGGAGCAGGGTTGCGGTATGAATGAGCTCGATCGAGGTCGCGATGTCCACGATGTCTTGAGTCCGTTTGCCGTCGAAAGCGAGAAAGGCCAACAGGGTGACTGCCGGCCGTACTCTCTTCCCGCCTCCCAGAATAAGGTGCGCGGCGATATCCGTTAACGCTTGTTCACGGGAACGAATCGCCCGGGCGAGATTTTGTTCCACGAGATCGAGCTCTTCGGAAACGTAACTGAAAGGATCATCGGCCCCGCGAAGGGAGGGAATCCTGTGTGGGACGGCGGAGGGAATGGCGGAATTGGGTTTCACGGGTTTATGTCTTGAATCTCGAATACCAAGGCGACAGGCCACAAAAGATAGCAGGAAAAATGTCATAGATCGGTAGCCAGGTCAAGCTGAACTGCTGCGATCAAAGCTCATTGAGATCGGCCTGCGCTGCCGCCCTGAGCTTGAGCGTAGCCATTGGTCCTGGATCGCGCGAAAAGCTTTATGGGGCGAAATTGTTGGGTGAGGGGGATTACGTGTCAACGGTCGGTCGCCCCAGCGCGACTACGCCGCAACCAAAGCACCAATCCTTCTTTCACCACAGAGGCACAGGGCGGCTAAGCCGCAACCAAAATGAGAAAAGTCGGATTCACCACGAAGGCACGAAGGACACGAAGGTTTTCGTAGGTTGCGCTCTGCGCACCGGTCGGTCTCCGAATATCTCCCGCAAAGCATGTCCTGAGCAATGTCGAAGGGACGCAAAGGCGCAAAGGAAAATCATTGTCATTTCGAACGAAGAGAGAAATCTTTCCTAGATCCCTCGCATTCGCTCGGGATGACAGGTCTTGGGCCTGTCACTTAGCGTCTTGGCGCCTTGCGCGAGCAATATCCGAATCCGAGAGATTTCGATTCCCGGGAAATTTGCGCAAGCCGCGACAATTCTCAAGGATAGTAGTTCGAAGGCACGATCTGAGAATATATCAACGAGCAAGAGAGGAGCTGGTTCGATCAATTGAAGATCTTTGTTAATAGAGAG